>JBBSMX010000004.1:0-67080 GCA_038232935.1 Rhodothermales bacterium | reverse complement strand
GTCGGCGCCGTCGCCTACGCCGAGCCTACGCCCTACGGCACCTTCGCTACGACGGCGCGGACGTACGGCTTCGAGGACTTCCGCGAGACCCACTTCGGGCTAGGCTACGCACGGGCCTTTGCCGTCTCCGCCTCACGGAGCGTCCACGTCGGCCTCGCCCTCGGTTACACGTCCGTCTCGATCACCGAGTTCGGGTCGGGCGGTGCGCTCGGCCTCTCGCTCGGGGCGATGATGGAGGTGCTGCCCGGCCTCGACTTCGGCTTCCACGCCTACAACCTCAACCGCCCCGAGCTCACCGAGTTCGACCCGCTCAGCTCCGGCTTAGAGGCGGGGCTCGCGTACCGGCCCGTCGAGCAGGCCCTCGTGCTGCTCAGCGTGGACAAAGACGTGGACTTCCCCATCTCTTTCCGGGGCGGACTGGAGGTGCAGCCGGTGGACGTGCTCTCCCTCCGCGCCGGGTTCACGACGGAACCCGTCCGCTTCAGCACCGGCGTCGGCGTGGCCGTCGGGGTTCTGCGGGCGGACGTGGCGGCCGAGCGGCACGAGGTGCTGGGCTGGACACCCGCCTTCGGCTTCGGCGTGCAGTTCTGAGGTTTGAGAATGAAAGAAAGGGTGACAGGGAGAATGGGAGATTGGGAGAGCGGGCGAACGAGGGAACGGGAAACGCCCTCCTCCCTGCTCCGCTCGCCGATGCGTCCCCTCCCCCCCTTCCTTTCCCCCGCTCTCCCTCTACTCCTCTTCCTCCTCGCGCCGGCCGTGCTCGCGCAGGAGGTCCCGGCCGATACCACCGACACGGATCAGACGGAGGAGGCCGTACTGGAAAACCTCTCCGACGACGAGATCTCCGGCGACCCGACCGAACTGCTGGAGCTGCTCGAAGACCTCCGCGAGAACCCGCTCGACGTCAACCGCGCCTCGGCCGAAGATCTGGCGCAGGTCCCCTCGTTTTCGCCCCTCATCGCCCGCGACATCGTCCGCTTCCGCGAGGAGAACGGGCTCTTCCGCTCGATCCCGGAGCTGCGCGCCGTCGAGGGCATCGACCCGAACACCTACCTCGAAGCCCGGCCGTACCTCTCCATCGGCCTGCCGCTCCCGCGCACCGCGCCCGAGGCGTCGCGCTACCCCGAGGTCCCGAGCTTCGCTGAGGTCCGCGCGAACGCCCGCGTCGAAGTGCTCCAGCGCGTCACGCGCCGCCTCGACCTCGGCCGGGGGTACGACGCCCTGCCCGACAGCCTCGCCGATGACCCCGACGCGCCGACGCGCTACGCCGGCTCGCCCGAGCGGATCTACACCCGCGTCCGAGCCAGCTTCCGCCGCAACCTCAGCGCGAACGTCACCCTCGAAAAAGACCCCGGCGAGCCCTTCACGTTCGACCCCGGCATCGGCAGCTACGGCTACGACTTCGCCTCTTTCCACCTCGCCGCCCTCCGCATCGGCCGGATCGAGTCGCTCGTCGTGGGAGACTACGTGGCCGAGTTCGGGCAGGGGCTCGCGCTCTGGCGCGCCGCTGGCTTCGGCAAAGGGAGGGAGTCGGTCCGGCCGCTCGTCAAGCGCGGGCGCGGGATCCGGCCCTACGGTTCGACCGACGAGAACCAGTTCTTCCGCGGGGCCGCCGCGACGGTCGCCGTCACGCCTGCCCTCTACGCCACGGCCTTCGGCAGCCGCCGCACGCTCGACGCCTCGTTCAATGACGTGGACACGACCGACGTCGAGGCCCCGATCACGGATGCGACCGTGGCCGGCCTCGCCGCCGACGGCCTCCACCGCACCCCCGGCGAGATCGCGAAGAAAGATGCCCTCGGCGAAACCCTCTTCGGCGGCGGCATCGAGTACCGGCTCGACCGCGCGACGGTCGGCGTGGTCGGCTACAACGCCCGGTTCGACAACCCGCTCGCGCCCGGTCCTCGCCCCTACGAGCGGTTCGATTTCAGCGGCGACGACGTGACGACGGCGAGCGCGTACGCGAGCGTGTTCCTCAGCGACTTCCAGCTCTTCGGCGAGGTCGCGCAGACGAACGGTGTGTTCGCGGGCCTCGCCGGAGCCGAGGCGAGTTTGGGCCGGCTCGAAGCCGTCGTGGTCGCCCGCCATTACCCGCGCGACTTCGTCTCGCTCCACGGCTACGCCTTCGGCGAGCGGAACGGCGTAAGTCAGAACGAGACGGGGCTTTACCTCGGCCTCGGCCTCCGTCCTGCCAAGGCGTGGGTCGTCTCGGGCTACTTCGACCAGTACCGCTTCCCGTGGGTGCGCTTCACGATCCCCCGCCCCTCGACGGGCCACGAAGCGCTCCTCTACGTCGAGCACAAGCCGCGCCGGTGGATCACGCTCTACGTGCAGGGCCGCACCGAAACGCGCGAGACCAGCGCCGACTTCGCGCAGCCGACGGGAGCCGTGCTCTCGGGCCTCGTGCCGGAGACACGGCAGAGCCTCCGCGTGCAGGGCGAGTACGAAGCCAGTCGCGACCTCCGCTTCCGCACCCGCGTCGAGGGCTCCCGCTACCGGGAGGACGACGGGCCGGTCGAGACCGGCGTGCTCCTCTTCCAGGACGTCCGCTGGCAGTTCACCCAAACACTCCGGCTCGACACGCGCCTCACGTTCTTCGACACCGAGAGTTACGACGCCCGGCTCTACCAGTTCGAGAACGACCTGCTCGGCGTCTTCGCCAACACACTGCTCTACGGGCGCGGCACGCGGGCCTACGCGATGGTGACGTTCAAGCCACGCGGCCGGTTCGAGGGACTCGACCTCCGGGTGAAGCTGGCCGAGACGCGGTTCGAGGACCGCCGCACGATCAGCAGCGGGCTCGGCGAGGTCGAGGGCAGCCGCGTGCGCGACCTCGCCCTCCAGCTCCGCTACCGCTTCTGAGGAGCGTATATCTGGCAGCCTCAGCAATCTGCCGGGCGCACGGAGTAGGCCGCCGAGGGTGGACTGTTCCGGTCACAACTACGGCTCCTGTTGTCCTGTATTTGACTTCGTCAGGTTTTCTGCGTAGTGTGAAGAACGATTGAATGACCCACGACACCCGAAGTGGCACTTGCACCGAAGCCCGCGCCATAGCCCTACGCCGCTTCGTCCATCAGCCCAACGAGGTACCCTCATGAAGCGCCCCCCCCGACCGTTACTATACATTCTGACCGCGTTCCTCCTCTGCGCCGCCGCCCCGACTCCCCTCGCGCAGTATTACTGGTCGGGCGGAGGGCAGATTGCCCTCACGCCTATAGATGGGCAGTACGTCGTGGAGGCGGCATCCGGTGTGGATGAGACCGCCCTCGCGCAGGCGCTGGGATCGGACTTCTCCGTTCTCGAAGTGCTCCCGCGAGACTTCTACGTCGTGGACGCGGCGAGCGGGCTGACGGAGGGCGAGGCCGAATCTCTACTAGACGCTAGTACATCGGTAGCCCGCTACCACCCGGATTATTACGTGGGCACCGGCACCATGCGGTTCACGATCACCGACTACGTCCGCGCCGGGTTCGGCCCCGGCGTGACGGCGGCTCAGGTGTCCGGGCTCAACGCCCAGTACGGCGTCCAGACCGTCGACTCCGGCACGTTCGCTGACGGCTCCTCGGTCTACACCCTCGGCGTGCCGGCCGGTGCGGCGTACAGCACGCTGGAGGTGGCGAACGCCTACTACACCGATAGCCTGACCGAATGGGCTGTGCCCGACGCCTACGCTGACCTCTCGCTCCAGAGCGAACCCTCGTTCTCCCTGGCCGCGCCGAGCCTCAGCCCCGTCATGCCGAGCGCCAGTTTCAGCGGAGGGAGTATCGACGACCCCCTCTATCCCAACCAGTGGCACCTCGAGAACACGGGTCAGTCCGGGATTACCCCTGATGTAGACATCGACGCCGACCTCGCCTGGGGCATCACGACGGGAAGCGCCTCCGTAACGGCCGCGATCGTCGACTCCGGGGTGGAAGACCATATGGACTTCGAACCTGGACAGCGGCTCGCAAACGGCTGGACGGCCCCGGCCTTAGGCGGCGGTGACGGCTCCCCGAGGAAAGGGGCCGTCCACGGTCAAAATGTTGCCGGTCTCGCCGCAGCCGACTTCAACACTATTGGGGTGCGGGGCGTATCCGAGAAGACACGAATCCTCCCGATTGCTATCCAGAGCGACGTTTTCGCTCCTTTCAGGGAAATTGCCGCCGCTATTGACACTGCGCGTGTGCGAGGGGCAGATGTCATGAACCACAGTTGGGGCACCAGATTCCCTGGTGTCTATAACGACGACGTTGCAGCGGCCTTTGAACGGGCGCTCGAAGACGGGCGCGGCGGAAAAGGAATCGTGATGGTAGCTGCAGCAGGCAACAACGGGGAGACGGCTGGACCCGACTTCATAGCGTTCCCTGCTTTGCTGCCTGGCGTGATTGCCGTCGGGGGCGTAACGAGCGAGAACAACCGCGGCCCATATTCTCCCCAAGTCTTTCCGAGCGGGGAGCGAAGGGCTGACGTAGTCGCTCCAAGCAGTGGGGGCCTGCTCTTTGTTACCACGATAACTGTCGATGACGGTTACACCTCTAACTTTAGCAAGACCTCCGCCGCGGCCCCACAGGTCGCAGGTATCGCCACACTCATCCTAGCGATCAACCCGGATCTCTCCGTGACCCAGGTCACGGATCTCATCAAGCAGACGGCGGACTACGACCCCAGCTACCACCCACGGTGGGCGGGGAACGGTCGAGTGAACGCGTATCAGGCGCTCGTGCAGACGCTGGAGCTCTACGGCGGCACGCTCGCCCAGGATGTGACGATTCCGGCCGGGGAGACGTGGGACCTGGGAGATGTCACGCTCGCGTTCGCACCGGGCACCCGCCTCATCGTGGAGGGCACGCTCAACGCGGACGGTACCACGTTCACCGAGCGCGACGCGGGGCAGGGGTGGGGAGGTATTGCCGCAGATGGCACGCTCGACCTCGATGACGCCACTATCGAGCACGCGACGGTGGGGGTCACGGTCTACGACCCCGGCACGGCCACGATTGCGAACTCGACGATCCGCGACAATACCGTTGGTATCGACGTGCTCTCCAACGACGGCACGGTCATCGCTGGCTCGACGGTGGAGCAGAACGGGACCGGCATTCGGAGCGGGATTCCCGAGACGATTGGCGGGGGCGTCTTCTGCTTCGGCGCGTGCCGCAGCACGTTCACCCTTCTCGACTCGTTCGTGAACGGCAACACCGGCAACGGCGTCTACGCGATCTCGGCCGACGCGGTTATTCAGGAGACGGTGATGAGCGGGAACGGGCTCTCCGGCCTCCGCCTCTCCGACGCGACCGTGGACCCGTTCGACCACAACATCCTCGAAGGGAATGGGGTGGCGGGCGGCTTCGGCACCAACAAGGCCGGGATCTGGGTCCTCGCGGGCGGCGATCTCCAGATGAAATCGAATAACCCTCAGCCCTACGGCGTGAACCGCGTGGCGGGCAACACGGGGAGCGAGGTCGCCATCGCCTCCGGCGGGACGGCCTTCATCGGGTCTCTGGGGACCGCTGACGACGACGGGCGCAACTCGATCTACGACGACAGCGGCGTCTTCATCGCCAACAACTCCGGGGCGACGATCTACGCGGGGAACACGTACTGGGACCATGTGGGCGGACCGCCCGCCGGTGCCCTCACCGGCGGCGTCATCAAGGTGGGGGTGGCCTCGGACTGCGACTACACGGTTTCGCCGCCCGAATGCCTCACGGCGAGCCGGACGAGCACCGGCACGCTCGCACTCTCAGGACGTGATGCCTCCGGCACGGAGCAGCAGCGCGGCGAGCGTGCAGCACTCCGTGCGTTGATCCGGGCGACCCGTGCGGCGCTCGTGGCGGACCCGGCGGCGGAGGTCGCCCCCGGTCTCGTCCGTACCCTCGCGGCGCTCCACCGCCGCGACCGGGACGACGAGACGGGCGAGCGCGCCGCCTCGTGGGGGCAGCTCCGCAGCCTCCGCGCCCGGCTGAACAATCCGAACCTCCCGGCTCTGCTGCGGGCGACGGCCGAGGCCGCGCTCGAAGTCGAGGCCGTCGAGCTTCTGACGCGGGGCGAGCACGAGGGCGCGCGGGAGCTCCTCGCGCTGCCGGTGGAGGGCGGCGGGGTCGGCCGGGTGCTCTCGCTCGTGGAAGCCCACCTCGAAGCGGGGGCGGGGCGCTACGCCGAGGCCGCGGCGCTCGTGGCAGCCGTAGCGGCTGAGGAGGCGGCGAACGGGGAGCCGGAGAGCGGGCTGGACGAGGTGCTGCTCGACCTCGCTTCGGTCTACGCCGAGCGTGCCGGAAGCGGTGAGCGCGCGCGGGGGGCTGGGCTGGAAGCACTCGCTCGGGGAACCGATGCTGTCCTGCCTGATGCGGCGGGGGTGTCGCTGGCGGCATATCCGAATCCGTCGGCGGGAGCCGCAACGGTGGCTCTCACGCTGCCGCGCGACGGTGAGGTGCACCTCACGGTCTACGACGTGCTCGGCCGCCGGGTGGCGACGCTCGCCGAGGGACCGCGCGAGGCCGGGACGCATCGCTTCGGCTTCGGTGGCCGTAGCCTCCCCTCCGGCGTGTACCTCCTCCGAGCGGAGACGCCGGGCGAGGTGCTCACGCGCCGGATTACCCTGCTGAGGTAGCGATGACGACGACCTCGTATCGCGTCGCGGCGGGGGCGGTGTTCGGCGTGGTCTTGCTGAGTGCCGTCCCCGCGTGGGCGCAACTCGTGATCGAACCCCAGAGCATCGAGGTGATGGTGCCGCAGGAGGAGACGGTCACGCAGACGGTGACGCTGACGAATGCGGGGGCGGAGCCGCTCACCTTCTGTGTCTCCTTCGAGCGGCCGTTGCAGCGGGCCGAAGGAGAGACTCGGCTCGTGGAGGGCGCAGCCAGCGGTGGTACACCCTGCGGTGAATACGGCGAAGTGCTCCACTACTTCGACGAGGAGGACTTTGGCGCGGGGTGGGGACCCGTTGGCGTCGTGATGACGCCGGAGGGTCGGCTCTTCACCTCCGAGGTGAGCTTTCTCCACCGGACGTTCGAGTTCACGCACGACCTCACGCTCATCCGCTCCTTTGAGCATCCCACCGTCGCCGAACTCGTGCCGTTTCCCGCTACACGGGGCGTGGGCTACGACACCGAGAGCGGGACGCTGTGGTGGATGAACTTCGAGCGACAGGGCGGAAGTCAGGGCGGCACCCGCCGCGTGCTCCTCCTCGAAGGCGACCTCGACGGCGTCCCCACCGGCCGCCGCATCCAGGTCGCCCCGCCCGACGACCCCATCGACTCTTTCGACCCCGGCGGCCTCGCCTACGACGTAGCCACCGACCGCTTCTACTTCCTCGGGATACTCGGCGACCGTCAGAACCCCGACAACTGGAGGCTCTGGGCCGTGGACCGCGCGGGCACCGTGCCCGAGGGCTACCCCGTCCGCCCGGAGCCCTACTCCGAGGGCGTCTTCAACATCATCGACGCTCACGGTGGGGCCGAGGGCGGACCCGAAGGCGTGCGGGTCGAGTACGGGGCGTTCCCGCTGGGCGCGCCGGGGAACGACCGGATCGCCGTCGTAGACCGCTGGGGCAACAGCGAGGGCGAGGCGCTCGAGACGCCGGTGCCGTCGGTGCTCCTCGAAGCAGGCGGGGCCGGTCCGAATGGAAACCCGCTGCGGAGCCGGACGGACCCCAACGGTGTGATGTACATGACGTTCACGAACTTTGACCACACCGGCATCGTCGGCATCCGTCCGCACCCGTTGCCGCCGTCGTGGCTCGTCGTAGACTCGGACGCCGGGCCGGAGGCGGCGTGGGACGGGACGCTTGCGCCGGACGAGAGTCGGCAGGTCGTGCTCACGTTCCGGGCAGGCGCACGCGAGGTGGGGACGTACACCTCGGCGTTGCAGGCGTTCGATGCAGCGACGGGCGAGGCGGTGGAAGTCCCGCTCACGCTGACGGTGACGCGGGGGACGGACGCGGAGGACGGGGCCGGCGTGCCGGAAGCCGTGTCGCTGGCGGCGTACCCGAACCCGTCGGCGGGAGCCGCGACCGTAGTCCTCACGCTGCCGACCGATGCCGAAGTTCGTCTCACGGTCTACGACGTGCTCGGCCGCCGCGTGGCTGTTCTTGCTGAGGGGCCACGCGAGGCAGGCACGCACCGCTTCCGCTTCGGTGGTCGTAGCCTCCCCTCCGGTGTCTATCTCCTCCGGGCAGAGACGCCGGGCGAAGTGCTCACACGGCGGATCACCCTCTTGAGGTAGCGATGATGGAGACGCTGACTCTACGCTGCGTCGCAGCGGGGGTGGCGCTCGGCGTGGTGTTGATGAGCGCCGCCCCCGCGCGGGCACAACTCGTGATCGAGCCGTCGAGCGTGAGTGTAGACGTCGCGCGGTACGAAACGATCACGCGGACGGTGGCGCTGACGAACGCGGGGAGCGAAGCGCTCACCTTCTGCGTCTCCTTCGACCGCCCGTTGCAGCGAACCGAAGGAGAAGCCCGGCTTGCGGGGGGTGCGGCCGGTGGGGGCGCGCCGTGCGGGGCCTACGGCGAGGTGCTCTACCGCTTCGACGAGGACGACCTCGGGGGCGGGTGGGGACCCGCCGCCATTGCGATGACGCCGGAGGGCCGTCTCTTCTCCGCCGAGGTGAGCGGGCTGCACCGGACGTTCGAGTTCACGCCCAACCTCGCGCTCCTCCGCTCGTTCGAGCACCCCACCGTCCCCGAACTCGACCCCTTCCCCGGTACGTGGGGCGTGGGCTACGACACCGAGAGCGGGACGCTGTGGTGGATGAACGGGGAGAACCGCTCGATCAACGGGCAGCGTGTGACGTTCCGCGTGCTTCTCCTCGAAGGCGACCTCGACGGGGTCGCCACCGGCCGCCGCATCGAACTCGCCCCCCCGGAGGGGCCTGTGGACGACTTCGTCGCCGGTGGCCCGAGCTACGACGCGGCCACCGACCTCTTTTACTTCGTCGGGGTCAACGGGGAGACGCGGGCAATATGGGCGGTGGACCGCACGGGCACCCTCGCCGAAGGCTACCCCCTCCGCCCCGAGCCGTATCCCCCGCCCGCGCTCATCGGCACCCCCGACGCCCACGGCGGCACGGAGGGCGGAGCCGAAGGCGTCCGCATCGAGTACGCCGCCTTCCCCCAGGGCGCGCCCGGCTTCAACCGCATCGCCGTGGTGGACCGCTGGGGCACCAGCGAGGGCGAGGAGCTAGAGACGCCGGTGCCGGCTGTGCTCTTCGAGAACGCCGGCTTCGGCCCACGGGCGAACCCGCTCCGCAGCAGGATCGACCCCAACGGCGTGATGTACATGACGTTCACGAACTTCGAGCACACCGGCATCGTCGGCGTCCGCCCGCACCCGCTCCCGCCGTCGTGGCTCGTGGTGGGCTCGGACGCCGGGCCGGAGGGAGCGTGGGATGGGACGCTCGCGCCGGGCGACAGCATGGAAGTCGTGCTGACGTTCCGGGCGGGCGCTCGGGCGGTGGGCATGTACACCTCGGCGTTGCAGGCGTTCGACGCCGGAACGGGCGCGGCCGTCGAGGTCCCGCTCACGCTGACGGTGACACAGGGGACGAGTGCGGAGGAGCAGGCGACAGAGCCAGAAGCCGTGTCGCTCTCGGCGTACCCCAACCCGTCGGCGGGGGCGGCGACCGTCGTGCTCACGCTCGACGCGGCATCGGACGTGGGGGTTGCGGTTTACGATGTGCTCGGGCGTGAGGTGGGAGTGTTGCATGAGGGGTGGCTCGCGCCGGGTAAGCACGAGTTCGCGCTCGACGGGGCGGGCCTCCCAAGTGGGCTTTACCTCGTCCGTGCGGAAGTCGGGGAGAGGCACTTAACCGAGCGGGTCACGATGGTACGATGACAGCCGGGGTGCTGACCTTCAAGCCGGGCGGCCGGTTCGAGGGCCTCGACCTCCGGCTGAAGCTGGCCGAGACGCGCTTCGAGGACCGCCGCACCGTCAGCAGCGGGCTGAACGAGATCGAGGGCAGCCGCGTGCGCGACCTCGCCCTCCAGCTCCGCTATCGATTCTGAGGGGGACACGCCGCCGTAAACGACGTAGGGGCGCAGCGCGCTCGCCCCTACCGCAGCACCGTCAGTTTTTGCGTTCTCTTGCCTGTAGCCGTAGTCAGCCGGAGCACGTACACCCCCGGCACCAGGCCCGCTACGTCGAGGCGCGCTTCGTGGTGCCCCGCCGGTTTGAACCCGTCCTCCAGCACGGCTACGGCCCGTCCGAGCGCGTCTGTCGCCGTCAGCCGGACGTTTCCGGGCACGGCTGTTTCGTACAGAACCGTCACCGACCGGCGCGCGGGGTTCGGATAGACTTCGAAGGCAGGAGGCTCGATGGTGTCCGGTGCAGCTTCAGCGGCTACGGCGATGGGCTCGCCGTATTCGATGCCGCCGACGCGGGCGTAGACGAGGTCGAGGTAACCGCCGAGCGCATTGTAGTCCACGAAACCGATGCCGGCCGCGAAGGTGCTACGATACTCGCAATTTCCCAAGTCCACGACCTTCACGGACGTGACGACGGCGTCGTCACGGATCTCGACCGTCATTCCGTACCCCCCGCGCACATCCGTGGTACAGCCGTCGTACTCCGGGCTACTGCCGAAGGGTGCCCCGAGCGGGAAGTCATACGGAACGCCGTAGGTGCCTCCACTCCCGCCCAGGGTCCGGACCTCGGTGGAGAGGGTGTCGAAGCGGACGTAGGCCACGCGGAGCGGCCCGGCCGGTGCCCCGGTGGAATCCACGAGCTGCTGTTCGTAGCGGAAGTAGCGGACGTCGCCGACGAGGGTATCCCCCGTCACCGCCCGCCGCTGGTCTTCTCGCGTTCCAAACAGGGTGTTCTCGCCCTCGTACTCCCACACGTTCCCCCCCTCGAGGGGGAAGTAGCGCTCGGCGCTCGTCGTGTCGGGCATCTCCTCCTGCGCGTAGGTCGGGGCCGCGAGGACAAAGGGCAGCAGGAGTGGGCAGATCGTAGCAAGTCGTTTCATGGCGTTTCGATCAGGTAAGTGGAGAGCTCGTTGAGCGAGCCTCACACGCACGGTGCCCAACTCAGCGGATGAGGGTGACGTGAGCCGAGACCGAGGCCCCACCCGCCGTGGCACGGAGGACGTAGATGCCTGGTGCGAGGCCGGAGCCTACGGAGAACCGGTGGTCGCCTGCACCAAGCAGGCCGTCGTGGAGGACGGCCACCTCGCGCCCGAGCGCGTCGTAGACGGCGAGGCGGACGACCGACGGGGCCGGGAGGGTCAGCGCCACGTTCGCGCCTCCGCTCGACGGGTTGGGGTAGGCATAGAGCCGGAGGCCCGAGGACGCCGCAGCAGGGGCCTCCGCCGCCACCGTGAACACCGGCCCCACCGTCCGAAACACGCCGCCCGTGGCCCCCGCTCCGACCCCGGTGGTCCCGGCCCAGAGGTGCCCGCCCGGCCCCACCACCAGCTCGTTGAGCCGCACATTCCGCTCCGTCCACACCGGCCCCGTCTCTTTCCACGTCCGCCCCGCGTCGAGCGACCGGTACACCTCACCCCCCTCGGGCTGCCCGACGGCGATGGCGTAGAGCGCACCGTCCGGGGTAGAGAGAAGTTGATAGCCGTAGCTCCACTCGCCGGGGATCGTCCCGGCCAGCTCCCACGTTGCCCCGTCCGCGCTCTCGAAGACGCCGCCGAACGCGCTGGCGAAGAGGCCGTTGACGGCGGCGTAGAAGAACCCGTTGGGAGCGCGGACGATGGAGCGCGCGACGATGTTGAAGTTCTGAACGAGCGCCGTCGGCTCCCACGTGAGCCCGTCGTCGTCGCTGTAAACGATACCGCCGCGCCCTGCCCCGACGATGCGGTCCCGGGGGAGCGTCTCCGAAGGTGGAAGGGCGGCGAAGCCATAGGGGATGAGGCCGAACCCGACGAACTCATCCATCTCGATCGTCGTCCAGCGCGCCCCGGCGTCGGTGGAGCGGGCGAGGCCGCAGCAATTGCCCTCGCCCGCCAAGAGGGTTCTCGAAGGCGTGAGGAAGGGGACGGTCTCACTACCGCTGAGAACTTCGCGCCACGTCTGCCCTCCATCCGTCGAGCGATCTGTATCGACCGTATTGAAGGCGAAAAGGTACCCTTCAGATGAGACCCATACATCTTGGGCATGAGGCGCTACAATCGGCGTCCAATCCTGCTCCTCCTGCCGGATGACGAAGAATCCATTGGTACCAGAAGCAGCATAGACGGCTGTATCGCCGGCCGTAAATAGCCCTTCAGCATAAGCAAGCGTGCCAACGGGTTCCCAATTGAGCCTACCCAGAGGCTGAGCCGGAACTTGAGAAGCCGTGGCGCAGAAGCCAATCATCGTTGCAAACAACACAGCGCGTTTCATTGCCGACCTCCGGACTAAACGCAGAAGCGGAGAGGGCCCGCTCGCACAAGCCTCCTCCGCCTCTAGCGTATTCAATGGACGACGGTGAGTTGCTGCTGAAGTAAACGCACGTCGCCTGCGTCCGTCTGTACCTCAGCGCGGAGCAGGTAGAGCCCCGGCGCGAAGTGTGCAGCGTCGAGTACGGCCTCGTGCTGCCCGGCCGGAAGCCGCTCACGTAGGAGCACCGCTACGCGGCGACCGAGCACGTCGAGCACCTCGACCGTCACCTCAGCTTCGTCTGCCAGCCTGAATGGTACCGTCACGCTCCCATCGGTCGGATTCGGATACGGCGCTTCGAGGGCGTATGCCTCGGGAGCCACCGCCGCTACCGCCGCGAGAGGAGTCGGTGCCGAGCGCGCGCCGCCAGCCGGTTCCTCGCCCAGCCACGCCGCGTGCTCGGATTGCATGAGCGCCGTCACCTCCGCGTCCGGCCACCCGACTTCTGCCGATGTGAGCACCGCCTCAGCCGCCGACACGTCCCCTGACGTGAGTGCCAGCCTGTGCAGGATGGCGTACCCAAAGAGGCCGTGCGCTCCCTCGGGGTTCTCCTCGGTAAGCGCCGAGGCAGCAGCCGATGCAGCCTCCGCATCCCCGGCCGCGAGGTGTGCCTCGGCCAGCGCCAAGAGTACCCACGGCCGCTCCGTCACCCGGCTTCTCCGCCCTTCGAGGAAGGCGACGAGCAGTTCAGGCTCCACCCGCCTCATGAGCCGGGTGACCACAGCATAGGCTCGCTCCCGGTCTGCCTGGCTTTCGGCTCCCCGGATAGCCCGCCGGAGTAGGCCGGCGGCGGTGGCGAAGTCTCCGGCATCGGCTGCCTGAAGTGCTTGCCACACCAGCGGTGTGAAACCAGACGGAGTCTCATCGCCTTCTATTCCATTTACGCTGGCTACACCGGGGGTTTCACTGGAGCGGGCGTTGACTGTCCCGCAGTTCCCCCCTGATTGGATCAGGTAGGGCACGTACGTGAAGGTACTGCTCCCATCGAGGTTCACGTAGGAGAGGTTCGGACCGCTCGTACTCCCCCAGAAGTCACACTGGGCGCGGACGTCGGAGGAGGTTCGGGCGTAGGCGTGGAGCTGGGAGGATTGCCGGTAGAAGTCGTTCTGGGAGAAATCGCCGGGAGTAGACCCGGCGCTGAGGTCGGCGTAGCTCGTAGCGGCGAGCGTGCCGGTGGAGTTCTGCGTCAGGAGGTTGTTCTGGTTCGGCGTGGGGTAGCCGCTGAAGGGGATGCCGAATACGACGTTGCCGAAATAGTGGGCGCGCGTGCCGTACCCGCCGTTGCTCTTGACCTCGCTGTCGTAGAGGAAGACGTCGGCGTTGCCTGCGTAGACCCCATCCCCGTTATTCTGTTCGATGAAGCTCTCCTCGACATAGACATCAGCCCCATTGCCGGCATAGATCCCACGCCCCTCATTGCTCTTGATGAAGCTACCGTTCTTGACATGGACGTAGGCGCTGGAGCCGGTAGCGTAGACACCGGCCGCTCCGCTCCCGAGCGTGCTCCCCGTGATGGTGGCACCGTCGAGGGTGAGGTCGGCGTTCAGAACGTAGAGAGCCGCACCGCCGTATTGCTTCACCCCCTCAACGGTGGACCCAGCGGATGGCCCGGAGAGGGACCCGGAAGCCCCGCTCTCGAAGCGGAACCCGTCCCAACCTTGTGCGGCATCAGTAGGACCAAACGTAGCGTTGGAGGAGGTGAGCCCTCCGTAGACGGTGTACCCCTCGGAGGCGGGGAATCGAACGTTGGCCCCGTACCACGCCCAATTCTGGTTCGACGCGACGGTGATGCTCCGGTCGTAGCGGACCGTCGCCCCGTCACCGTTCACGAGCCCCGCCCGGTACTGCCCCACGAGCGCCCGCATCCGCTCGAACTGCCCCGGCGTGAAGTGCCGCCAGCAGAAGTTGAGGCTGTAGTCCATGTAGTTGTAGATGTCGTCGTCAGCGTCGGTCCCGCCAGGTCCGAGCATGTCGGGGCAGGAGTTCTGCGCGTAACAGATGTTGGGGGGTTGATTCAAATCTAACGAGTCAGGGGGCGTGTCACAGACTTGGTCGCCGTTGCTGAGGCAGGCGGGGTACGTCGCGACCGGACACGAGGAGAGAGCCTTGGAACGTATGGTAGAGACCGAGCCAGTGGCCGACCTCGTGGACGAAGGTGCCCCCTTCGTCCGGCTGGCTCCCCATCCGCCAGGGGTTACCTGGAATCGTGAAGGTCTCGACGGTGACGGCGTCGCCAATACCGCCGGAACCAGGGACCGGCATCTGAGCATAGCCGCCGGTGCTACCCGGAATATGGCCGAGGTACACGTTGAGCACGCGGCCCGAATCGACGTAGTGCGTCTGCTTGGCTCCGCTCCCGTTGGCACCGGTCGAGTCGATGTTCTCGAAGAGTGCGTTGTCCTCGACGCGGTTCACGCCCCGTAGGAAGAGAGTGATGTCGCTGCCGTCGAGCGCCATGTTCATCGTGTCGATCTGCGTCTGGAGGTCGGCGAGATCGTGGTTCCCCACCCCTGCATCGTTGTAGAAGACGTGGAAGACGACGGGGACGCGGATCGGCCCGGTCGGCGCGAGGAGGTAATTGACAGCGGGCTCGGTGGCTGGGGGCTCGAAAGCACACCAGTCACCGGAGGGGTCTTGCGCTCGTGAATAGTCAGCGCTCGCTATCAGGGCTAAACTCAGTGCGCAGAGAGAGAGAGAGAGTACGCATGGCACCGTTCGGTTTGGGTGGCACAGACTGTTCGTAGGCGGTAGCCGTTCCTGCACTGTATGAAATTTTAGAGCGACATGCAAATTATTGATGGGTTAGTCTCGTCGCTGCGCCGCAGCAGCGGGCTCAACGAGGTCGAGGGCAGCCGCGTGCGCGACCTCGCCCTCCAGCTCCGCTACCGGTTCTGAGACGAGGGCGTGGGGGGCCGGGCAATCCGCGGCGGCAGAGGCGGGGTCGGGCAGCCACGAGGGCTTGCCCCTACACCCAATTTTCTACACCCGTAGAGACGACCCTCGTCTCGTGGTCGCCCGCCCCGTCGTGATCGCTCGGCTTCGCATCACACGATGTTCTCGTGGCCGCGCAACTCGTTGTTCGCGGAGATCGCCTCGTCGGCAGGGCGGGTGAGGACGGAGGGCGCGGCGGCGGAGAAGCTCTCCCACCCCGTCTGGCGCCGGTCGCCCGACGGGCCGGCGAGGCCGGGAAGCAGGCGGCTCGCCCCCTTCATCGCCGTGCCGACGAGGCCGGGGAACGCGCCGTCGAGCGCGGCAAGGAGCTTGGCCGGGAGTGTGATCGTGAGCGCCGGGTCGCCGTAGCGGACGGCCTCGACGATCTGCCGGGCGGCGCGGTCGGCGTCAGCGGAGAGGAGGAGGTTGGCGTCGGAGATGGCGAACCACGCGAACTCCTCCTCGTGCCGGCCTTTGACGGTAGCGTTGACGTGGGAGCCCGTCCGCATGAGCCCCGGCGTGATCGTCGTGACGCGGATGCCCTCGGCGGCCAGCTCCGCCCGCATCGCATCGGCGAAGCCGACGAGCGCGAACTTGCTCACAGCGTAGGGCGCGAGGTGGGGCACGGCTACGCGCCCGCCGATGGAGGCGACGTACGCGATCCGCCCTTCCCTATCGCGCCGGAGGTGGGGCCGCGCGGCTTCGGTGAGATAGTACGCGCCCCAGAAATGCACGTCGAGCGCCTCGCGGTAATCCCGCTCGTCCATGTGCTCGGCCGGGCCGACCTCGATCACCCCGGCGTTGTGGACGAGCACGTCCAGCCGGCCGAACAGCTTGACCGCTTGGGCGACAGCGGCCTCCACGGCCTCCCGATCCCGGACATCGCACGGGATGGTGAGCACATCGGCCCCGCGTAACTCCAGGTCATCGCGGGCTCGGTCGAGATCGTCGGCGGTCCGGGCCAACAGGACGAGGCGGGCTTCCTCCTGGGCGAACCGTCGGGCGAGGACGAGCCCGAGCCCGCGCGACCCACCGGAGATCAGCACGGTCCGGCCCCGCAACGGGATCCGGTGCTGCGTCCGCACGACCCGGCTCAGCCCGATTGCTCCGGCGATGCCGCCGAGCGTCAGCAGCGTCTTCTTCATCAGACCGTCCTCTGCTCGAGGACGACCTCGATGCTGTCGTCCTCCTTCCTGAAAGTCTCGTACATCTCCAAAGCGCCTTAGAGGGGAAGAAGGCGGGGGCTCGCCATGCAAGCCCCCGCCACCGAAGCTGGCGTTACGCCGGGGCTCCCTGCATCGCTGCGGGATCCACCGTCCGCTTCGCGATCTTGCTCAGCTTCTCATCCGTGTTCTTTTCTTCGGAGAGAGTCTCCTTGAGGAGATGGAGGTCGTCGTGGCGGCCGAGCATCTCGGCGAAGGTGCACACGGTGCCGTAGCCGGCGATCTCGTAATGCTCGACGCGCTGGGCGGCGGCGATGAGACCGGCGTCCTTCACGGGCTCGGCGGCCTTCAGCTTGATCATCTCCTTGCCTTCCTTAATGAGGCCCTTCATGGCCTGGCAGGTCTCACCGGAGAGGTCTTCGCCGAGGGACTGGCCGACCTTGTCGAGCCGGCTCTTCTGCTGCTTGGTCTGCTGGAGGTGCTCGCTGAAGGCCTGCTTCAGGTCCGGGTGGTGGGCCGCCTTCGCCATGTCCGGCAGGGCATCGACGAGTTGGGTTTCGGCGCTGTAGAGGTCCTTGAGTTGCTGGAGGTAGAGGTCGTGGAGCGTGTTGAGTTCCATGGTGCCGTACGAATGGAGAAAAGAGAGGAGATAGGTCCCGTCCGGCGGCGTGAGGTGGGAAGAGAGACCAGCGGACGGCGCACCGTTTGCATGTGCATCATTATGTACCAACGCCATTTCGTCTTGTTGCCGGACCTACGCTGATTCGTCGAATTTCACATCGGGCGATCCGATGAGGACGCGATCACTCATCGTGCAACGGCAGGCAGACCTTGAACACCGTGCGTCCCGGCTGCGAGTCGAGAGCGAGCGTGCCGCCGTGCTGGTTGACGACGATCCGGCGTACCACGTCGAGCCCGAGCCCGCTCCCTTCGCCGACCCCTTTCGTCGTGAAGAACGGCTCGAAGATGCGGGACTGGATCTCGGCGGGGATACCGGCTCCGTCATCGCTCACGTAAACGCACAGGAAGGGACCCGCCACCTCGGCGCTGATGCCGATGGCCCCGCCTTCGACGACGGCGTCGAGCGCGTTGTCGAGCAGGTTGGTCCAGACCTGATTGAGTTCGCCGGGGTATGCCGGGACCACCGGCAGGTCTTCGGGAATCGAGCGGACGAAGTGGATGTCTTTCTTTTTGAACTTGTGCCCGAGCATCGTCACGGTCGAGTCGATGCCGGGGGCGATGGCAGTGAGCTGTTTGTCCGGCGCCTGGTCCATGTGCGAGTACGTCTTCACCGAGGCGACGAGGTCGGAGATGCGCCCCGCTGCCGAGCCGATCTCGGCGAGGAGCCGGTCCGCGGCCAATCCGCCTTCGATCCAGCGAAGCACGTCGGGCACGGCGTCCTCCGGGACTTCAGCAGCGATGTCATCGAGGCATTCCGGCGTGAATCCCGATTCCACGAGCGTCTCGGCTAGCCGCCAGCCGTCTTCGACGCCGAGGCCTTCGAGCCGGTCGGCGAGCTCGTCTTCGCGCTCGCTGCGGACGAGGGGCGACAGCGCTTCGAGCGACTCGTCCGCGACCTCCTTTTTTACCTCGCTCGCGAGGCGCACTTGCTCGGCGCTGACCCTGTGCTCGGTCATCCGTGCGACGAGCCCTGGGAGCTGCGCGATCCGCTCTTGCAGGTCGGCGACGGAGCGGCGGATGGCGGCGGCGGGGTTGTTCAGTTCGTGCGCGAGGCCCGCCGAGAGTTTTCCAAGCGCCATCAACTTTTCCCGTTGCTGCGCCATCCGCGTTCCCTCGCGTACCCGGTCGCTCATCAGCGCGACGAGGCGCTGCCCCAATTCCTCGCTCGTCGCCAGCATCGAGGAGAAGTCTCGCCTGTGCACGATAACAGCCCGCACAGGCTCGACGACGAGCCCCATCCCCGTGTGGTGGGTCATCCGCGAATACGGGAGCAGTCCCGTGATGCGGCCACCCCGGAGCGTGTCCACGAGCAGATGCTGGCCGCCGACCTCGAAGAGGAGCTGCATGGCTCCGCCGAGCAGGATCGTCATCTTCTCCGCCACCTGCCCGCTCTCGAACATCTTCTCCCCCACCACAAACTCCGCGTATTCGCCGTGCTCAGCGAACCACTCGAAGGTTTCGTCGGGGAGCCCCTGGAGGTCGGGCACCTGGCGGAGATCGGCGACGGGGACGGCGGTGGTATCCATAGGGCTCAGAGCATGAGTTCGTCCACGTAGCACCAACCCCACGTTTCGCCCGGCTCGATGGAGCGGATGATCGGGTGGCCGGTAGCGTGGAAGTGCTTGGTGGCGTGCTTGTTCTTCGACGAATCGCAGCAGCCGACGTGGCCGCAGATGACGCAAACCCGAAGGTGGACCCACGCATCGCCCACGGCAAGACATTCCTCGCACCCTGGGGCGCTCGGTCGGACCGGCCGAATCTGATCGGTGTGGGAGCACGCCGCGCTCGGATCAGGCTCGAACGTGATGGGCGTACGGGTGTCGATGAAGGGCGCAGAAGTCGGCATGGTTCGTCACGCGATGTCGGCGACCTGAAGTCCGGCGTCGTCCAGCGCCGCGTCCAGCTCATCCAAGGTCGGATTCTTCATTTCCCGGTCTCCGACGACGACCATCGGAAACTTCAGCTTGCCGTTGTTCATGACGCGGACGGCGTCGGCTGCTGCCTCGTCTTTCTCGACGTTGTAGTAATCGAAGGGGATTCCCTTCCGATCGAGGTAGGTACGGAAGCCGCTCGTGAGCGCGCACCAGTCCGCGCCGTAAAGGCGCGGCCGCACCGGGGCGCGGTCGTCGTCCACCGGCGAAGCGGAGCCGTCGCCGCCGGACTGGGCGATGGCCTCGGGGATGTTTGCTCCGTGCTCGTCAAGACCGAGTCCGGCGGGCCGAAACAGCGGCGCGCTCTCCAAAAACCCTTCGGCCGAGCCCGTCATCACGAGCTCGTCGCCGGGCTCCAGCACGAACGCACCGTCGGTCTCAACCGGTTGTGCGGCGCGGAGAATCTGCTCTACGGTGATATCGTAGCGTGGTAGGTCGAGTGCGGCGAGCGACTGGCCTGCCGCCGCCGCATCGGTGCGGACGTGGACGTGACGCCGGGCCAGCGTGGCGCGGTCCGGATGACAGATGATCGGTGTGCCCGCCTCGGCCTCTTCGCGGAGCGCAACGTAGCCGTTCCCGCGCATCGCCTCGATGTGGCGCTCGATCTCCTCGCGGCTCACGCCGTAGTCACGCAGGAGGTCGGCGAAGAGCTGGACGACGATCTCGAACTCCTGCGCGATCGCGCGGTCAGCCCCCGCTTCCTCTAGTTCCTGCGCCTCGGAGAGATAGCGCGTGCGGGCGACGATCCGCATCGTCGGGTTCAGGGTGCGGGCGACGGAGATCGTGCGCTGGGCGAGGTCGTGGTCGTCGTCGGCGAGGACGAGGAGTTTGGCTTTGCCGATGCGGGCCTCCCTCAGCGTGTGCGCCCGCGTCGGGTGGCCGCGCACGACGACGAGCCCGTCGGCTTCGGCCTCGTCGGCGCGCGGCGGGCTGAGCGTGACGACGACGTGGGGGATTCCGCTGCCGCGCAGCACGCGCACGAGCCGCCGGGCCGAGCGCCCGTAGCCCGCGACGATCACGTGGTTCTCGATCCCGGCATATTCCGGGGCCAGTCCTTCAGCCTGCTCCTCCATTGCCTCCACTTCGGCGTCCTCGCGCTTCGCTTCCATCGTTCGCCCGAGCCGCGCGCCGAGGCTCGCGAGCGCGGGCGTCAGCACCATCAGCAGAACGGTCGCCGCGATGAACGCCTGGCTGCCGGTCCCTTCGAGCCCGGCCGGGTACAACCCCAGCTCGCGCCCTGCCCGTTCGAGCACGAACGAGAACTCGCCGACCTGCGCCAGCAGCAGCCCCGACGCTGCCGCGACGGGCAGCCCGTACCCCAGCAATCGCACGCTCACGCCCGCCACGACGGCTTTCAGCACGAGCACGGCTACGACCACGCCGAGCACGAGCGGGAGGTTCGTGACGAGGAACCCGAGGTCGAGCAGCATCCCGACCGAGACGAAGAACGTCGCGGAGAAGAGGATCTGGAGCGGCATGATCTCGCCGAAGGCGTGCTCGCTGAACCGGCTCTCGCTCACGATCAGTCCGGCGAGGAACGCGCCGAGCGCGACGGAGACGCCCGCGAGGCTCGTCAGCCACGCCGTGCCGAAGCAGAGCGCGATGACGGACAGCAGGAATAGCTCCTGCGAGCACGTCCGCGCTACGCGCTCCAGCACGGCCGGCATCACCCGACGCGCCCCGAGGAGGACGGCCGCGATCACGAGTCCGGCCTTGAGGAGCGCCCACCCGATGTCGAGCGCCGTACCGCCCGCCCCGGCCAGCATCGGCACGAGCAAGACCATCACGATGATCGCGAGGTCCTGAAAGATGAGAAGCCCGAGGCCGACCTGGCCGTGCGGCGCGTTCGACTCGCCCCGGCTGCCGAGCAGCTTGAGCACGATCGCCGTCGAAGAGAGGGCGACGAGGAAGCCGGTAAAGACGCCCGCCTGCCACGGCACGCCCGCGAGCATAAGCACGCCTGCCGTCGCCGCCGTCGTGAGGACGACCTGCAACCCGCCACCGCCGAAGATGAGCCGTTGGATCCGCGCGAGCTTTTCGAGCGAGAACTCGATCCCGATCGTAAAGAGCAGCAGGATCACGCCGACCTCGGCGAGCGCGTCGACCATCTCCGGGTCCTCGATCAGCCCGAGCGCGTGCGGCCCAATCAGCACACCGGTCAGCAGGAACCCGACGATCGGGACGAGCCCGAGCCGGTAGCCGACGTACGCCACAACCGCGCCCGCGACGATAAGCACGGCGGTTTCGACGAGGAACGGCGGGGCGCTGGCGGCGAGAACGAGGTCCATACGTCAGAGCGTGGCGAGGTGGCGGTGCATGAAGTGGACGGCGACCGACCCTTCGCCGACCGCGCTCGCCACCCGTTTAACGGACTCGTGGCGCACGTCGCCCGCGACGAAGATGCCGGGCACGTTCGTCTCCAGCAAATACGGCGCGCGCTCCAGCGGCCAGCCATCGAGCTCGTGCTCGGCGAGGTCAGGGCCGGTAGGGACGAACCCTTGCGTATCGCGGACCACGACGCCATCGAGCCACTCCGTATTCGGCGCAGCTCCGATGAACACGAAGAGGTACCGCGTCTCGACCGCCTCCCGGTCCCCGGTCACACTGCACTCCAGCACGAGGCGTTCGAGGTGGTCGTCACCCTCGCACCCGACGATCTCCGTGTTTAGCTCCACATCGATCCGCTCGTGCGCCTCGATCCGCTCGACGAGGTAATGGCTCATCTTCGAGCCGAGGTCACCGCCGCGGATGAGCATGACGACCCGCGCCGCGTACTCGGCGAAGTACATCGCCGCCTGTCCGGCTGAGTTACCCGCGCCAACGATATAGACCACTTCGTCTTTGCAGCCGATGGCTTCGGTCATCGCGGCGCCGTAGTAGATCCCTCGCCCGGCAAGCCGCTCGGCGCCGGGCGCCGGGAGCTTGCGCCACGCGACGCCCATCGCCAGCATGAGCACGTGGCACGACACCTCGCTGCCGTTGGAAAGGCGGAGCCGCTTGTACGGACCGTCGACGGTGAGGCGCTCCACCTCCTGCGGCGCGAGGATCTCGACGCCGAAGCGCTCGGCCTGCGTCACAGCCCGCCGGGCGAGGTCGGCACCGGAGAGCCCGGCGGGGAACCCGAGGTAGTTCTCGATGCGGCTGGACGTACCGGCCTGCCCTCCCGGTGCCTCGCGCTCGATCAGCACCGTCCGGAGTCCTTCCGAGGCACCGTATACGGCCGCCGCCAGTCCAGCCGGCCCACCGCCGACAATCGCGAGATCGTAGAACTCGTCTTCAGCCCGCGTGCGGAGACCGAGTTTGTCGGCCAGTTCACCCAAGGCTGGATTCGCCATCCGTTCCCCATCAGACAGGATCACGAGCGGGAGCACCTGCTCCCCATCGGTCGATCCGAGCGCGTCAATGCCTTCCTCGCTCTCGATGTCCACGAACTGATACGGGACGGCGTTGCGCGCGAGGAAATCCTTGACCCGGTGTGACTCCGGCGACCACCGACTCCCGACGATACGAACGCCGCCGTACCCCGGCCGATACCCCGCTCGCCAGTCGCTGAGGAGATCGTCGAGAACCGGATACAAACGCTCTTCGGGCGGGTCCCATGGCTTGAGGAGGTAGTAATCGACCTGCGAGCGGTTGATGGCCGAGATCGCAGCGTCGGTGTCGGCATAGGCCGTGAGCAGGGCGCGTTTGCTGCGTGGATACTGCACCATGGCCTCGCTCAGGAACGCAACCCCATCCATCCGAGGCATTCGCTGGTCGGAGAGCAGCAGGGCGACGGATTCCCCCCGCTCCTTCAACTCGTCAAGGGCAGCGATTGCTTCAGGGCCCGACGAAGCACGGAGCACCCGGTAGTCCTGACCGTACCGGCGCCGAAGATCGCGGGCGATAGCGCGGAGGACATCGGGGTCGTCGTCCACGACGAGGATGACGGGGTTGGGCATCTTGGGGCGGGTGAGGCGGTAGGGATGAACCGTAGCGCCTCGCGCTACGGGAGGTTTCCTCTAACTCACCTGCCAGCAAACGGCTCCCTCAAGCACCCGCCGACGCGCCGTTATCTTCTGCCATCTCAGCGCTCTTCGCGTCCTCAATCGGATTCGGTCGCTTGGTAAAGGCTTTCACGACGAGCACGGGGCACGGAGCCATCTTCATTACCTTCTCGGCTACGCTCCCTATGAGGACGTGCTGCAGCCCGGTCAACCCGTGTGAGGTCATCACGACGAGGTCGTTCTCGTGCTCCCCCGCGAACCGGATGATCTCGACGTCCGCGCTGCCTTTGACGACGTGGAAGCTCAAATGCGGCTGCGCACCGGGGCTGCCGAATCGTTTTTCCAGCGCCGTCCACGCCACCTTCTCCAGATTCGGCACCATGCCGTAGATCCGCATCGCTCCGAGCTTGAAGAACGAGGGGAAGGCTGGTTCCTCAACGATGTGAAGGATGTCCAGCTTCGCCCCGTGTAGCTCGGCCAACTCCTCGGCATACTCTACCCCCTGCTCAGCGAGCCGCGAGAAGTCAAACGGGACGAGAATGCGCTGGAAGGGAATCATGGAGCCTCGGGAAAGGGCCTCAAGATAGGGGTTGAACGAGCGATAAACAGCAGGCTCCTGACCAAAAACGCGGCGGGGCAGCGGGTAGCGCTGCCCCGCCGCGTCCGACCTCACTCCAGGCCTCATCGGCTAGAATGAAAGGCTCAATCCTCCCCCGGCCGTAATCCCTGTAAACCCACCGAGCGTGTAGACGAAGCGCCCGGTCAGGCTCACCTGCTCGGTCACCGCCACAGCCGGGTTTACCCCGATATCGAAAAGCGTCTGCGACTCTCCGAGGAGGGCGCTCTCTCCGTAATTACGAACGCGCGCGAGCGCGCCCACCTCGAAGGTCGGGGTGACCTGGTAGCGGACATCGGTGAAGAACTGGATCTGGGTCGGCACCGCCGTCTCTGCCGTAGCGGCTTCGTTTGGCAGATTGCCCTCGCCTCGGTCCCGGTAGCGCGCTACCGCACGGACTTGGTGGAAGCCGAGGAGGAGGAGGTATTGGGCCGTCGCCGTCACGGTGTTTCCGGGCTCGTACGTCATCGGGCCCCACGTGTCGGTTCCGTTGAGACCGAGCGACAGGTCGAGGGAGAACGAGGAGGTCGGCGTGACGCCCAGGTCGGCCCCAGCCGTGAGCAAGACTTCTTCGCCGGGGTCGTACTGGTCTGGGAGGTCGTCGAGGGGTTCGTAGGGACCACGGTACTGGTACGAGACCCCGAGGCCGAGCGCGAGGCGTTCCCCAACGGGGAAGGCGTAGGTAACGGCTGGAGCCACGCGGATGCCTTGCCCGAACGTGGGCACGCGGAGGTCGTACGCGGTCTGACCCGCCAGCGTGGACGTCCGGAATTCCTGGAAGGAGAGCGCGCTGTTGCCCGTAGTCGCGTTCACGCCGAGGCTGAACACGAGGCTGCCCACCCCGGCAGGTTGGAAGTAGCTCGCCACGAACTGCGCATCGCCCAACCTAGAGACGGTTTCGATATCACTCCCACTCACCGCCGCGTAGTTCGTCTGCATGCTGAGCGCGACGTTATCGCCGATGGGGAGGAACAGGCCCAGGGGCAGGCTCACCTCGCTGATGTCTTCCCCGTCGTCGGAGAAGCGCTGGAAGAGCCCCTCCATCGTGACCCGGAAGGGCTGCCGCTCTGCATTAGCGTAGAGCGCCGACGGTTGCCCGAGCGCAATCGGCGCGGCCAGCGTAGCGAGAAGGATCGAAAAGAGGAAGCGTTTCACGAGCATCGGGGGGGTTAGCGAAGCACGGTGGCCCGGCGCGTCGCCGAGGCATCACCGGCGCGGAGCCGGACTAGGTAGATGCCGTTGGCGACAGCCCGCCCGGTCCCGTCGCGGCCATCCCACTCGGCGGTGTGCGGCCCGGCGCTGTGCTCGCCGTCGGCGAGCACGCGTACGCGGCGGCCGAGCAGGTCGAAGACCTCCAGCGTGGCCCAGCCCAGCCCTTCGAGCCGGTAGCCGATCGTAGCCTGGTCCTCGAACGGATTGGGGTAGCTCGCGTCGAGCGCGAACCCGGTGAACTCGAGCGGCGCGCCCTCGCTGCCGGTGCGGGCGAAGTCTTCCGTCCCCGCGATCAGCCGGAGCCGTCGCACCGGGGCTTCCCGGCTCAGCACGAGCTCGAACACCCCGTCCGTCACGGGTACCGCCGTCGCGCGGTCTCGGTCGATCACGTAAAGCTGAAAGCCGCTCGGGCGCACGCCCTCCTCGCTCAGCGACACGGCGGCACGGCGCGGCCCGCCTTCGAGCAGATCGGCCGACGCCGTCACCTCCACGTCCCACAGCTCGCCGTCGGCGCGTTCCGGTCTCAGGCTCCGCATCAGGCGCTCGCCGTTCTCGATCACGCTCACACGGACGTAGGCGCCGATGGGCGGCGGCTCCGCGAGGTCCATCCCGTCACGCCCTATCTCGGACCCTGTCGCGAACCCGATCACGTTCAGCGTATCGCGGTAGGCATCAGCCTCAGCACTCACACGGACGGTGTAGGTCGCCTCGGGCAGATCGGGACGGCCTCCATCGCCCAGCGCTTCGGAGTCCGGCACCGTCAGCGTCAACGCCTGCCCCGTGTTGTTCTGCACGAAGTAGCCCGTCCACGGCTGCAGTACGGTCTCCTCGACGTACGGGGACACCCCGTCGAATGCCAACGGCACCCCGATGTCCGACCCACCGAGCTCCGACGCATTCAAAATGTCGTCCCACGCGATGGGGAACGCGTACGGGTTAGCGACTTGATTGAACCCCGGCGCGAGCGTGATGGTCGGTAGCGAGTCGGGGTTGGTGGAGGTCGCCGCGTCGATGTCGAACCCGCCCCCGGCTGCTGTGATCAGCCAGAAAGCCGTGCCCTCCGTAAGCGAGCTTGCGATGTCCGGCAGTTCCTCGTACTGGCTGCGTGCGGGGTTCCACCGGGCCGCTCGCCACCGCGCGATGTTCGGCATGCCGAAGTCGTCCGTGAGCTCGCCCGCCGCCGTCCCCGCGCCGAGGTCGGCCGCGACCGAAACCATCCGGTACTGGCGCGGCGCTAACTCGACGGGAACGGGATACGAGCCGAGATACACAGGGAGGCGGTACGGGAACTCCTCCGGGTTCTCGATGGGGTAGGTCCGCAGCTCTCCATCGTCGAAGTACGTGCCGTAGACATCGAGCCCACGTTCCGTCACTGCTCCGGCCGGGATCTCCACGGTGAACACGTTGCTGTTCTGCTGGGGGGTCAAGGAAGCGTACTCCCTCGTCCCGGTGGGGCGGTAAAAGAGCGTGCCGTTGCTGGGGTTGTTCGCGAACACGGTCACCGTAGCGCTCAGCGACTGACCGGGCACCGGCACCCCGCCCGTCTCCACCTCGAAGTCCTGTGCGCGCACGCCCGGCCCGAAGCCCAGTGAGAGCACGAGGAGAAACGCTGTGAGCCGTCCAGTCCAAAGCCTGTTCATATCAATGCACGCATATTAAAACGTTGGGATCAGTTGCCACCCGGCGGGTCGGGGGGATCAGGAAGGGAGTCGAAGATGCCGTCCGCGGCTGCGGCTTCCCCCGCAGGGCTGTCACGGTCGCCCCCCGCCCCTGGAAGAAAAGTCGCCCCAATGCTATCGTTGAGCTTGCTGAGCCGGTTGGCGACGAGGTTAATCCCCCCGAGGTCTTCGAGCGCAAGAGCGGCGGCGAGGCCGTGCTCGAGCGATCCCCCGGCATGGTCGACCTCCGCTGCCCGCTCGGCCCCGGCGGCGGCGCGCTCGAACGTCGGGTCCAGCTTCGCCGCTTCGCGGTAAAGGCCGGCGGCATCAGGGAAGTTGCCGGCGTCCTCCTGCTCTAGCCCTCGCGAGTAGATGATGAACGCCTGCAGATTGCGCGTCGGCACCTCGTCGAGCATGGCTCGCTCCTCGGCGGTGAGGGGGACGCCCAACTGCTCTACAAGCCCTAACACGACCTCTCGCTTCAGTTGGAAGAGCTTATCGAGGTTATCCGAGCGGGTCTGTAAGTTCGGCGACGGCTGGTCCTCCCAGTTCCACAGCGCGGCGTCGATGCGGAGGTCGCGGTTGTCCACGTCGAAAGAGCCGCCTACAGCGCGGCCTGCGCGGAGCAGACGCCCCACGCGCGGCGTGGTGGACGGATCGAACGCCTCGGATTGCGACAGCGAGAGCTCGTCGAGCAGCGACTGGAGACGGAGCCGTTCCACCACCTGAAGCCCGCCGATACCGGCGAGGTCGGCCTGCACCATCTCCCCCAGCCCTCGTCCGAGCGGAGCGAAGCGGGGGTCGCTCCCGCGGTACGCGAATGGAAACACAGCGACCGTCGGAGGCATGTCCTCCGCCGTCGCGAGCGTGTCCTCCCGCGCCGCGAGCGCCCCCATTTCCTGCTGGATCCGCTCCCGAACGAGCGACTCGTAGCGCCCCTTCAACAGAGGCCGGAAGGGGGAGCGCACCGAGACATCCGCGAACCGTCCGTAGAACTTTAAGGCCTCGTCGGGGCTGCCTTCCTTCTCGTTGAGCAGGCCGAGGTAGTAGAGCGTCTTCGCACCGGATGGATCTTCGACGTAGGCCTGCCGGAGGTACGGGGCCGCCTCGTCGAACCGCTCGTCCTGCGAGAGGAGGGCACCGAGGTCGCGGAGCGCGCTCGCCTCGTTCGGCCTTCGGACGAGGTCGGCACGGGCGCGGTCGATGGCGCGGCCCAGCTTCTCCGGAGCTACGGTGCCGATCTCGTTCGTTGGCGCACAGGCGGCCAGCAGCCCGAGCGTCAGCAGGGAGAGAAGAGCGAGTCCGCGAAACATAAAGGGAGGGGTGACGGAGAGGGGGACATGGTCCCAAGCCAGAGAGTACGACAGCGGTTTGCGCAGGTTAGCCAGCCGCCGCCAGCTGCGGCCTCAAGCTGTCGGCCTTGCGCCGAGCGCGGGTGTAGTTCGGGTCGTACTCGAGCGCCTCGATGAACTTGTCGTAGGCCTCCTGATACTTCTCCTGCTCGATGAGCCCGAGCCCCTGCGAATACGACAGCACGGCGTCGAGCGAGTGGGATTCGCCATCTCCCCCGGCACTCGCACTCCCACCGTTGTTGTCGTTGTTGTTTTTGGCTAGCTCCACACCGATCGCATCGGCGACCTGATCGGAGAGCTTCTCGATGAGCTCGAAGAATTCGTCTTTCTTCCCGAAGATCTGCTCGGCCAGCAGGATCTCGCCGGTCTCCACTTTCACGAGGCGGGCCGAGATCCACATCTGGTTCCCATGCACGGTGAAGGCACCGAAGAGGACGGCGTTCGCGCCGAGGAGCTTGCCCGTACGCACGGCCGAGGCTTGGTCTACGAGGCCCCCGTCGCGCTGAAGCTCCAGCTCGTCGAGGAGCCACTGGATGCGCTCGCGCTCGACCACCTTCAGCCCAGTCGCGCCTTCGAGGTAGTTGATCATCATCGAGGCGAACCCCTGCTGCATCGAGTCGAAGCGCTCCTTCTCGTCCACGGATGTGTTCGTGAAGTCCATCACGGCCAGCGTCTTCATACCGGGCTCGGGCCGTTGGACCTCGTAGCCCGCGTAGTCGCGGCGGACTTCGTAGTAGAGCTTCATGAGCGCAGGCGGCTCGTCCTCCGGGTCGAGCTCGACGAGCGGCGGCTCGAGGTCGAGGAGCCGGTCGATGGTGGAGCGCACGTCGTCGTAGGCCCGCTTGGCGACGTAGGCGCGGCCGAGATACTGGAGCGCCTCCTTCTTCACGGCCTTGTCCGTCGAGGCGTCTTCGACGAGGGCGGCGAAGCCGGTGATGGCCTGGTCGTACTCCGCGACGCTATAGGCCTCGATAGCCTTCTGTAGCGCCACGTCCTGCGCCTGCACGGGGGCGAACGAAACGGCAACGACGCAGAGCGCCGCACACAACAAACGGGATAGAATCGGGGGCATCACTGGTCACCTCTTTAGCTTTCTGTTCTTAGTAGATATAGGGAGGGAAGCCCCCCAATGTAAGTACGAAGGAGGACTCGCGTCACTCCTTCCTCATCTGAAATACCAGGCGCTCGGTCTTCGGCTGCAGTCCGGCCGCGATGGTGATGGTTCGAGACGGATCGAGTGTCTGATAGCCTGCTCGTCGGACCTCGACGGTGTGGGTGCCGGGGCCGAGCGTCAGGCTGGCCGGCGTCTCCCCCGCGTTGCGTCCGTCGACCCAGACGGACCCCCACGTGGGTCCCTCGTCGGTGGTGACGTTGACGTTGACGGTGGCTGTGAAATAGCATGTCGCCGTCGCCGTCTGCCCGCCGCGCACGTTGACTGTCCCTTCGAAGGTGCCGTATAGTGGGTTCTGGCAACGAATGCGTGTAGAGCCGGCGGGCACGCTGAACGTCCCACTATCCGTCCGGCTCTGGCCCGCAACGGTCACGGTCCCGCCGGGATTCGCGCTGACGGTGAGAGTGCCCTGCTGGGCCGGTCCGGTGTCCGGCGGCCCCGTGTCAGTCGGCCGCGTGTCGACGGGCCGTGTGTCGGCCGGGGTCGTCGGCGCATCCGCTCGTTCGAGGTCGGCCCGGATCTCTGTCGGCGTGCCAGGATCGAGTGCGACGCCCGTCTGGCTCCACGGCTGATAGCCCCGGCGCTCGATGCGTACGGCGAGCGGGCGGGCGGTGCTATCGCGGTGGGTGTACGGCGTCTGCCCCACACGCTCGCCGTTGATGAGAACGGTAGCGCCCGAGGGATTAGACGTAACGTTCAGCAGCGCGACCGAGCCCTCGCCCGATGGCGAAGCGAGTGCGACGAGCGGAAACCGGAGGTTCAGCGGCCCGCCCTCGGCGAAGGAGATCAGCGTGTCGACGAGGGCGTAGCCCGTCCGTTCGACGCGCAGCCTTCCGCCGTCGCCCTTTACCGCGACGGACTCGAGCGGCGTCCGACCGAGCTGTTGGCCGTCGAGGGTGACGACGGCTCCAGGCGGATTGGTGGCTACGCTCAACGTCGTAGCACCGGGCCAGAGGAGGAACGCGAGGACGGCGAGCACCACCGCCGCGAGCACGCCGCCGCCGATCACCAGCCCTTGCTTCGGCAGCGCACGCTTCTCCCGCACCGGTTTCACTGGAGCTTGCTGGTACGCCTCGCCCGCGATCACCGTCTCGGCCTCGCGCCGCGGAGCGCCGTTCGCCACGACCGGAGCGTGGGCCGCGGCGCCGGGGATCGCATCGAAGGCGGCACACATCGCGGCGGCGTTCGCGTAGCGGTCGTCCGGATTCTTGGCGAGCGCCTTCATGACGGCCGCCTCAACGCCGGGCGGGAGATCAGGCACGAACTGCCCGAGCGGCGGGTACTCGTCCTCAACGATCTTCCGCATCGTAGAGAACTCGCTGCCCCCTCGCTCAAAGGGCAGCCGGCCGCTGAGCGCTTCGTAGATCGTGATGCCGAGGGCGTAGAGGTCGCTGCGGCCGTCGAGGTTGCGCTCGCCCTTGACCTGCTCCGGCGACATGTAGTAGAGCGTGCCGGCGATCCCTTGTGTGACGGTCACCCCCTGGTCGGCCGTGTGGAGCTTGGCGAGGCCGAAGTCAGTCACCTTGACGTGGCCGGCCTCGGTGAGAAGGATGTTGCCCGGCTTGATGTCGCGATGGATGACGCCGACGCCGTGGGCGTGCTCGAGTGCCGAGATCATTTCGAGGACCGCCGGCCGGATCGCCGCCCACTTCACCGGCCCTCGTTCCATCAGGTCGCCGAGCGTGCCGCCCCCGATGAACTCCATCACGATGAAGATGCCGTCCTCGGTGCGGCGTAGCGCGTAGATGCTCGTGATATACGAGCTGTTGATGCGGGCGAGGGCGCGTGCCTCGGACCGGAAGCGCCGCACGAACGACTCGTCGCGGGAGAGTTCGCGGGCGATCATCTTGAGCGCGACCGGCCTCGCGAGGGCCACGTCCTCCGCCTTGTACACCACGCCCATGCCGCCGCGCCCGAGTTCCTCCAGGATGCGGAAGCCGTCGATCTCTTGGCCGATGTAGGTGTCAGGCATAAAGGGTACTTCGAAGAGCGGAGGGCCAAGACGCTAGGATACGCAAAGCTAATCTCTTGCTCGGCCTATTCAACCTTTACTACTAGAACCGTCACATTATCGTGCCCGCCGCGGTCGTTCGCCAGTTGGACGAGGGTTTCGGCCGCCTGCTGCGGTGTTTCAGAACGAACGATGTCGCGGATCTCCACGTTGGTCACGCGGGCGAGGCCGTCGGAGCACAGCAGAAACGCATCGCCGGACTGCGGGGTCTTGAGCCGCCGCACGTCCACCTGCACCTCCGGTTCGATCCCGATCGCTCGGACGAGCGCGTGCCGCTGCGGATGGCGCGCGGCCTCGTCCTCGGTCAGCACCCCCTCGCGCATCAGCGCCTCCACGAGCGTGTGATCCCGCGAGAGCTGCGAGATCCCGTCCCGATTGATCCGATAGGCCCTGCTGTCACCGACGTGCGCGAGGTAGGCGTCTTCCCCCACCAGGGCGAGGGCGGTGCAGGTGGTGCCCATCTTCTTCGGGATGGTACCGGCCTGCGCGAACTGATAGACCCGCGCGTTCGCCTCGCTGACCGCCCGGCGCAGCCGGTCCTCCACGGGTACCTCCGGATGCGTGAAGTACGTGCCCCCCACGGCTTCGACGGCGACCCGGCTAGCCCGGCCGCCGTCCTCGTGCCCGCCCATCCCGTCGGCTACGACGAATAGCTGGTCCCCATTGCGGGTGGACTGGACCTCCGGGAAGCGCCCGTAGTCGTCCTGATTCTCCGAGCGGACTTGGCCGACATCGGACTTGGCGCCGAAGCGAATCGTGAGCGGGCGGGCAGAGCGCTTCCACAGCATGAGCGAGCAGATCAAGGGGAGGTGGAAAGGGCCACGGCGGAGGGGTCAGACGCCGGTTCCTGGAGGTACGGCTCCAGCGGATTGTCGAAGTCGAACCCGAACAGCCGAGGGTTTTGCCCGATGACGGCGGCGGAGAAGATATGCAGGACGTAGTTCTTCGTCTCGTCGGGCATCCGATCTCGGTACTCGTTGAGGAACCGCCAGTAGCTACGCTGTTGCGGGTTCTGCGGCACGTCTTCGAAATCCTGCCGGACGAGATCGAGGGGGGTCTCGGGAAGCTCGTCGAGCTTGGAGGACACGCGGTGCTCGCCCCAGTTGTACGAGGCCATGACCAGCAGGCCGGAAGCCTGCGCCAGATGGGTGTAGATGTAGAGGAGGTAGCGGGCAGCGGCGTCGGTGGCGAGGGCGAAGTCGTGGCGCTCGTCCATCGGGTCGCACACGCGGAGGTCGACGCGGGGGCCGGTGGAGAGGCCGTAGGCTTGGGCCGTCGGCGGGATGAATTGCCACATCCCTTTGGCGATCCCCCAGCGTGTCTCCGGTCCACTGATGCACGTGTCGAAGTTGCTCTCCTGCAGGGCGAGGTAGAAGAACTCGGGCGGGAGCCCATACTTCTGCATCGTCCGGACGATGGCGGGGGTGTAGCCGTTTCGCTCGGCCAGTTGGAGGGCGTTTTTGAGCCGGCCGGAGCGCTGCCATTCGCTGATCACCCCCTTCACCTCCCGGACGAAACCCGCCGGCATCGTGAACTCGCTCTCGTTGAAGATGCGGGCCACCCGGTATATCTCCTTCTCCTGCGGGTTGAGCGAGCGATAGATGCCCAGTTCTTCAACGTACCCCTGGTACAGTTCGGCCTGACGGCGACGACGGGCTTCCAGTTCGTCCAGTTGTGCGGCGAGCGCGGCATTGCCACCCTCTTCAGCCAGCATGCGGAGCTCAGCCGTTGCGAGATCCTGCTCTCTCATCTCGTAAAAGAGCGCTTCGGCCGTATTGGTCAGCTTCTCCACCCGCATCTGTTGCCAGATGGCGAAGCCGAGCGCCGCGATTAGCAGCGCTGCTACGCCTCCGATGATGCCGCTGTACTTCCGCTTCTGTTTCGTGTGGACCTCCTGATACGCCCGGCGGATCATCATCGTCCGCTCGCCCGCAGGCTCCCCCGCATCGTCGCCGAAGTAGCGCCGGATGACCTGGCTCACCGACCGCTCAGACGTCTTCCCCTTGCCTTCGGCGCCCGACGGTGATGGGGGCTCACCCCGTATCCCCATCGTCCCGCCCTCCGAGGGGAATGGCTTCTCGCGCGCGGAGGTGTCATCGCCACGGGAATTCGCCGCTGACGTTTTCCCCGGCAAATCCACCGGCGGCGAGAGCTCGCTCCCCGTCAGGGCATCGCTGGGAATCGTATCGGCGCTCGGGGTGTAGTTGCCCTCCGCTTCCGCTACCTGGAAATGCACGGCGGGGCCATCGCGCCCGAGCCGGACCACCACCTCCCCCACGAGCGGCACCGATTCGATGCGCTCGCCGTCACAATACACCCCGTTTGTGCTGCCCGCGTCGCGGAGCACCCAGCCCTCCTCGAAGACGACTTCAGCGTGAATGCGGCTGACGCGGCCGGAGTCCACGTGCAGCGTTGCCTGTAGCCCGCGGCCAATCGTGAACGGCTCCGTAAATGTCCGTTCCAATCCGGGTACGCTACTCCCTTCGACGCGAACCCGAATGGTGGGCCGCGCCTCCGTCGGCTGAGAAGAGGGAGGATGTTGGGGGGTCAAAAAAGTGGCCCTGGAGGGACGAATGATGGGGCGGCACGAGACGGAATGCGCCTCCACGTAACTAGGAACGATTTTCTTCTCTATTGCGGGTCATCCGCGCTCATCATGCTCGCGGGACCGGAAGGCCGATGGCGAGGTGAACGGGGCTGTCCAGCACGTGGCGCGGTGGCTGCAAACGAACGGCCAGCAAGTCGTGCCCGTCGATCTCGGCCTCGGGGACCAGCTCCGCTGTCACGGCGTCCGCCGCTACGTCCCCCCCGAGGAACGCACGCAGCGAAGCGATCACCGCGGCCTGCTTGGCCTCCAACGAGGCGGCGGGGTCGATTTCGGTAGGCAGCGTCAGCATACGGTGGGCGGCCCGCGCCGCGAAGAGGCCGCACCCGAGCGTCGCGTGCGCTGCCGCATGCGCCGTCTTCTCCGGGTCGTCGAAGGTTTGTGCGCGCGCGATGTTCGGGGCGCGGGCGACCTGTATCCGGTCGCGGTTCGCCTCCCCGGTGAGCACGACGAACCCGGCGTCGGCGAGTTCGGCGGCTTTGGCTTCGGGGATCAGCACGGCGAGCGGCGTTCGGCCGCGCTCGGTCTCGTGGATCGGCAGGTCGTCCATCCGCCGACCGGCGAGGTGTGTCGGCCAGCCCGTCTCCGCGAACGAGTCGGCCATCGCGACGGCGACGGCGAGGGCACCGCCGCCCCACAGGAACCCCGCTTCTTCGAGCGGAAAATCCTTCGACGGGTTGTCCGGGCCGTAGGGTGCGCGGAGCAGGAACGGCGGGAACGCGAGCGCGGCGAACCTTGCCTCGTCCTTCTCGCGGAGCTTGTTCCAGTGGATGTACTCCGGCCCCGCGACGAGCTGCGGCACGAGCGGCAGCGGCCCGATCTTCTCCGGCGCATCGAACCCGAAGAACTCCGGCCCGGCGGACGCGATGAACGGGGCTTGCAGGCTCGCACCCGTCCCGGCGATGTCGTCGAGCAGTTCGATATCGGCCTGGCTGTTATCGAAGGCGAAGCCGAGGATTACGGCGGAGAGCGGGTCGCGGCCGTCGCCTTCTCCGGCACCGTGCTCCGGCACGAGGACCTGGAAATAGAGCGCCTCGCTCAGGCTCTCGCGGGGCGCGGCCAGCACGTCGAGGTGGACGCCCTCGCGGAACGGGAGCCGGTCCACGAGCAGCTTCAGCCCGCGCCACGCCGCTTCGAGCCGCCGCACGTCCGGGTGCTCGATGATCGCCCGAACCTGCCCGCCGAGCTTCCGGTCGAAGTCCTCCAGAATCTTATCGGCCGCCGACGTCGCGATGCGGCGCGCGCCGTCGGAGACCGCCTCGGCGAGCGCGTCCCCGCTGCCGCTCGTTTCGTCGGCGCTGCCGTCGCCGGAATCCACCATCCCCATCAGCCGGTCGAGCGCGTCGTCCCTCTGCGGGGCCGGCGCAGGCTTCGGCTTGGGCGGCTCGATGGTGAGCTGGGCGTAGAGCCCGTCCGCCGACGCCGCATCCACCCCGGCCTCCCCGAGCCGGTCGCGGAAGGTCTCGCGGTCGGTCCCCTTTGTGCGGACGCCGTAGACCTCGGTGCGGATCGCGAGCAGTCGCGCGAGCGCCGGCACCTGCCGAGCAATCGCGGACGGCGCGAAGTCCTTTAAGGACCGAAACCGAAGTCCGATCTCTAGCGACGGAGGTTGCGGACTGAGCCGGTTCGGCACGTCGAGCCGGAGCGCGGGCTGCCACTCCTCCATCAGCCCGGCGAAACCGTGCGCGTCCACCCGCCGCAGGAGCGAATCGCCCCGCCAGTTCGGCCGCCGTTGCGGCGTGAGATCAGCGACGAGCAGCAAGCGGAGCGGCATCCGCGCCTCGCGTTTCACGGCCCCCGTGCCGGGCTGCGGAATGGCTGTCGTGTCCGGGTCTGAGGTGATGCGGATGCCTACGTTTTTGTGCGGATCGCTCATGGCAGTCGAGGTGAGGGTTATGCGATGCGGAGGTCGATGCCCGCAATCGTGCCTAGGCTTAGCTCAGGAAGGGTATACGTCCCACGCCACACCTGATAGAATACACCTTCGTCGGGAAGAAACACGAGGGTATCGAGGTGAGTCGTGAGCGGGTGGCGGTGCACCGGGCGCTCGGCCTGTTCGGGGGGGGCGTCAGATCCTGCCTCGCCGCTTGCTCCTTCGTAGACGTGAAGGGCGATATCGGGTCGGAGGCCGGGAAGCTGGAAGCGCCGGTAGCCGTCGGGCGTGAGATGCCGCAGCTCGACTTCCTCGTTGCCCGCGAGGTAGCTGGGGACTTGCAGCGCGGGGTGCGCCCCGTTGTTGAACCCGAAGTCGAAGTCGGCGGGCAAGCCGAACTCGGGGTCGAGGTCGTGCGTGGCCCGGCCGGTGAAGGCCGCGCGGGGCTGCCAGCTTCGGCCGTAGAAGCCGAAGCCGACGGGCGCGGGCTGGTCATCCCACGAGCGGATCGGGCGGCGGGGGTCTTCGAGGTTGGGCAGCACCTTGCCGTCCACGGACTCGCGTGTCTTCTTCCCGATGAACCCGCGGCCGATGTGGTTCTGCGTGCACCACGCCCGCCCTTTGTGATCGAACCCACCGAAGGCGCGCTCGTAGACGAGCGGCATCTCGGCGAACGGCTCGGGATCGGACATCGTCGGTACCATCACCAGCCGGGTCGGGAACACCCACCGCCGGTCGCCGAAGACGCGGATGGCCTGCTGCGCCCGCCCGACGCGGAGCGCCACGTCGAGCGCCGGCACCGGCTTGCCGCCTGGCGCATACGCCCGCCCGACGAGCACGATGTCGGCGCGGGGCTTGAACGGGACGACGTCGCTTTCGAGTCGGACGCTGCCGGTGATGTCGCCTTTGAAGAACTCGTCGCTGGCCGCGATGGGGAGTTGCTCGTCGGCAGCGGGCGCGGGCGCACCATCGGCCCCGTCGGGGATCCGGAACGTGGCTTTGAGCAGCACGGCGAGGCACGGCTTCCGGTCCGGCCCCATTCCGATCGCGAGGCCGTCGACGAACGGCGTGTCATTCGTGACGTTCATCGGCTCGGACGGGGTTGCGCGGAGGCGGGCTGGCGATAGAGCGGCAGGGGGCGGATCGGCGGCGGCGCGACGCCCGGCCCGAACGCAGGCTGGACCGACTCGGGCATCCGGGCCGATTCGAAATCGCACTGCGTCCGCTGGAAAGCATCGAGCACGGTCCAGTAGAAATCCGCTCCGAAGAAACTGCACGTGGCAGCCTGCGCCCCCGCGAACTCGGCCCCGACGAAGTTGGAGAAGTTGAATGAGGACTGGCTCAGCTTCGCCCCGCGGAGGTCTGCGTACTCGAAGACCGCGCTCTCGGCCGTGGTGTGGAGGAAGGTCGCCCGCGCTAGTGTCGACCGGGTGAACGTGCCGACGGAGAGCTTGGCCCCCGAGAAGTCGCACCCCGAAAGGTCGGCACGCGGGGCGAAGGTGGCGACGAGAAACGCGCGGCGAAAGATGGCACCGGGCGCGCTCGCTTTGTCGAGGATGGCCCCGGAGAGCACGGCGTCGGTGAAGTCGGCCCCGGCGAGGTTGGCCTCACTCAACAGGGTCTGTTCGAGGTTCGCGCCGACGAGCTTCGCCCCGGTGAGATCGGCGGCATTAAAGACACTCCCGCTGAGGACCGCTCCCGCCATCTCGCACCCGGCCAGGCTCGCCTCTTCGAGAACCGACCCTTCGATCGTGCAGCGCGGCAGGGAGGCCCCGCGAAAGTCGGCGCGGTCGGCCACGCAGGACGCCAACGTGGCTCCGTCGAGCCGAGCGTTGCGAAACAGCGCGCCTTCGAGCAGGCACCCGTCGAACGTCACTCCCGTCAGATTGGCCTCGGTAAAATTCGCTCCGCTCATCAGCGATTCAGTGAACCGAGCGCCCTGGAGATCGGCCCCCTTGAAGTCTATGCCTTCGAGGATCGCCCCGGCGATCTCGGTCTCCCGGAGATCTATTCCCGCGAGATTCGCCCCGGTGAGATCGGCCGACGCGAGAGAGACCGCGCGCAGGTCCGCCTCGCGCAGGTCCGCGCCGGGCCGGAGCCGGTCGAGATCGAAGGTGAGTGGCGGCGACTCCACGGGGTCAGGGGCGTGTGAGCGTCCGGTAGAGCCGGAGCGCGAGGGTGTCGGGGACCCCGCCGGGCGAGGCGAGTAGGATGGCCGTGAGGTGGGTACCGTGCGCGCGCTCGGCCCACACGGGTGGTTGGAGCACGCCCGTCCGATGGGAGCCGGTGGGCGCGGCGTCGGGGGCGCGAGCGCCATCGGGCTGGTGGTGCGGGAAGGCACCCGCGCGCCGCCGGGTGAAGTGCGGATCGTAGCGGTTACGGGCGAGGGCGAAGAAATCGAGCGCAGGCCAGGGCAAGCCGAGTGCCGTCGCACTGGGGAGTCCGGTCTCGAACCCTTCCGCCTGTACAAGCCCCTGCCACCGCTCGACCGGCGGCCCCGGCCCTTCGGGCGGAGACGCAAGCGCCGCCTCCGGTCCGCGGACGAGCGCTCGGACGATCCGTGCCTCGAGGGAAAGCTCCGGCAGCCGCATTTCCTCCTGCCCCCACAGTGGGAGCGCGAGGGTGTCGGTCTCCGCGACGAGCGCGGCACCGCGCGGCGCGACGAGCACGAACAGCCCGTCCGCCAGCGGCACACGCTCGACGGTGCCGACTGTCGTCCGCTGCTCCGCCTCGTGGCCCGTGCGAAACGCCGTGCATCGGTCGAGCGTGTCGTACTGGAACGTGCAGCCCGTTTCCTCTCCGCTCAACGCGGTCAACCGGTCGCCGTCGTCGAAGGCAAAGCGATAGGCCGCCTCACCGAGGTGGAGCGTGGCGGGGCGGAGTCGGGCGTCGTAGTCGAGGCGGAGCGTGCGGTCGTCGTTCTCCACCGTCGTCAGCAAGCCGTCGAGATCGTAGCCGAGCGCGACGGCCGCGCCGCTGCGTTCGGCGCTGACGAGGCGACCGTCGTCGTCGTAGTCGAAGAGCAGGGTCGTCGTCTCGTCTCCCACGTCGTGCTCGACTGTAAGCAGCTCGCCGGCCGCACCGTACTGGAAGCGCCGGGCGCTACCGTCGGGCGCGTGCTCTTCGAGCGGCTCGCCGTGCGCGCTGTAGACCTCGCGCCGGTCGCCGGTCGTCACGGTCGTCTCGCTCCCCTCATAGGTGAAGACGGTCGTGCCGCCGGGGCCTTCAGCGCGGAGGAGACGGTCCTGCTCGTCGTAGGCGAATCCGACCTTGCCTCCGGCTCCTTCGACACCGTGGATTCGCCCGGCGAGATCGTACGTGAAGCGTACCGCGCCACGATCCGACTCGGCGGTAAGCACGCGGCCTGCCGCGTCGTGCGATCGGCGGATCTCGGCACGCTCGGAATCCACGAGGCGCACGAGCCGACCAGCCCCGTCGTAGTCCCACGTCACGCTATATCCGTCGCCGACCGCCACACTGATGAGCCGCCCTTCGGCGTCGTAGCGGAAACGCTGCTCGCGGCCGAGCCGGTCCGTGCGCGCGGCGATCCGCCCGAGGAGGTCGAACGTGAGGCGGAGGCGGAGGCCCTCGGCATCCTCCACGAAAAGCGTCACACCCTCACGACGGAGACCAATGCGCCGACCAGCGGGGCTCATGAGGGCCGAGGCGCGTCCCTTCCCGTCTCGCTCGAACGTCCACGTCGCTCCGAGCGGCGTCGTGAGACGCACGAGGCTGAAGCGCTCGTCGTAGCCGAACGCGAAAGCGCCCCCGGAGGAACCGTTTATCGTTTCGATGAGACCGCCCGGTCCGAGCACGGCGTTCGAAAAACGGCTTTCGTAATCGACCTGAAAGCGCTCCCCCTTTGCCGGATCCAGCCGCTGGAACGTGACGACGGTGCCGCCGGGCGCGGAGTAGCCGATGAGCCGCTGCGCCTCGTCGTAGTAGTAGTTGAGGCTCTCGCCCTCGGCGTCGATCCGTTCGAGCACGACGGTGCCCGCCGCGCCGGGGGCGTAGCGATAGAGCGCCTGCCGCCCGTCGAGGCCTACGGCGCGCGTCGTCTGCCGAAGCGCGTCGTAGGCGAGGTGGGTCGCAGCGGTGGCGTCGGAGTGCCAGAGGGCGATGCAGCGGCGATCGCCGTCGTACTGCGCGAGCCACGCCGCGCCCGCCGAACCGGCACGGACGAGCAGGCCGTCCTGGTATGCGTACTCCGTCGTTCGCCCCGCCGCGTCGGTCTCGGCCACGAGCGTGTTGCCCGCCCCGTAGCGGAACGTCCGCACCGCGCTCGCCCGTCCGTCCGCGCCGGTGATCACGATCTGCCCTACGACCCCGCCGGCGTACACGAACCGGATGCGCTGCCCGCCCGAGCCGGTGATCTCGGCGAGCCGCCCGCTCGTGTACCCCAGTTTCATCCGATTGCCGTTCGGGTCTACGATCCGTTCGAGCGGCAGCGGCCCGCTGCCTGTCCCCTTGCGGAAGACCTCCTGCGCGAGCGGCGAGGCAAACACCACCCACACGTCGGCGTGACGCTGGAGCGTCAGCCCCTCGGGGTGTCGTGCCTCCATCCCCACCCCGACGGGCGCAAAGATGGTCTCCCGCCCCGAGCCGTCGCGGTAGACCACCCGGTCGGCCTCGACGCGGAGCGTCCGGTCCAGCCCGTGCCTCCAGCCGACGCCGAAGATGCCGGCCGGCGCCCCGCTGCGGTACTGCCGAGCCAGCACGAGCGGGAGCGCCCCCTCCAACCGGAGGTCAGTCCGGTCGAGCGTGGTCTCCCCCGTAGCGATATCGGCGCGAAGCGGCATTGCTGTTAGCCGACCTTAGTGAGCGCGGCCTTTAATTGGGCCATGGCTTTCGCATTGATATCGACTTGAACTGCACTGATCGCGGCTTTACCGCTCGTGTCCAAGGAATAAGCAGCCATGTTGTTTGCGATGCTGAAGGAACCGCTCGCGCCCATGAGCAGAGCCGGCCCCCGGCTTCCGCCCGCATAGGCGTTCACACTTCCGCCCGACTTCACTTCGACGTAGTTCTTCGTATCGAGGTCGATCCCGTCCGGGCTGATCTTAAGCGTGGTGTCGCCACATTTGAGAACGATTTCCTTTTCCGCTTCGATCACCACTCGCTCCTGGGAGCTTTTGATGTTTACAGCCTGATCAGCTTCCACTCGCACGTTACCCTCTCTCGACTTGATCTCGATATCCTTCCGGGCCTCGCACTCCAGCTTGTCAGACTCACTCTCGATCCGGACCCTACCCGTTCCAGCAGCAAGACTCATTTTGTCGAACGCGTCCAGCTTGATGTTGCCCAGCTTCGTGGTCAGGACGATGTCGTCTGTCTTGGTTTCGATTTCGATGTTGCCTATGCCGGCCGCGACCTTCACGCCGCCTTGCGCGGCCCCGATATGAACGCCGCCTGCCACGGTCCCCAGATAAATTCCTGCTGCCGAGCAGATGTCCGCGCCGGCAGCGCTGTACAGGCCGATCCCTCCCGCGCCTGCCACGGCGGAAACGCTCGTGCTCGAATAGAGACCGACGCCGTGCGGGGCCGTGATGTAAGCACCCTGCCCCAGAACGCCCGTCACAAGGCTTGCAAACGAACCAGCGAAGTTCGTCGCCGACAGCAGCGACAAGGGTCGGAGCCCCAGAGCCGCAGCGACCACCCCCATGCTCCCGTCCAGAACCGAGAGGCCGGCCTTCCACGCTGCCAAGCTCTGCGAGGGGTCGATGCTGCCCCACGCCGAGATGAATACGCCTTCCTTTCCGTGGACGGCAGTTGCCCCGTCGGTCGTGAGGCACACGCCGTCGGCCGCGACGTTGGGCGAGCCGAGTTGTAAGATGCTGTTCTTGTAGGGGGATTCGATCTTGATCCGCTCGTTCCCCACTTCATCCTCCATGTAGATCTCGTTTTTGGAGGCTGTGCGGATCACGTTCCGGGTGTGGTTTTCGCCCTTCACCGGCGATCCCTGCGCGGGATTGGGCACGGTCGAGAGGCCGAGGGGACGGTCCACGTTGCCGTCCACGCAGGCGAAGACCATCTCGGCGTCGGCGTGGACGGGGAAGTGCATCCCGTAGTCGGCCCCGGCGTAGGGCTGCGCGAGCCGGATAGGCTTCGACGCTCCGGCCTGCTCGGTCTCGGCGAGGTCGAAGGGCATCTTGATGCGGTAGCGCCCCTCGTCGTCGAGGTAGGCGTAGTCTCCGCCACCGGACTCAACCTTGGCCGTCATGATGCCGGGCAGCTTCGGCTCGGGCGTGACGCGCAGCGGGCGGAACTGTACGGAGACAGGGACGCATGTGAAGACGTTGCGGTAGGGCATCGCGGCATCCTCACCGACCTGCATCGACACGAGGCCGCGTTGCGATCCGTAGTGCGTGACCTCGGTCACGAGATAGGACTGGTTGAGGTCGAGGCGGTAGTGCTTGTCGAGGGTGAAGTGGTGACCGGCCCGGAGATACATGCTGGTCCCCTCGCCCGTAGCCAACCGCCGCCGGCACTCGATCTCCTCGTTGCGGACGCGCGCAAGCCGCTCGGCCTCTCCGGCATCCTTGATGTTTGAGCCGTATTCGTAGTGGACGCCCGACAGTTCATCGCTGATCTGGAATTCGGCCCGGATGTCCGCATCCGGCGTCCGGTAGTTGTAATCCTTTAGCACGACGCGCCCCGTGACGGCCTGCTCCCGAAAGACGAACTCGCGCACCGTTTCCTCGTGGGCCGGCACCATCCCGCTGGAGGGCCGGTAGATCACCTTCGCGTTCTCGCTACCGATCGGCGGGTTCTCGCCCCGGTTGTCGGTCAGCACGAGGACCTCCCGCTCCTCCTCCTGTTCGAAGAAGAACTGGATGCCTTCGTATTCGAGCAGGCGGGAGAGGAAGGCGAGGTCGGTCTCCTGATACTGCGTGCAGTACTCCCGTGGCTGATAGCTGGCCGTGAGCCCGAAACGGAAGTCGTCCGAGGCATAGCCGCTCTCCTGCAACACCTGCCGCACGATCTCGGGCACGCTGAGGTGCTGGAAGACCCGGCTCTGGTAGGTGAGGGACAGTCGCCACAGTCGCGGGACGAGCACAGCTCGGTAGCTGAAATAGTCGCCGACCGGGCTCCCCTGCTGAAAGTCCGCTACGACGCCATGGACGTACGATCGGTCCGTACCCGCCTGCATCGTGAGCATCGCGGGACGATCAACGACGTCGGAGAACGGCACCGATGGGTTCTTCGACACCAGGTTCAGTTCGAAGCGAGAGAGTTGAGAGATCGCCTCGCGGCCGACGAAGTCGACGACCTCGAGTTCTTCCTGTGGGATATCAGGGTTGCTAAAAAAGAAGCGAGATTCGTTCGCAGCACTCGTAGCCATGACAGTTCGGAATCGGTTGAAACGCAACCCGCGGCACGTCGAAATCCGGCGGTGTGCGCGATCTGTGTCTATGTTACGAGGAAGACGGCAGAGGCCTGTTCAAGCAGGCCATAACCGTAGGCCGAGCGAACGGATTATCTCAGCCTACGAGCACGGTCGGCGCGCCCATCACGATCGGGTTCGGGATCATCGGCGGCATGACGGCCCCCGGCTCCATCACCATATCGCCGAGGGCTGCGGCGGGCTTGTTGTTGATGAGGACGGTGATGGCCCCCGGCGGCGCGGTGATGCCCGGCCCGTGCGGCGTCCCCGGCCCGACCGGCGGCGGCGCGTTCGGGATCGGGCACGTGTGGTTGTCGCCGACGCACCACGCGGGACGGTTGGCGATGAGCACCGTCGGCTGGCCTGCACCGAGGAGTGGCGGGCCGTGGGCGGCGTTGTCAGCGAGCTGGGCAGCAGGTTTCGGCATACCGTATTTCTCCGTATCGAGTGGTTATTAGCTTAGGAACCCACCTTGACAAGGCTTCCCTTGACAACCGTCATCGTCCCATCGAGCGTTACCATGACCCCTTTCACATCATTTGTAATGCCGCCCTCGGTCTTGACTCCCAGTTCGCCCTTGATGCTCACTTCCTTCTGTGCGCTCACCTTCACGTCCATGCCCTTCGCGTCGATGTTCTGCATCGCGTCAAGTTTGATATTCGTGCCTTTGAACGTGATGTCACCGTTTTTCTTCAGCACGATGCTGGCCTGCCCGCACTTGATCTCGATCTCATCTCCCTTTTTGATCTTGAGGTAGGATTCGCTCCCATCTTTCATCGTGCTGAGCATGACTTCGTCTTTCCCAAAGACATCAACGACCTTGTCCGTCTGCTTGATGCGGGTACCCAGCTTGCTTCCCTTCTTCGCGTCGTCGTATTGCTTCAGCACAGCCTCGTCCTTAAGGCCCTCACGGTCGCCAACTTCGAAGACGACTTCCTTCGTAGAAAATCCATGAATCTTTTCTTTGTTAGCAAACGCTTTGATATCACCCGTCCCTTCGGTCTGGATCAGAATATTGCCCTTCCCATCTTCGTCAGGCCCACCGGTATGAATGAAAATAGAACCCTGTTCGTTTTCCAATTCTATAGGATACTCCGCCTCGTTGTATTCCTTCTTTCGCCCTAGGCGCTCTCCCAAAGACGAGACAAATTGAATGGCTTTTAGCACGGGCAGAAAGGGCTTTGCTCTTTTCCCCACGACCCCTAGGATTCCGTCCGTCTTATAGCGCTCCCCTCCAGCAGCGATGCGGATGCCTTGCGCAGCTTCAATCTTGACATCGAGGTCGGCCTTTTGCTCGATGCCTCCGTACGAATTCAGGGTGAGCCCCCCCTGCCCTGCTGCGACGGCCGTGCTTTGGAGCGACGTCAACTTCAGTTCGCCCATAGAGGAGATGTTGACTCCCGTGCGCTGGAGTAGTGTGAAAAACAAAGCGCTAATGCGCTGATCTATGATGTTGGACCGCCAGTTCAACAACGCTTGTCCCAGCGGGTGTGGATACCCTTTTTTAGAGTAATCCTTGATATTATCGGCTAGTCCATCTGCCAGCTCGGCTGTATTACTTACGAGATCCTGCCAAACGGTATTAACAACAAATTTCGATATAGCCTCTGCATAATATTGACTTCTTTTCGTTATACTATCTTCACCCATCAGACTAGAGCTAAACATTCCAAACAAGTTGGGTGACGTTATATTGACTCCATCTTTTCCTGTTATATCAACATTTTTATTTGTAGCTATGTTAATTCCTACCGGTGTCGTAGTCCCGTAGGTGTCATCGAGGTAGTTGTTGGTGTTGACCGCCGACGCTACTGCCCCGAGGGCACCCGAAGCGAGACCAGGGTAGTCCCGGCTCAAGCCGGTCTTGAGCCACCCGATGGTATGACTGGCGATCCCGAAGGCTTGTTCGACGGGACTCATGTGGCGATAGCCGCCCATCTCGATCTTGCTGCTCCAGTGCAGATCCCGCCCGGCGGCGTTCTCCGACTTCCCGGTTTGAATCGTGATGCCTACACTCGACCCCGGATCGCCGTCGTCCATCACAATCTGGTGTCCGACCGCCGTGCGGATCACGTTTTTGAGCTCGTCGAAGGTGGTCTCGTCCCAGGCCGATCCCCCCTGAGTAGCGGCAGAGGCAGCTGAGCCGGCTACGGGGTTCTGAGAGATTAGCTTGAGTTCAGTATTGGGGACCGGCGAGTGCATCCAGGGGGTAGGGACGACGGAAAGGCCGAGAGGGCGGTTGGGATCACCGTCGAGACAGGCGAACACCATCTCCACATTGTCACGGTTGGGGAAGTGCATCCCGAAATCCTTCCCAGCGTAAGGCTGGGCGAGGCGGATCGGGCGTGAGGGGTTTTTGGCCTCACTCCCCTTGTACGGTCCAGCTTCGGGAGCAGGGTCGAAGGGGAACTGAACGCGGTAGCGACCCTCCTCGTCGAGGTAGGCCATCTTGTCGTCATTCTTCACCGTCGCCGTCATAATGCCGGGAACGCGGGGAATTGGGGTGACGCGAGGTGGGCGGTACTGTATCCCAGCCGGCAGGCAGGTGAACTCGTTCTCGTAGACCAGATTCTCCTCTGTGTGCTCTACGGTGTGTTCTTTGTCTTTTACCTTGATTGTCTCCCTTACCTTCGTTGCGACCTTGGCGTAGCGGTGACGCACCGAGGTGATGAAGTAGTCCCCGTTAACCGGGGTGAGGAAGTGACCGGCCAGTGTGAAGACGTGGCCCGCCTGGAGCCGCGACACGTTCGACAGCCCGTCTCCCCGCTCTCGCTGCGCCTCGAGCTCTTCGGCCCGGACGAGGGCGATGCGCTTCAAGCGGCTGACGCGATTATCCTCGGCATTCGTAACAGGATCAGCAGGAATCCCATCACCGTCCTTACCGGTCTTCAGGCCCACCCACCCCCGGTCCGCCACAGCGTATCGTCCGTGCTCGGTGTAGGTCCCCACACGAGCGTAGTCATTTCCCGCACTCGTGGTGTTCGTGTCTATGTTTTTGCTCGCGTGCTGGGAGAACGCCTCGTAGTCGTAATCCCTGACTGAAACGGTCTTAGGCACCACGCGCTCGTTGCTCACGAAGCGGTATATGCGGTCTTTAGCCGGTGCCATCGCCTTCTGATACTTTACACTTTTATTCCCCGTTATGTCAGGGTGTAGGCTCTTGGAATCGTTAAAGATGAGCTTCCCACCGTCGAAATAGTAATAGATCCCGATGTCCTCGATCAAGCGCTGGAAGAAATCAAGGTCGGTCTCTTGGTACTGCATGACGAACTCCCTCTTCGGATACACGAACGCCACCGGGTCCGTGAACTTGAAGTCGTAGTCCGTCCCTTTGATGAGCGCGGGGACATTGTTCGTGTCGGGAACACCGCCGAGCAAGTCCGCTGCATCCAGCTGGTCCTGGGTGAGGGGGGCGAGGTCCTGACCCAAAACCTTATCGACGATCTCCACCACCGTGAGGCCTTGAAACACCCGACTCCGGTAGAACATCCCGAGCCGCCACAGCTTGGGGACGAGGACTGCCTCGCACTCCAGTTGACCGTCGTCGAGTTGCTGCGTTACCCGAAAGCTCGACACGATCCCCTTTACGACCTTCTTGCTCTTGGTCGTAGTGCTTGCCGTAGAGCTAGCTGCATTGCTGGCCGTCGTCGGGGCCGCTGAGACCTCAACCAACTCCATCGTGAGGGTGGCATTCTGGTTTACCACCTTCTCAAAATCGATGGTCGTTTTTTCATAGGCGAGGACGAGCCGGTACTCGAACGGCTGCGAGACCTTCTCTTCCCCCTCGAACGCCAGAACAGTAAAACTCGTTACGGTGGGGGGTCTGGCAGGCTTGGCCGTGGAGTCACCGTCGTTCGCCTGGACCTCAAATGAGAACCTGTTTTCCGGCATCGTAAGCTGACCTGTGTAATGCGAGTAGAATGATCAGGAATATGTAGGCCCTACTCAGCGGGTGTCTCGGGGCGCTCAGGCTCGCTGGCTTCCCCGACCTCACCATCTCCCGATGAAGGCATCACAGCCGCTTCGGTCTCACCGTCCATCGAAACCTCGTCGGTAGCTATGGCTTCCGGCTCATCGATGGCTTCCGGCTCATCGGTGCCCAATCTGTTGCCAGCGCCATAGCGGACGCCGTCGAAAGTGTAGGTAAAGTCGCCGCGGTCGTTGATGCCGAGTTCGAGCCGCTCGGGCACGTGCTCGTCGGCCATCTGCGCGAGGAGAGCGCGCGAGGCCTCGGGGAGCAGCGTCCGGTCGATGATGAAGTCGATGTTGCGCGCGCCGGAATCGACCTGCGTGCAGCGCTCGGCGATGCGGTCCACGACGTCGTCGCCGTACTCGAAGGCCATCCCGTGCGTGTTGCGGAGCCGCTTTCCGATCTTGTTGAGCTTGAGTCGGGTGATCCGGCTGATGGCCACCTTGTCGAGCGGGAAGTACGGGACCACCTTCATCCGGGCCAGGAGGGCGGCCTGGAAGTGGTGGACGAGCTGCGGGTGGATGGCCGTACGCAGCGTGTCGGCATCGGGCCGATCGCCTCTGGTCGCGAGTTCGACGACGGTCTCGCTCCCGATGTTGGAGGTCATCAGGATGATGGTGTTCTTGAAATTGATCTCGCGGCCCTCGCCATCGCGCATGAAACCGCTGTCGAGCACCTGGTAGAACAGCTCCATCACGTCGAGGTGCGCCTTCTCCGTTTCGTCGAGGAGGACGACGGAGTACGGGCGCTGGCGGACGGCCTCGGTGAGCACGCCGCCCTCGCCGTAGCCGACGTAGCCGGGCGGCGAGCCTTTGAGCGAGGAGACGGTGTGGGCCTCCTGGTACTCGCTCATGTTGATGGTGATAAGGAAGCGCTCGCCGCCGAACAATAGCTCGGCGAGCTGCTTGGCCGTCTCGGTCTTGCCCGTCCCGCTCGGCCCGACGAGGAGGAACACGGCGATCGGCGCGTCGGGATTGCCCATCCCCGCCTTCGCCGTGCGGATCGAGTCGGCGATCTGGTCGAGCGCTTCGTCCTGCCCTTTGATGGCTGTGCGGAGGCGGTCTTCGAGTTGGAGCAGCATCTGCGCCTCGTCCTGCTCCATGTTGCCGACGGGGATGCCGGTCCAATCCGCAATGATCCGGGCGATGACGTGCTCGTTGACGACGGCGTGGACGAGCGCTTCCTCCTTCTGCATCGCGGCGAGCTCGGCGCTCAGCCGGTCTAGGTCGGCGCGGAGGGCCTGGTGATCGGCCGGCGCGGAGCCTGTGGTGAGCGATGCCGAACCATCGCCGCCGATGCTGGAGGAGATCTGGCGGCGGAGGCCGTCGATCTGCTTCACGAGGTCGCGCTCCTGCTCCCACCGGGCGAGCAGGGCGTCGCGCTTCCCTTCGAACTCAGTGTGCTCCGCCTCGATGGCGCTGAGGGCGTCGTGGTCGTGGGTGAGTCCGGTATCGAGGTCGCGCCGCATGGCCTTCGCGGTGATGGAGAGGTCGAGCAGGCGGCGCTCGATGTTGTCGACGGCACCGGGCTTCGAGGACTGGCTCATCTTGACGCGAGCCGAGGCCGTATCCATGAGGTCCACGGCTTTGTCCGGGAGTTGGCGGCCGGTGATGTAGCGCTCCGAAAGCGCGGCGGCGGCGTGCGCGGCGGCGTTCGTGATCTGGACGTCGTGGTGATCCTCGTACTTCGACTTGATCCCGCGCATCATCGTCGACGCGTCCTCGACGGAGGGTTCATCGACCTTGATCATCTGGAAACGGCGTTCGAGGGCGGGGTCCTTCTCGATGTACTTCTTGTACTCGCTCCACGTCGTCGCCGCGACCGTCCGGAGCTCGCCGCGCGCGAGGGCGGGCTTGAGCAGGTTCGCGGCGTCGGCCGTGCCCGCCGCCCCGCCCGCGCCAATGAGCGTGTGCGCCTCGTCGATGAAGAGGATCGTCGGCTTCGGGGCCTCTTTGACCTCTTTGATCACGGACTTCAGCCGGTTCTCGAACTCGCCTTTCACCCCGGCCCCGGCCTGCAACAGCCCGAGGTCGAGCGCGACGATCTCGACTTCCTTCAAGCTGTCCGGCACGTCGCCCTGCGCCAGCCGGAGCGCGAACCCTTCCAGCACGGCGGACTTGCCGACGCCTGCCTCGCCGACGAGGATCGGGTTGTTCTTGCGCCGGCGGCTGAGCACATCCACCATCTGCCGGATCTCGCCGTCGCGGGCGAACACGGGGTCGATCTTCCCGTCACGCGCTTTCTGCGTGATGTTCTCGGTGTAGAGGTCGAGCGCGGTCTCGCCCTCGCGCTTTCCGGCTCCGCTCGCACTCGGCCCCCCGGCACGGTGCGACGGCTGGTTCTCGGACGAGCCGGCGACGATCTCGAAGAAGTCGTCGCGGAGCGCTTCGGCTTTGACGGGCTGGAGCACGTCCTTCACCTCGTCCATCCGCAGCCCCTCGCTCTCCAGCATCGCCTCCAAGAGGTAGCCCGAGCGGACCTCCGTGTCGCCGTGGTGCACGGAACCCGCCACCCACGCTTTCTCGACGAGGTCGAGCATGAGCGGGGAGAACGCGGGACGGCCCGTGTTGCCGGTCTTAAAGCTTTCCAAACGCGCCATGAGCGCTTCCCACACCTTCCCGTTGTCCACGCCGAAGCGGTCGAGGATGCGGGGGAGGTCGCCGTCGCCGGCTTCGAGCAGCTTGGCGAGCAGGTGCTCGGTGGTGACCTCATAGTGGCCGCGCGCGATGCTGAACCCGGCCCCTGCTTCGAGGGCGCGCGTCATGGTGCCGTTGAGTTTCTGAAGGAGCTTCTTGAGGTCTTTCGAGATCATGGCGATGGGAGTTAGGCGTAGGTGACGATGCGTTCGGTGAGGACGGCGTCGGGCGGGCGACCCACCCAGGTATTTTCGCCGAGGCGGGCCTGTCGGTCGCCGAGGCGGAGGGCAGGCATGTGTTGGGTTTCGAGTCGAAGGAGCACGTCGAAGTCGAGGAAGTCGGGCGCGTAAAGGTGGACGAGGTAGCCGAGCGCTTCGGCTTTCTCGCCGCCGGGCAGGTAGGATTCGAAATCATTCAGTCCCATCGGGCCGAGGACGACGCGGAACTTGCCGCCCGCGTCGAGCACGGTCGCGCCGAGGAGGGCCGATCCGCCGAGCGTGGCCGAGGGCCCTCCGCCCCCGAGGCGGGGCCGCTGCGTCACCCGTACCCGCCGCACCACGTTCTCGATGATCTCCAGCTTCAGTCCGCCGGTAAACGCGGCCAGCAACGTGTACAATCCTTCTGCGTTACGGACGCGTCGGTTGAGGAGCCCGGCGAACCCGGCGAGGCGCCCGATGGACACGGGGGCGTCGGTGAGCGCACCCGGCGTCCCGAGCCCAGCTACGGCGAGGAAGCGGGCCGTGCTGTCGTCACGGTCTGCCTCCGCGATCCCACCGGGGCGGTACTTCTTCCACGCGCGGTAGAAATAGCTGTAGAGCCGGTGGTTGAAGATGTCGAGGAAGTGGCGGAGCGGGAGGGTGTCGTCCGTCTCGGTGGCGAGATCCTCGTAGAGGTAGATCGGGAGCGGCGAGGCGATCCCGTAGAGTCCCATGAACGTCACCATCACCTCGGCCCCGTCCTCGTCCAACGTCACAGAGCGCACGTCCGACGACGGGAACACCATGGCGGGGTTCGGGCGGAAGCGGATGCGCTCGGCGGCAGGGTTGGCGCTCATGCCGGGCGGGGGCGCGTCGGGGAAAAAGGCTTCGAGGAGGCGGACGGCCTGGAAGAAATCGAACCGATAGCCTGTCCGGAACAGGTCGGCGTAGATGCCGCGCTCCGGCGGCGTCACGCCCTGCGTCGTTGGCTCCTCATCGAGCTGTTCGCGCTCGGCGATATGAGAGGCGGCCTCCGTCATAGCACCGGCTGCTCGCCGCTGTCGGGCTCCCACGTCATCCGCTCCCCGGAGGGCAGGAGGAGGATGGTGAGGTGGACGAACGAGTTGAGGGTGGCGTAGGCGGAGAAGAACCGGCTGAGCCCGAGGCCGAGCAGGGCCGCATCGCCCACATCGGCGAACCGTGTCTCGTCGAGTTCGACGGTGACCTCGCTACCGCGCAGCACGGCTCCCCGGTGGACGCGCTCCTTCGGTGCCCACCGCACATCGCGGATGCCTTCGATCTGCTGCTTGTTGACCGCGGAATCGGTCCAGTCGTAGAGGCTCAGCACCCCGGCGAGCGCCTCGGGCGTGGCTGCCGAGCGGTAGTTGAGCGACCAGTGCGAGAGCAGCATCCAGTAGAAGTCCGCATGCTGGTCCGTAGGAGGATAGCGGATGAGCGTCGGCTGCGTAAAGTTATCCACCTCGACGCCGCGCACGCTCTGGGAGGCGAGGCGCTTGAGGGCGTGCTCCCGGAGGTGCTCGCGCGGGATCGCCCCGTTCGTGCAGCGGAGTTCGAGCGAGAGCGTCTCGACGGGGAGCCGCCCTTCCGACGGCGTGATGCCCTGGAGGGCGAGCGTCGTCGCGTAGCGGGAGGCGAGGCCGCGGCGCGATGCCGCGGTGTAGGTCCGCCCGCCGGCCGCCCGCTCGGGCGAGAGGAGCGAGCGGTAGGAGTGCCGCCGCCCCGTCACGTCCTCGATCCCCGTCACCGACCGGACCGCGTACACCTCAACGCCGTTGCGATGGCTCGCGTCTGGGACCACGCGGTGCTCGGCGCTCCGGTGGTCCACGCGCACAGGCTCGCCGTCCGTCTCGAACAGGTTGACGACGGGACTCGTGAACAGCCGGACCTGCTCTTTCCCGAACCGCTGCGGTTGAGGGAATGCCCTGTCGAAGCGGAGGGTGACGCGGAGCGCGCCGTGGTCAGTCTCGGGGCGGAAGCGATCGAGGCCGAGGAGATCGACGCACCAGAACTTCGCCCGGAAGCACAGCATCTCCTGCATAAGCCGGAGGCCGGAGAACGACCGCTCGGACTGGGGGAGCAGGGCTTCGCTCGGGTCGAGGCCGCCGGGCCGGACCCACTCCTGCCCACGCAGTGTGAGCGCCTCGTTCTGTCCGTACCCCTCCAACCCGATGGAGAGCCCGCCGGGCAGACCGCTCTCGACGGTCATCTCACGCACCCGACGGGTAAAGAAGTAGTGCATGGCCGAGGCCGTCGCCGGCTCGGCGTGGAAGTAGAGCCGGAGCGAGCGCAGATCGAGGTCTGCAAGGCTGACGCCGGCCCCCATCCCGAGCGAGAGGGCCACGCTCGAGGTGCCGTCCGGTGCCCACGCGAGCGCCACATCGTCGAGGCTGAGTGGCTGGAGGAACACGTCCTGCGTCGTCACGAACCGGCACACGACGCCTTCGTCTCCAACCGGGGCGGACTGCACCTCAGTCCCGCGTGGGAGCCGCGTCGTCTCGCGGAGCCGTCCCGCCTGTCCCCGAAACCCTACCATCGCGAGGGAGGGAACGGGGCGGAGGAAGTGGGGGAACAGCAGTTCGCACAGCGCCTCGGTGTACTGCGGCAGTTCGTCGTCGAGCTGCTCGCGGATGCGACCGGTCAGCAGGGCAAAGCCTTCGAAGAGGCGCTCCACGTACGGATCGCGGTCGGTCACGCTGTCGATGTTAAGGTAGCGTGCCTGCTCGGGGTGCGCGCGCGCAAACGCCTTCCCCGCTTCGTGCAGGTAGCGCATCTCCTCGTCGTAGTAGCGTCGCTGACTCATACCTGCTGCAAGTGATCTCGCTCGGTTTCTTTCCCCTCCCGACCCGGCTCCGCTCGGTGCATCCCCTACCCTCTTGTGCGAAACGACCCGTCAATCCGCGCTTCGGACCGGGGCCACGTGCGCCTCATCCTCCGACGAGAACGTCGTCTTGAAGCGGATGCGCTCGCCGTTCAACGTCTCCGCCGTCAGCAAGAACACGAGTTGCATCGAATACCGGTCCGTGGACTGGTGCTCGACACGGACATGCTGCAGGCGGGGTTCGTACGTCTCTACGGCGGATTCGATAGCCTGCTGAAGCTCTGTGATCGACCCCGGCATGTCGCGGTAGACGTCCGAGATATCCGGCAGCCCGTACTCCGACAGGTGGGAGAGTGCCCCGCGCCGCGTGTTCATAAGCCGGTCGAGGTTGGATATGATGCTCCGCTCCCGCCACGCGTCCGTGCTCACGCTCGCAACCCGACGCCCGTCGCCGAAGGTGCCCCGCAGGATGTCGTAGATGCTTGCTTCCATAACGAGAACGAACCGAAGCTGACACGCTGAAAGCCGCCCGATCCTCCAGACCGGGAATGGGCCGTGGACCGGAAGCGGCTTTCGGGGGTCGAACGGTGGGCGGCTACTGCGCGTCCTTCCATGCGTCCTCGAACTCGTAGCCCTCCTCGTGCTTCCAGTTGATCCGCTCGTAAAGCAGCTTCAGACGCTCGAGGTGGCGGAAGTGCTCCTTGCTGGGATCCTTCGTGTTCGGGAGGATCTGCTCCACGGCTGCCACCTTCACACCCGAAAGCGTGTGCGTGAAGTAAAGCTCCTCCTGTCCCATCGGATTGATCCGATACCACTCGACCTTGAGTTCGTCGAGGGTCTGGCCGTTGCAGCAGGCCTGGTAGAGGATGGCTGAGGCCGTGTCGATCTCCTTCGTCAAGACGACGTTGCCGTGGACACGCGCGCCGCTGACGATGCCGCGCTGGGTGTCCGTCGGGGAGTAGACTTCGTGATCGAACTCGATCACGGCGGAGGAGCCGTCGCGCCCCCCCTTTTCGTTGCTGCCTACGATGTCGTTCGAGTAATACAGTGCGCCTTCGAGGGCCATGGTAAAACCTCCTTGCTGTGAGTAAGTGAGTGACGCGGGTGAAGCCAGCCGGCGGGGCCGGCGGGACTAGCTTCGGGTGTCATAGGGGGAAACGCAGGAGCCTCTCCCCATGGGACACAACTGCTATAAAAAATAAAAATTTACTTCGCCTTCGGCATCTTGCTCACCATCGAGAGGTTGATGTCCATCCCCTCGATCTGGAAGTGCGGCATGATCGCCATCTCGACGCGGTAGAAGCCGGGGTTGTCCTCTTGGTCCGTGACCTTCACCTGCCCGCTGCGGAGGGGGTATTTCGCGATCATCTCTTCGCTCGGATTCGGCATCTTCGTGACGAGGCCGCTGAGCCACTTGTTCAGCTCCTGCTCGATCTTGCCCGCGTCCTTCGTCGCGCCGATGTTCTCGCGCTGAAGCACCTTGAGGTAGTGCGCGATGCGAGAGCCGAGCATGACGTACGGCAGCCGGGCATTGATGCGGCTGTTGGCCGTCGCCTCGGCGTCGTCGTAGAGCGTCGGGGACTGCGTCGAGTTGGCCGAGAAGAAGCAGGCGAAGTCCTTCCCCTCGTAGATCGAGAGCGGGATGAGGCCGAGGTTGGCGCACTCGAACTCGAGGGTCTCCGAGATCGGCACCTCCGTCGGGATCTTCATCTGCTTGCCCTTACCGACGTCGTAGAGGTGGACCGGCAGGTCCGCCACTTTCCCACCCGACTGCGGGCCGCGGATCTGGACGCTCCACCCGTCGCGGACGTACGCCTGCACCATGTTCGAGGCAAAGGCGAAGGAGGCGTTCCCCCAGAGGTATTTGTCGTGGTCCTCGCCGGTGACTTCCTCGTTGTAGTTGAAGTTCTTGACCGGGACCGTGTCCTCGCCGTAGGGGAGCCGGAGCATGTAGCGCGGGAACGTGAGGGCGAGGTAGCGGGCGTCCGGGCTCTCGCGGAACGCGTTCCACTTGACGTAGTCGACGGTCTCCATGTGGGCCGTCACGTCCGGGATCTTCTTGAACTCGCTCATGGACTTCTTGCCGAAGAAGTCCGACCCGACGGACGCGACGAACGGGCATAGCGCCGCCGCCGCTACCTTCGACGCCTGCATCATAATCGAGATGTCCTGCGGGGTGTTCTTGAACTCGTAGTTCGTGACGATCGCGCTGTACGGATCTGCGCCGGGCTGGTCGTAGGCGTTGGTGTAGATGTGCCGGTAGAGCGCCGACTGCGTCAGCTCGGGGGCGTCCTCGAAGGACTCCAGCAGGTCCTCCTTCGAGCAGTTGATCATCTCGATCTTGACGTTCTTGCGGAAGTCCGTCCGGTCCACGAGGAACTTCAGACTCCGCCACGAGGACTCCATCTCTTGGAACTTCTCGTGGTGCATGATCACGTCGAGCTGCTGCGAGAGCTTGTGGTCGAGCTGGGCGACCATCGAGTCGATCAGCTCCTTGTCCACCTTCTGGACTGGCCCTTCGAGGTCGTGTACGGCGTCGACGAAGACGCGGAGGGCGGCGGCGACGACCGCCCCGCGCGGCTTGTCTGCGTTGGCCGTTACGTCGTCGAACTCACCGACATCGACGGTCCCGGTAGGCGCGCTGACGGCGACCTGCTGGAAGATGGAATCGAGGATGCTCCCCTTGTCTTCGGTCTCGGTGGCGGCCGCTTGGGCGACCCCTTCCTGTTGAGCTTCAGCCATGATGCGGTTACGTAGGTCTAGTCGTGAGCGGAATAAAGGAGAGCGGGTTAGGCCTCGTCGGCTTCGGAGTCGGCGGCCGGCTTCGGTACGAACTGGTCGAGTTCGGCGGCGAGCCGTTCGAGGGCCGCTTCGTCCTTGACGATGCCTTCGAGTTGCTTCCGGAAATCGTTGGCGGAGACGACGCGGTTCCGGAGGTCCTGCAAGAGGTTCCGCATCGCCAGCATCCGGTTGAGCTGCGGCACCTGCTTGGCCACCTCCTCCGGATCGAACGACTTCATCGAGTTGATGTCGATGTCGACCTTCATTTCCGCATCCCCGCCCTTGAACGTGTCCGGGACGGCGTACTCGAGCTTCGCATCCATCGACTTGAGGACGGATTCGAAGTTGTCCTTGTTGAGGTTGATGAGTTCGCGCTCGGCGAGCGGGGTGCTGTCCGCGCGGCCCTTGTAATCGCCTAGGACCATCAGCCGCATCGGCAGCTCGATCTTCTGCTGGGAGTCGCCTTTGGACACCTCCAAGAAGAGGTTGACGCGGGCGGGGGGTTTCTCACGTTGAAAGCTCTGAGCCATGGGGGTTCTACCTCTGAGTAAGGACTAAAAAGGGCGGAAGGGGCCTGGGGAGCACGATACGCACGAAGTAACTCATCCTCAAGTGCTTGCGGGGGGATGGAGAAGGTATATAAATTTTGACGAAGTGCAAGGGCCTTGGGCGTTTAGACTTTATTACCGCTGGCTCGACTCCAGCATCGCGAGCGCACGCGACGGATCGGCGGCACAGACCTTGTCAAAAACCCGGTCAGCCGCCTGTCCGAGGGCGATTTTTTGTTCGGCGGGCGCGCTTCGCTGAATGGCTCCGTAACACCCGTGCAGCGCCGTCCAGACTTCGAGCGCGAGGCCCGGTGCCCACGTGTCGAGGCGGTGCGCATCGATCTCCGCATCGAGCTGTTCGAGGAGGGGACGGGCGACGGCGGGGCGACCGCCGCGCGTGCAGAGGGCAGCGAGGTAGAGCCTGCGGCGGAAGCGGTCGCGGCCCGATGCGTCGGGGCCTTCGCCGAGCGCCGTGACGGCAGCGGCGAGGTCGCCTTTCGCGAGGTGCTTCCGGGCCTCGGCGTACTGGACCTCGATCTCGCCGGCCTCCCCGTCCGTTGCCGCGCGGACCGCATTACCCCCACCGCCCTGGAGCGCGGGTCGGATACGGACCTCGATCCATTCCTGCGTGGCCGCGTCGGCGAAGGGCGCTCCGTCACTGAAGGTAAGCGACCCCAGGTCCGGGAACCGGCGGATGAGCCCGACGATGTCTTCCACGACGGCGTCGCGTGCCACGGCGAACGGCGTCCCCAGCGCATCCATCGCCGTGACGAGGTAGCGTTGGAGATCCAGCCAGAAGGGCTGCTCGGGGAAAGATTTCTCGGTCTCGTCCGCAAGCTCAGCGAACTGCGCGCGGTCGAGCAGCCCGCTGAGGTACGTCTTCCGCTCCTTGATGAACGGGGGGATGAGCGTTTTCCCGTTCTCCGAAGGCGGGGCTACGGCGAGCGCCCCCCAGCGGAGCGCTCGGACGAGGCGGAACGGCGTGGGGTCCGTCTTGTTGTGCTGACGCAGAAAGGCCGCTGCGCTCAGCACGACCCCGCCCGCCTGCGTCGGCGAGCGGAGTTCGGCCGGGTCGGCGGTAGCTCCTGCCGTAGCGCCGGCCGGCCGGGGCGCGGCACCATCAGCGGCGGGGCCGGCGGCGGACGGCGGGGGCGGCGGGGCGTCTTTGGGCACGGCACGGACCTTCGCCTCCAGCAGCTTCACGATCCTGCTGAGGACGGGCGCGTCCTCCCCCATCTTCTCCGTAGCAAGCGCCTGAATTGCTTTGTATCCTTCGAGTGCGCGGTCCAGCGCGGCACCATCGCTCTTCGTCGGCTTCTGCGGTTCGACCCACTCGAGCGTGCGGTCGATGAGGAGCTGGAGCGCGTTCTTGCGGGCGACCATCCGCCGCGTGGGCGGATAGAGGTCTTCCCAGAACGTCTCGCAGAGAATGCGGACGGCTTCCGCGCTCTCGGCCACGCCATCGATCCCTTGCGTGCGGACGAGGCCGAGGCCGAGATAGGCCGCCACCGTGAGGTCTTTCGACTGCGTCGTCAACACCCGTCGCCCGAGTTCGACGATGCGGTCGAAATCGGCGTCGGCACCCGCGCTCTGGACCTTGTCCACCTCCGTCTTGAGCTGCTGGAAGCTGTCCTCGTATTTCACGTCGTCGCCGACGGGGTTCGACGCCGAGATGGGCGCGCGGACAGCCTGGAGGAACGGAGAGAGAACGGGGGCCTCGGCGGGAGGGTCGGGGTCGAGAGCCTCGGCGTCGGAGGGGTCCGGGGCTTCGGGGGCGGAATCTTCCGCAGCGGGGGCTTCGGTGACGGGGGCTTCGAGGTCGTCGGCCATAGGTCGAGAGGTTGGGAGCGCGGTGTTCGCGGTGGAGACGGAATGGTGCTGCGTTTCTACCGCGACGTAATCGCGCCTCACGGGCTGAGGCGTTGGATGAAGGCGTGGAGCGAGAGGGCGTCGTCTTCGAGGAGGGTGCCGTAGCGGGCCGGGAGGGCGAGCGCGGCGAGCGCGGTGGGCTGCCCCGCCGCATCGTCGAGAGTGAAGACGCCGTTGTCCGAGGGCATGGCGAGAAGGTGGGGGAAGATGCCAGCTGGCGGCGGCGCGGACGCCACCAGCAGCATGGGCTCGCTCGCCTCGGGGGCCGTCCAGAAAAAGGCAGGCGCGTCAGGCGTCGTGCCGAGCAGTCGCCAGCACGCCTCCAGCCAGAAGCTCACGTCGAGTCCGCGCACGGGGTTGGGGAGCGGGAGCCGGAGTGCGGCGTGCAGCTTCACCGTGCGGCCGTTCGTCATCCGCTCCATCGTCTCCGTGAGGTTCTTGAGCAAGACGTACTTACGCCCGTCCTCGGGATCGCCCCACGTCCGGGTCCAGAGTTCTTGCGCCGAAGTCTGGCGCATCCGGAACTCGTAGTCCACCGGGAACGGCGTGGCGTCGTAGCCCGCACGTAGGGTCTGGAGCCGCCCGGCCAGGTCGCCCTCGGCGAGCCGCTCGCTCACGGCGTCGTCCACGAGCGCAGCGGCGGCCTGATAGAACGACGCGTACCGGTCCGGCCACGCCGGAATCCGCCGCCCCTCCACGTGCCGCTTCTCCACCTCGACAGCGACGAGAAAGGGGTAGCGTCGCCCCGACCGGTCCCGGCTCGGGCGGAACGCCCCGGCGAGAATGTGCGGCGCGTTCGGTACGTCGATAAAGAAGCAGGTCGGCCGGGCCTCTTCGAAGGCGGCGACGAGATCCGGCCCGAGCTGATTGCGCGCCTCCATAACCCCCTTCTGGACCCAGGCATCGAAGGCCTGCATGGCCCGTCCGCTCGCGTTATAGCGAATGAAATCGCCGTGGGCCGGCAGCTTGCCGAAGCACGACGCGCCGGGGGAATCCGCTTGCATGGGTCAGAGCGTTGGGAGGTGGTGTTTGGGAGGCGGGCGTTCGGGTGTCGTACCTCACACCCCCGCCCTTCCCTACCCCTACAATCAGTTCAGCGTCGGCGGGGGCTCGAAGGTGAAGAACCGGCCGGGGTTGCCGAACGGTGCCGACGCGCTCTTTGCGCGGAGCGTATAGCGCGCGGTGAGGGTGTAGCTGCCGGGCTGCCGGAACGGCCAACTCAGATCGTACTGGGTCGAGGATTCGCGCCGCACCTGCGCCTCCTGCAAGAGCCGGAAGAGCGCCCAGTCGCCGGTGAACTGTTTGGCCGGGAGATCGCCCTGCTGCGTGGAGATGGAGAGGAGCGCGCCGGGACGGCCCGGCCACGAGAACGGCGTCCACGGCCGGTACGAGCCCATCCGGTACGCGTCGTCCTGCCCGTGGATGGAGATGAAGACCTGGCTCGCGGGCGGCGCGCTGCCTTCGCGCTCCGGCACGTCGGCCTGCATCTCGAAGTCGAGCCGGAGCGCACCGCCGCTGAAGAGGGCTTCACCGATTTCCCGGGCCTGCTCGAGCGCGGCCTCAGTCCGAGCCGATAAGCCGATGGAGCGCCCTTCCCACGCGCGCGGGCGGCCGTCGCGGGTGAGGTACGGCGCGAGCGCCCCGTCGTAGAACACGGCGAGCGTGCCGTCGCGCGGGCGGAAGAACCGCTCGAAGTCGCCGAGCGGCGCCTCCTGCTGGCTGTTCGAATCGAAGGGATAGCGCCCGGCGAGGGTGGACTGGAACGGCGCGACGACCTCCTCGCGCCACCGGTCGTTGAGGTGGCGCTGCGCTTCGTTGAGGATCGACCCCCACGCCACGGCGACGGGCTCCTCGAACAGCGTCCGCCGGACGTCCGCGTCGAGGCGGCGGAGCCCACCCCGGATCGAGCGGAGCGCGTTGTCGAACTCGCCTCCGTTCTGACTGATTACGGTGGCAGCGAACTCGGCGGCCTGCGCCGGGTCGGCCGCGGCACCGCCGAGCACCCCGGACACCTGCCCGAGGCTTTCGAGCGCCTGGTACAGTTCGGGCGACGCGCCGCCGCTCGCGGCCTGCTGCGCCTGGAGCGCGTGGAGCCCGGCGAACTGCCGCTCCACGGGATTCGTACTTCCCTCCTCTCCCCCCAGCCCCGCATCGGTCCGACCGCCGATGACGCGCCGAGCCGCCCGGTTCACTCGCTGCCGGGCAGCAGAGACTACGTCATTGGCGAGATCGCCACCCGGCAGCGCGCTGGCAAAAGTCGTCTGGTTGGTGATGGTGGCGAGCAGGTAAAGCAGCGGCGAGTCGGTCGTGTTCGAGAGATCGTCGAGGGTGCGGACGGCAGCGCGGGCGTCGCCGAAGGCGTTGTACCGCACGTTGCGCATGAACTGCTGCCACGCCGCGGCATACTCGGCGAAGTACGTCGCTTGAAGGCGTTCGAGCATCAGCGCGCTGTCCATCATCTCGGGCGGCAGCTCACCGGCGGTCCGGCCCATCACCCAATCGTCGCGGGACGGGTCCTCGCTCTCCTCTTTGAAGGTGTCTTCGACGTACTCACTCCAGCCGCGCTGGGTGAAGAAGCCCGGCACACGCGGACCGCCGAGCCCCTCTGCCTCCTCGCTGCCCGTCTGAAACATCCCGAGGAAGCGGCCGGGGATCGCATCGGCGAGGCGGAACTCGGGGAGCGTCGCGTTGCCCTCGCTGCGGATCCGGGCGTAGACGCCTGCAATCGTCGGTTGCTCGTAGATGAGCGCGCGGACGCGCGTGACGGTACGCTCGTCCGCCTCGAACGGAGCGATCACGCCCCCGCGCAGCCCCTCGACGAAGGCCGCCATCTGCTCGTCGATCAGGACGGCGGCGGACGGCAGGACGGCCGTGGAGTCGGGGCCGTAGAGGGCTTCGCGGGTGACCGCGATGAGGTACTGGCGGAGGAAGTTCGCCTCCGGCTCTTCGGCGATCCGCCCGGTGTCCGTCGTCAGCAGCAGGTACGCCTTGAGCTCGTCGTAGGTGCGCTGCCGGGCGGTCGGATTCGTCTCGATGGAGGGCACGCTGCCGAGCTGCCGCCGGAGCACGGCGAAGGGGTACGCCTCGACGAAGTCGCGGGTGCGGGCGCGGTAGAGCCGGCGGGCCGGTTCCAGCACGGCCCCGCGCCGGTTGAGGCCGAGTTGCAGCAGCGGCGGCCCGCCTTCGAGCCGCTCGATCTCGGTCCGCAGACTATCGACGCGCGCGAGGTCCTCGTCGCGCGGCTCGCTCCCGTCCCACCGCACGGTCGCGGCGGCGGCGGCGGCGGCCTGCACGTTCCCGAGATCGTGCTTGCTGCGGACGAGCGCCTGCGACGTGGCGGCCAGAAAGAGGAGGAGGCCCACTACGGCCGCGACGGAGGTGCCGGCTTTGGCGAGCCGCTGCTGCGTGGACGCCCGCGAGGTCCGCCGCGCTAGGAAGCGGTCCGGCACGATGACGTCGGTGAAGACGTCTTTGATGAAGTAGCTCTTCGCCTCCGTCCCGGAATCGAGCGGGGTCACCTCGGGCGGGAGGCCGAACTCGGCCTCGATGGCGCGAATGACGAGGTCGATGGGGACGCCCTCCTGCGTACCGCTGGAGAAGTAGAACCCCCGGAAGATCGGGGTCTCCTGGTACGGGTTCGGCTGGAAGAGGCCCTCCACGAAGTGCGCGAGGTTGTCCTTCACCGTGGCGAACTGGAGCGGGAAGTTGTAGACGAGCTTGCGGTCCTCGCGCTTCATCGCCCGCCGCAGCCGCCGCGAGCGGAAGCCCGAGAGCGCCTCGGCCAGCGTGTCGAACTCCTTCTCGAAGACGGCGCGGAGGTTGGGATCCCGCTGCTGCTCGCTGTCGAGCGTGGCCCCCCACATCACCTCGCGCTCCTTCCGCCCGAACTCGCCGAAGAACTCGACGAAGCCCTGCAGCAGGTCCGCCTTCGTGAAGAGGAGGTAGATGGGAAAGCGGATGCCGAGGTGCTTGATGAGCTCGTCCACGCGGGCGCGGACCTGCTCGGCGTGGCGCTCCACCTCGGCGGCCGAGGCCCCGGCCAACTCGTCGAGGGCGATGCCGACGAGGACGCCGTTGATGGGCCGCTCCTTGCGGTGCTTCTTGAGCGTGTCGAGAAAAGCCAGCCACTCCTCCGAGTCCTCGGCCTCGGTGACGTAGCGGCCTGCCGTGTCGAGCAGGATCGCCTGGTCGGTGAAGAACCAGTCGCAGTTGCGCGTGCCGCCGACGCCGCGCACGCGGTCGGTGCCGACGGGGAAGTTGAGGCCGGAGTTGGCGATGGCCGTCGTCTTGCCCGCGCCGGGCGGGCCGATGAAGAGGTACCACGGGAGAGCGTAGAGCGCGGCCTTGCCACCGCCCGGCCGCCACCCCTTCTTGCCGAGCTTCGACTGCTTGAGCGTCTCGATGGCGCGCTCGAGGTCCTGCTGGAGCCGCTCGATCTCGGCCTGCTGATCGGGCCGGACGCTGAGCTGCTGCGCGTGGGCCTGCGCCATGATCTGGTGCTCGATTCCGCTCGCCGCCTTCGTCGCCCGCATCTGCACCATCATCACCACGAGGCCCACCACGAGCAGGACGATGGCGAGCACGAGCCCCGTCACCACGAGCGACCACTCCATCACGAGGCCGCCCAGCAGCACGAGCGCCACCAGTATTACGAACCCCAGCCCGATCAGAAAGCCCCGGCTCGTAAAGATCTTAAACAGCCACTTCATGGATTCGGCGTTTGCGGTTCGGGCAGGGGGAAGAGGTTCGGGTAGGGGGAAGATGGGGTAGCGCGGTGCTTCGAGAGGGCGAGGTGATGCGTGATGCGTGATGCGTGATGCGTGATGCGTGAAATTAGTTGGGCCCCCTTCCGCTCGTCACGTTGAGTAGCGCTTTGGCATATGCAATAAGCAAAACGAAGGTGCGACGCTCGCCACGGCACCCTCACGTATCACGCATCCCGCATCACTCACGCATCACGACTTCGATGTCCTGGGCTACGTCGGAGGCGGTGTTGGAGATGTAGACGCTCATGCCGAGGTAGGTGAGGAGCCCGAGCACGAGTGCCGCCACCACGAGCACCCACGCCGGCACCTTGGTGCCGACCTCGGCGGCGACGGTGTCGCGGGGCTTGCCGTGTGGGGCGAGCGCGGTCGTCTTCATGCCCGGCTGCTTCGCCACCTCGGCGTACGTCTCCTCGATCAGCCCGCGCAGCTCTTCCTGCCCGTGGAGCTGGTACTTGCCCTTGAAGCCGAGGGCCATGCAGAGGTAGTACACCTCCAGCACCTCGGCGTGGAGGCTCGGGTTCGCGCGGAGCCCATCGAGCCGGTGGAAGAACTCTTCGCCCGCGTCGTAGCGGTTGAACAGCTCGAGCTGGAGCGGCCGGGCCAGCCAGCGGTCCTTCTGGCTCCAGTCCGACGAGAGCAGCGTCTCGTCGAGGAAGGCGACGAGGGCGAACTCGGCCTCGCGCACGTCCTCCGGGGCGAGGCCGGTGCGTTCCGCCTGACGGCGCGTCTTCTCCAGCAGCGCTTTGATCCGCCCGCGCAGTACCTCGGCATCGCCGAACTCTTGGCCGGAGCGGAGCTGGAGGGCGAGCGTGAAACACGGGGCGTAGACGTCCTCCATCCGGCCGCCGGCCTCGTCCAAGCCGGTGCGAAAGAAGGAAGACGTATCCGCAGTGCGCGTGCTCATGATTGCGTCGGGGTCAGGCGGCGATCAACTCCATCTGCAGGCTGCTGAACTCGGCGGGGATGAAGAGCGCGATGCCGCCGCTCTGCTGGATGGCTTCCCAGAACGGCCCCCGCTTCTGTAGCTGGAAGTACGTGGCCTTGTCGTCCATCGGGACACCGGACGGCAGGCGATTCGTGTGGTCCACGCCCAGGGCACGGGTGTAGCTGCGGAGCACGGCGTCGATGGTGTCCGGCGAGGCGACGCGGATCATCTGCGGGAGGTCCTGCGACAGCCGCGCCTCGGGGATCGCGTCGGTGCGAGCGATGAGGAAGAACTGCGCCTTCTCCAGGAGGGCACCGTCGGGGCGCGCGAAGTAGAGGTTCTCCCGCTGCTCTTCGAGCGGGACGCGGGTGTAGTTCGCCTTCGGCCCGGCCCCGCCGAGCACTTCCATCAGGATGGCGTCGAGCGCGCCGAAGCACGCCGTGAGGTCGGCGTGGTTGTAGACGGGATAATTGCGCGGCGCGGTAGAGACACCGGGGGTGAAGGCGGAGAGGTGGCCGCCGAGTGCCAGCATCGTCGTGTAGAGCGCCTCCGGGTGGCTCCCGGCTCCGGCGTGGTGGTGGCTCAGCAGGGGGACGTACGTGCTCGCGGCGAGGTGGAGTCCCAGCACCGTGAGATCGGCCGGCGAGAGCTCGCGCTGCTGCGTGACGCCGCGCCAGCGCTCGGCCAGCGTCGTACTCCGGGCGACGAGCAGCTCCAGCAGCCGCCGCGCCATCTGCATCAGCCGGGGCGAGGTGCCGATGCTCAGGCACGTCGGGATGAACGCCTCGCGCAGCGCGAACAGCCCCGACTCGGTGCGGGCGACGTCGGCGATCTGAATCGTAGTGAACTCCTGTAACGCCTCGCTCCCCAGCCCAATGCGGAACTTCGGCTGGGCGACCTCGACCGTGCGTTCGTCGGCACCGGTGTTCTCGTCGGGGAGGGTGACGGAGGCGGAGGCGTAGCGGGTAGCGCGGGCGGCCGTGCCGTTGCGCGCGACGTTGCCCCCGCTCGGCCGCTCGGACGGGAGCGCGAGCAGGATGGGCAGCGACGTGCCCGTGGCCCCGAAGCTGTCGCCGAGGCTGCGCGGCTCGGGCAGCGGCCCGTCGTCGGGGAGGTTGAAGGCGAAGCCGTCGGGCATGATGCCGGCGCACCGGAGGAGGGCGAACTCGCCGTTCGCCAGCCGCTCCTCGTCTATGGCGAGGTCGGTCAGCCCCCAGCCGTGCCGCGTGATCGCCCCGACACGGGCGTTGACCACGTCGTGGTGGTAACGGTCCCATTGCTGGAGGTGGTGAGGGTCGAGGGTCATCCCCTCGTACCAGACAACTTTGCTGCGCTCCTGCGCCATAGCCGATCCGATCTAATCCGTAGCGCGCGGCCAATCCACGCGCTTCCTTCTGCCCACATAAAGTACGAGAAACCCGGCGCTTCCCAAGTACAATCCCGCCGTTCCTCCCGGCTACTCCACGCGCACGAACAGCCGGTTGTCGCCGACGAGCACGGCCATGGCCTTGCCGCGCACCGCATCCACGGGGTAGATGGCGCGCCAGTTATCGGGGTCCGGGTCCCGCAGGTCGGCGGCGATGGCGAGAAACTGCGCCCTGTCGTCGATGACGATCCGGACGTCCTCGGTGCTGCCGGGGAAGAGCAGCACCTCACGTTTGGCGCTGATGAGCTCCCCGCCGAGGGCCTGCTCGTCGTTCTGCCAGAACGCCTGCACGGGTGCCCGCTGGAAGTTGGCGTCGCCCGCGAGCTGGTAGATCCGCAGGACAGCCGCGTTGCCTCCCCCGTTGAGGTCTTCCTCACCGACCACGGTCACCGTGAGCGGGGGCTCCGGCGGCGGCGGCGGCGGGGGTACCTGCGGCGCTCGTCCGCATCCGGAGACAACGACGAGCACGCCGACAAGCACAGCGAGATGAACGGGGCGTAAGGAGGGGCGACGAAGCATGGTCAGGGGTTCTGAGGATTGTGGGTAGGACGAGAGCCGCGCTGCGGCCCGCAGCTGAGGTGGGCTAACGTCTGTAACGGCATGCCGCCATCAGGATCGGCGTCGGGTCATCCGGGCGAGGTAGGCCTTGATGAACGCCGGCCGGAACGCCCGCCGCTCGGCCACCGACCAGTCCTCGCCACCGAGCTCGCGGTGTGCCTCCTTCAGCCGCTCCAGCACGGCGGAGCTCCGGAACTGGGGCACCTTATACATAGGGCTGCTCGCCTCTACCTCCGCCTCGATCGGCGCGGGGTCCACCTTGTCGAGCAGCCGCTGCGCGCCCTGCTGCACGCTCGCCTTATAGCCGTCCAGCATCGCGAGCTGGTGGACGGCGACGGCCTCCACGGCTTCGGCCATCGCCGCGAGCCGGCGCTCCCGCTCCGCGTCGTCGGCCTGCGGGTCGGTCAGGTACGCCTTCAGTTCGGCGGGAGGCTTCTCGTAGAGGAATGCCGACTCACTGGTCTGCACGATGGTCTGCCCGATGAACTCGTGCCGGAACCGCCACGGGATCGGCGCGAGCTTCGACACGGCCTCGATGAGTACGTCCAGCAGCCGCTCCTCCCCTGCCGAGATGGACCCGCTCATCGGCGCGTACGCCGGGGGGGGGGCCTGCGCGGGGGGCGGCACGTAGGCAGGCGGCGGCGTGGGGGCCGGAGGCGCATACGCAGGCGACGCCGGACCGGGCGGCTCCAGCGGCGGAGGCGCGAACGACGGCGGGGGCAGAAACGGCGCGAAGGCTGATGCCGAGGTCTGGGCGAAGGGGTCGGCAGCCCCGTAGGCGGCGGGCGGCGGCTCCGGGGATCGGGGAGGCATCGGCTCCGGCGGTGCAGCGAACGGGGCGGCCGGAGGCGGCACGTGCGCGGCGGGCATAGCGACCATCCCGAACGACTCCTCCCCCCCGCTGAGCTGCCTCGCCACGATGGCACCCGGCTCGTCACCTCCGCCGATCAGCGCGGCCTCCAGCGCGTCGCGGAGCGCGTCGGAGCGGCGCGGACCGCTCTCGCCGGCGTAGACCCGCCGCAGGCTCCCGAGCACCTCGGCCAGCTTCTCCGCCGGCTCCTCGAAGGGGTTGACGAAGCTCGCGACGAAGACCGTCCGGTTCTCCTCCGGATCGGCCGGGGCTTCGGGGTAGAACACGACCTCGAACTCGCCGATCTTGAAGCGGTCGCCGGGGTTCAGCAGCGCGGGCTGGCCGGACGTGAGACGCTTGCCGTTGAGGTACGTAAAGTTCTTGCTCCCGAGGTCGACGAGTTCGAACCCGACATCCGTTTCGCGTATTTCCGCGTGGTGCTTGCTGATGAGGCGGGCGGGGTCGGGCAGCGTCAGCAGGTTCGCGTTGTCCCGGCCGATCATGACCGTCTCATGTTCGAAAACGTACTCGTCCGGGGGAGCGGCGTCTCCGGCGTGGGTAACCAACAGCTTGATCGGCATAGCTTAGGTCCGGGTCCCTGTTAATTCCTTCTATTTCATACGCTCACAGCGCATAGCGGAAGGTAGGCGGCACGCCTGCAACAAACAAGATGTGCCACACATCGACACGAACCAAATTGGGCGAAGAGCACCGCAAAGGCCCACCTGGGCTCGCCTTTCCTCTGCTCCGCCCGAAGACCCCTCGATGCGCGCCTGGAGAGGCAGGGCACTTCCG
>JBBSMX010000003.1:0-73361 GCA_038232935.1 Rhodothermales bacterium | reverse complement strand
GTCCCATGACCGACACCCCGCTCCACCTCTACAACACCCTCACCCGGCAGCTCGAAGCGGTCGAGCCGACGCAGCGCGATCCCGAGGGCCACCCGCTCCTCCGCGTCTACGGCTGCGGACCGACGGTCTACTCCCTCGCCCACATCGGCAACTTCCGCTCGTTCCTGACGACGGACCTCCTGCTGCGCACGGCCCGTGCCCTCGGCTGGCGGACGAAGTACGTCTCCAACGTCACCGACGTCGGCCACCTCACTGACGACGACGTGGCCGACGCGCAGGGCGAAGACAAGCTGGCCGCCGCGCTCCACTCGAAAGAGGGTGAGCGGTTCGCGAACGTGTGGGACCTCGCCCGCCACTACACCGACGCACTGTTGGAGGACTGGCACGCGCTCAACCTGCTGGAGCCCGACGTCCGCCCCCGCGCGACGGAGCACGTCCGCGAGCAGATCCGCGCCGTCGAGAAGCTGATCGAAAACGGCCACGCCTACGAGACCGACGACGGCGTGTACTTCCATGTCCCGAGCTTCCCCGACTACGGCAAACTCAGCGGCAACCGCGATGCCGAGAGGCTGGAGACCGGCGCGGCAGCGGCGAACCGCGAGGTCGTGACCGACGAGGCGAAGAAGGACCCACGCGACTTCGCGCTGTGGAAGAAGGACCCCGGCCACCTCATGCAGTGGCACAGCCCGTTCGGGTGGGGCTTCCCCGGCTGGCATATCGAATGCTCGGTGATGGCGCAGCAGTACCTCGGCGAAACCATCGACGTGCACACGGGCGGCGAGGACCTCATCTTCCCGCACCACGAATGCGAGATCGCGCAGGCCGAGAGCCTGACCGGCGAGCCGTTCGCGCGCGTCTGGCTCCACACCCGCTTCCTCCGCGTCGAGGGCGAGAAGATGAGTAAGTCGAAGGGCAACTTCATCACTGTCCGCGACCTCGTCGCGCCGGAAGAGGACGGCGGGCGCGGAATCGACCCGCTCGCCGTGCGCTATGCGCTGATCTCCGGCTACTACCGCAAGCCGTTCAACTTCACCGAGAAGAATCTGAAGGCCGCCGCCAAGCACGTCCGTCGGATACAGCTTGCGTACGACCAAGCACTAGAGTCGACGCACTTGGGCAGCATTCGTGACGAGGCTGACTCTGACTTGGGCGACGCTCTGACAGAAGCCTATGCTAATATCCTCACAGCAATGTGCGACGACCTCAATACGCCCCGTGCTCTTGCGGCACTTCTACACGGTGTAAGCCTCATCAATGAGCATCGAGACCGGCATGAGCACTCGGGGTATAGCGCGCGTGCGGCGGCGACTTTCCTTGACAAAGCAGATGCCTTGCTGGGAGTCGTACGAGGATTCAGCTCAAGCCAATCTGATGATTTCTTCGCTGCGAAAGTGGAAATGTTACTTGAGGAACGTGATTCGGCCCGTTCAGCAAAGGATTGGGGCCGCGCGGATAGGGTTCGCACGGAACTCGACGAACTCGGCGTCGAGGTGATGGACTCGCCGCAGGGCTCGACGTGGCGGAAGAAAGCGAGCGTGTAATGGCGACGCTCGAAGACGCTATCGAGATCGCCGTGGCCGCGCACCGGGGGCAGACGGACAAGGCCGGGCAGCCGTACGTCCTCCACCCGCTCCGGCTGATGGTGCAGATGCGCGACGAGCCCGCGCAGATCGCCGCCGTGCTGCACGATGTGGTCGAGGACTCGGACTGGACGCTGGACGCCCTCTGCGCGCGCGGCTTCGCCGACGAGGTCGTCACCGCCATCGACTGCTTGACGCGGCGCGAGGGCGAGCTGTATGAAGGGTCCGTCGAACGCGCCGCCTCTCACCCCATCGCCCGCCGTGTCAAGCTCGCCGACGTGGAGGACAACCTCGACGTGCGCCGCCTCGGCCCGCTTTCCGAACACGATCTCGAACGGCTCGACCGCTACCGCCGCGCCTGGCTCCGCCTCACTCGCGATCCCTGAACCATTTCCGAACCGGGCGTAGCATGCTGCGCCCCTACGCCCCCCTTTTGATGGAGCAATTCATAGCACAGAACACTAGACGCGACCTCGTCCAGCGCCCTCGCCGACTCCGCCGCACGGCCACCGTCCGCCGGATGGCGAGGGAGACGCGGCTCGCCGCCGACAACCTCATCATGCCGCTCTTCGTGATCGACGGCGACGGGCAGCGCGAGGCCATCGACGCGATGCCGGGGCAGTTCCGCTTCTCCATCGACCGGCTCGTCGAAGAGGCCCACGATGTGTTCGACCTCGGGATCCCCGCTGTTGCGCTTTTTCCTGCCCTGCCGGACGCGGCCAAGGACACCACGGGCAGCGAGAGCACAAACCCCCACGGTCTCTTCCCGCGCGCGATCCGCGCCGTCAAGTCCGCCATCCCCGACCTCGTGATCGTCTCCGATGTCGCGCTCGACCCGTACTCGTCGGACGGGCACGACGGGGTCGTCCGCGACGGGCGGATCGTGAACGACGAGACGCTGGAACTGCTCGCCCGGATGGCCGTGGTGCAGGCCGAGGCCGGGGCGGACGTGATCGCGCCGAGCGATATGATGGACGGCCGCGTCGGCGCGATCCGCGCCGCGCTCGACGGCGCAGGCTACACCGACACGGCGATCCTGTCGTACGCCGCGAAGTACGCCTCGTCGTTCTACGGTCCGTTCCGCGCCGCGCTCGACTCCGCCCCGCGCGCGAAGGCGGGCGTGCCGACGGACAAGAAGACGTACCAGATGGACCCGGCGAACGCGAGGGAGGCGCTCCGCGAAGTCGCGCTCGACCTCGACGAGGGGGCCGACATGGTGATGGTCAAGCCCGCCCTCGCCTACCTCGACGTGATCTGGCGCGTCCGCGAGATCGTCGACGTGCCCGTGGCGGCGTACCACGTCTCGGGCGAGTACGCGATGCTCCACGCCGCCGCCGAGCGCGGCTGGCTGGACCTCCGCACCGCCGCGCTCGAAACCACGACCGCGATCCGCCGCGCCGGGGCCGACCTCATCCTGACCTACTTCGCCAAAGACCTTGCCGGCTGGCTCCGCGAGGGCTAACTCCCCAACCCCATGTCCATCGCAGCCGATTACTCCGAACTCGACGGCGGGCTCGTCCGCATGCTGGACCGGCTCCAGCAGGAAGGCACCGCCACCAAAGACCCCGACGCCGACCAGCTCCTGCGCGATGACGCGAACGCCATCCTCCTCGGCCTCCTCTTCGACCAGCGCGTCCTCGCCGAGACGGCGTTCTGCGGCCCGCTCAAGCTGAAGCAGCGGCTCGGCCACTTCGAGATGCAGCGGCTCGCCGACCACGACCCCGAAGCCTTCAAAGAGGTGTTCGCCGAGACCCCGGCCGTACACCGCTTCGTCAACACGATGGCCGACCGGACTCAGTCCGTCGCCCGCATCCTAACTGACGACTATGGCGGCGACGCGGCGAACCTATGGAACGACGGCGTCGATCTCGCGACGGTCGAGAAGCGCGTCAAGAAGCTGCCCGGCTTCGGCCCGCTCAAGGCGATGAAGCTGAAGTACTGCCTGTACTACTTCCAGGATATTGATCTCGCTTCTGGCTGATCCGTACGCGCCTTAAGACGTTGCGTTTAGACCTCGCATACAGCAACATCACGGCTGGTACCTACGTCTACACACAGGTAAAGGCTGGACCGGGTTACGGCGGGCGTGAGCGCACCGCGTTGTGATCGCGGCACAGTCCGAGCCCTCCTTAACGCTGCCTGCTATGGACTACTCCCCTCCGCCTAGCGTCCAGACGGTGGTAAACGCCGTCTCCTCCCTCTTCGCCGAGTTGAACACCGGCCTGCTCATCTACTACCTCGTAGACCCCGGGGAGCCCCACAGCCTTACCCTCGTCTACGCGAACACCATGGCGTCGCGATGCACCGGTACCGACGTCAGCAGGCTCGTCGGGAAAACCATTGATGAGGCGTTCCCTGCTCTCAAGGACACGGACCTGCCCGAGGCGTACGCCGAAGTCAGCACCGGTAAGCCCTCGGTCAACTTCGGGGCTTTCGAGTACAAGGGGGACGAGCGCATCGAGCAGAGCTACTTCGCCGTAAAGGCGTTTCCGATGCCGGCTCGCTGCGTGGGAATCGTGTTCGAGAACATCACCCTGCGGAAGAAGGTCGACGAACTCGTCAGGAAGGAACGGGACACACGGCATCCCTCCTGAGCTCGCGCTGGATGACGGTCCACCTTCGTGGGCTCCCCCTCACCCTGTCCCTATCCCCAGAGGGGCGAGGGGACATGAGCTGAAACGCGGTGGCATTCGATGAGCAGTGCGCCCGAAATCCCCATTCTCGCCCCCGAGGGGGCGAGATGCCCGGCAGGGCAGAGAGGGGGCCGCGGAGCAGACACCGGCGTACGACAACCCGTTCGCCCCGCTAGTCGAGCGGCACTCGGAAGACCATGTCGAGCCGGCCGGGGCGGGTGCCGATGTGGTGGCCACCGGTCGTCGGGCCGATGGGCAGGTCCGTGGTGATGCGGGCGTGCCGTCCCGCGACCGTGAACGCGATCGTGCGCTCGATGCCGGGGCTGTTGGGGTCGTAGACGAAGAGCGTGCCCCGGTCGTCGGTCCCGGCGTAGCCGAAGGCGAGAACCTGATGCTGCCCGAACGGGTCCGGCGCATCGCCGACGAGCCCGAGCACGACGGGGCGGCCCGCGTCGATCTGCGCTCGGATGCCGGCCCATTCGTGGAGCAGCACATCGGCGCGGGTGGGACGGCCTAGGCGGGCGGCGAGCCAGTAGCGGAGGAACGTCGGACCGCCGGCCTGGAGCGTGCGAGCCTGCGTGCGCCAGAGCAACGGGCGGACGAACCTCGACTCAAGCTCGGCCGTCGAAAGGCCCACGCGGTGCGGCCAGCGTTCGGCAGCGGCGAGGGCCATCCCACCGCACAGCCCGAACGACGGCCACCGCCGCGCACTCGCCCGCACGAGCCCCGCGCCGAGTCCGGCCCGCGCGAGTCCCGCGCCCACCGCCGCCCCGCCGACGAGACCGCGCCAGCCCCCCGCGACGGCACCCGCCGCTGCAGGCAGCGCAGCCGCGACCGGCTCGGCGATGGATCGAATCATCTGGTTCAGGTAAACGAAGTCCGTCTCGGTCCAGCGGAACGAGTTCGGGAAGGAGAAGCCGTCGCGGGCGGGATCGAAGTCGAGGCGGGTTTGGGAGAAGGGCATCGGCGGGGCGAATAGAAAAGACGAGGAGCGTCTATACTCCCGACGCGCTCGCGTTCCCCCTTCCACCGACAATCTTCCCTCCCCGATGCAGCACCTCAACGTCGAGTTCAAAGCGCGCTGTGCGGACCCCGACTTCGTCCGCACGGTGCTCCACGCCGAGCATGCCACCGGCCCCGACGTGGACCGGCAGATCGACACGTACTTCCGCGTTCCGCACGGCCGCCTGAAGCTCCGCGAGGGCACGGTCGAGCACGCGCTCATCCACTACGACCGGCCCGACACCGCCGGCCCGAAGCGCTCCGACGTGACCCTCTACCCCACCGGCCCGGACGCGGCAGCGCTCAAAGCGGCGCTCGCCGCCGCCCTCGGCGTGCGCGTCGTCGTGGACAAGACGCGCGAGATCTATTTCGTCGGCAACGTGAAAGTCCACCTCGACCGGGTGGAGGGCCTGGGCGCATTCGTTGAAGTTGAAGCCATAGCCGACGATACTCACCGGACCGAGGCCGTGCTGCGCGCGCAGTGCGAGCGCCTGCTCGCCGCCTTCCGCGTCCGCGCGGCCGACCTCGTCTCCGTTTCGTACAGCGACCTCCTTCAGGAATAGGTACGCAGGGCGGTGGCGCCGAAGCCCGGTTCGTTCTAGCTTCCGCACCACCCCCCCACGCAAACCGCCCGCCATGCGTTTCGCCTTCCGCTCGCTCGCCGTACTCGTCCTGCTCGCCGCCGCCTCGGCCGAAGCATTCCCGTCCGATGCCACCAGCGAGATCCTTCGCAGCCGACTCGACGAAGCGGGCGGCACCGTTCGCATCGCGGGCGAACGCGTCGCGGCGCACCCGGACCTGTTCCGGTTTTACGCCGGGCGCGGCCACGCCGCCGCGTGGGAAGGACAGGGCGAGGCCCTCGTCGCGCTCATCGAGGACAGCGCGAATGACGGACTCGACCCCGCCGCGTACCACCTCGCCCAACTCCGCGCCGCCTTCGCCGCCGGGAACGAATCGCCCGATGCCGCGACCGACCGCGACCTCCTCCTCACCGACGCCTTCCTCCGCCTCGGCGAGCACCTCCTGCGCGGGCGCGTAGACCCGACGACGCTCTACGAGAAGTGGTACCCAACGCGGCGCGAGCGCGACCTCGCCGCCGTCCTCGCCGACGCCCTGCGGACAGGTGATCTCGGCGGAGCGCTCGACGGGCTGCGGCCTCCGCATCCGGCCTACCGCCAGCTCCGCGCCGCCCTCGCTCGCACCCGCGCTGCCGCCCAGACCGACCTCCCCATCATCCTCCCCGCCAGCACACTCACGCTCGGCGACGAGAGCGTGCGCGTCCCGCTCGTCCGCCGGCGCCTCGCCCTCTTCAGCGTGTCCGGCGCGCCCGAGACGCCGGATAGCCTCCAACTGGTGTACACCGCCGACGTCGCCGACGCCGTCCGCCGCTTCCAGCAGCAGAACGGTCTCGACACTACGGGCGACCTCGATCCGACGACGCGACATGCACTCAACCGCTCGCCCGAGCACTGGGCGCGGGCACTCGCGCTCAACATGGAGCGCTGGCGCTGGCTGCCCGACGACCTCGGCGCGCGGCACGTCCTCGTGAACCTCCCCGCCTTCCATCTCCAGGTCGTCGAAGGCGATACAGAAGTGCTGGCGATGAACGTGGTGGTCGGCCTCAAGAGCTGGCAGACGCCTGTCTTCAGCGACACGATGACGGCCGTCATCTTCAACCCGACGTGGGGCGTCCCGCCGTCCATCGCCTCGGTCGAGACGATCCCGCTCGCGCGGAAAAACGGGGCCGAGTACCTCTCGAGCAGGGGCTACAACGTGTACCGCGGCGGCGCCCGTGTGGACCCGAGCACCGTGGACTGGACGCAGGCGAGCGCAGGAACGTATTACTTCATCCAGTCTGCCGGCCCGGCCAACCCGCTCGGCGAAGTCAAGTTCGCCTTCCCGAACGAGAATGACATCTACATCCACGACACGAACCAGAAGCGGCTGTTCGCGCGGTCGAGCCGGGCGTTCTCGCACGGCTGCATCCGCGCGGCCGAGCCCCGCGAGCTCGCCCGCTACGTCCTCGGCCAGCACGGCTGGGCACCGGAGAAAGTGGATGCGGCGCTCGACGCCCACGCGACGCAGCAGGTCGCCCTCCCCGCGCCGCTCCCCGTCCACCTCGTCTATTTCACCGCTTCGGCGGACGCCGACACCGGACTTGCCTTTTATGAAGATATCTACGACCTCGACAGCCCCCTCGCTGCGGCGCTGGGACTCGACCCCGCCGATTGAGATGCGAGAAGAACTCGCCCACGACGACTACATCGCCGAGCTCCGCGCGCTCGTCGAGCACGCCGCCACGGCCCTCCTCCGCCTCTCGGACGACGACGTCACGCAGCCCCCGAGCCCGGACCGGTGGTCGCGGAAAGAGATCCTCGGCCACCTCGTCGACTCGGCGTCGAACAACCACCAGCGGTTCGTCCGCGCGCAGGCGCAGGACGACCTCGTGTTCCCTGGCTACGAGCAGGGCGACTGGGTGCAAGCGCAGCGCTACCGGGAGGCAGATTGGCCGGCGCTCGTCACCCTCTGGTGGATGTACAACACGCACCTCGTCCGGGTGATGGAGGCGGTGCCCCTCGACATCCGCTTCCAGCCGCACTACCGGCACAACCTCCACGAGATCGCGTGGCAGCCCGTACTGCCCGACGAACCCACCACGCTCGACGATCTCATGCGCGACTACGGAGACCATCTCCGGCACCACCTCGCCCAGCTTCTACCCGGCGACGTGTTGGACGTACCTTCTCTCTGACGGAGCCCCGTGGGCAATGCGCGCCGGTCCACACCCGTTTAGCCCCCACCCCAGTCCCCCTACCCTCGTGCCCGACCCGATGAAACGTCTGCTCGTTCTGTTCACGCTCGTCACGCTCGCCCTCAACACCACGGCATGCGGCCAGACCGCGAGCGACCTCTCGCCCGCCGAACGCAAGGCCCGTATTCTCTCCAACCTCGTCTTCGAGTTTCCCCAGCTCGAGCAGTACCGCGTCGAGATCGGCGACATCGAGCCCACCGACATCGAGGGGCTGAGCCAGGGGACGTTCACCATCAACGGCCAGCAGACGCAGCTCTTCCTCGTCACTGACGACGACACACAGCTCTTCATGGTCTCCGCCGACCCCGTGGACGTGAGCCGCTCCGCCGACGGCCTCGCCGCCGCCCGCGCCGAGCGCGAGCAGGCCGCCGCCGCCGAAGTCAGCGAGCGGAGGGAGCAGCTCAACGAAGCCCTCGCCGACCTCCCCGTGCGCGGCAACCCCAACGCCCCCGTCACGATCGTCGAGTTCTCCGACTTCCAGTGTCCGTACTGCTCGCGCGCGTTCGCGACGGTCGAGCAGGTGCTGGCGAAGTATCCCGAAGACGTGCGCCTCGTCTACGCGCAGTTCCCGCTCAACAACCACCCGTGGGCGCGGCCCGCCTCCATCGCCGCGCTCTGTGCCGCGCAGCAGGACCCCGACGCGTTCTGGACGCTCCACGACGGCTACTTCAGGAATCAGAGCGAAATCAACCCCGGCAACGTCACCGCAAAGAGCCGCGACTTCCTCACCACGGCCGACGTGGACGTGGCTACATGGGCGACCTGCACCGAGGATGCCTCGTCCGACGCGCACCAGGAGGCCGTCGCCACGCTCGACGCGAACATGGCACTCGGCGAAGAGCTGGGCGTGACGGGCACGCCGGGCTTCTTCGTCAACGGCCGCTTCGTCAACGGCGCACAGCCGCTGGAAGCGTTCGAAGCCCTCATCGAAGAGGCGAAGGGAGATTCGTGAGGCCGAGCGCTTAGAAGTACAAGCTCTACCTCACTTCCCGCTGTCTTGATCTGCAAGTAGCCGTGTCTGAGCAACTCGCCGAGCACTACCGCAGAATGCCAGACGAGCGGCTACTTTAAATTTCGTTGCATGAGGCTGCCGGCCTCACACCTGAGGCACTGAGGGTCCTTAACAGCGAACTCGCCGCTCGCGGAATCAATTCCGCTGTTGGGCGCGCAGTAGAGGCGCAAATCCACTCGCTCTCACGGCGCGATTTAGATCTCTTAGTAGAAACCGTGCGGAAGCAACCATGTCCGGCGTGCGGCAGGAATGACCATCCACTCAACGGCGGTGTGATCGCAGATGCGAAGAGCTTCGTGATACTGACTACATTCGACAAGCACACCGTCATCGCGTGCCCGGATTGCCTAGCGGCGCAGGCGAAGCGTGCGGCTCTGGTGACAGCCGTGCTCGGATGGTGGGCCATTCCATGGGGACCAATTCGAACGACTCAAGCGCTGGCGAACGACTTCCGCACGATGCGCCAGTGTCAGTGTGGTGAAGCTTCAGATGCGCTTCGAGCGTTTGTCGAGCAAAACCCCGGTGTGGCAACAGCTTTCTCAGAGGGGTGGACTACGCTATAAAGATGCGGATATCCTTCACAAGAGAGTCATCCCCGATCAAGGCAGGAACCCACCGGCTAGCTTCGACTCTGGGTCCCCGCCTGCGCGGGGATGACTTGTCTGAAGGTCCGTTCACAAACACAAACCGTTTCACTGGTTTGGTCAATCGTCGGTGATGCGGATGCGGAGGCCGGCTTCGAGGCCGGGCCAGATGCGGACGAAGCCGTCGTCCATGGCGTCTTCGTAGAGCGAGAACGGGGCGAGATCGCCGCCATCGTTCTCGTCGGAGACGAACAGGCTCACGGCGGGACCGGCGAAGACGGCGGCCCGCCGACTGACGACGCGCGTCGCGATGAAGCGGAGGCGGACGAGCGTGCCCCCGTACTCTCCAAAGTCCTCGGCGAACAGCCCGTGGACGAAGGCGTCCAGGCCCCACGCCACGCGCGGCACGAGCGTGCCCTCTACGCCCAGTCCGGCGAACACACCCCACCGCAACGCCGCGTCGGCGAAGGGCCGCGTGCTGATGCCTGCGTAGTTAGAGACCGTCACGCTCCCGGACCGGACACCGACGTGGAGCGCCGCCGTCTCGTCTGTCCACACGTCCAGCCGCACCGGCACGCCGCCCGTCCGCGAGTACAGCCCAACGGGAATTCCCCGCTGCTCACCGGCCACGTTCACGATACCCAGTTGCAGCCCCGCCGACTCGTCCGCCACGTTGATGACGCCCGCCTGCACGCCGCGCAGCGTGCCGCCGACGATGTTGAACGGCGCGCTTTGCAGACCCACCAGGTCTTCTCCCGTGATGTTGGCTAGCCCCGCCGATTGGATCCCGACCATCGCTTCCCCGGCGATGTTCGCCAGCCCGGCGAACTGCCCGCCCGCAGTCCGCTCGCCCGCGATGTTCGCCAGTCCGGAAGCCTGCACCCCGAGAAAGTCTTCCCCGGCGATGTTGGTGAGACCCGCCGATTGCACCCCGCCGAACCCCTCCCCGGCGACGTTCGCCAACCCGGCCACCTGTACGAACCCACCCTCCTCTCCGATGACGTTCGCGAGCCCCGCCGCCTGCACGCCGCGCATCCGCTCACCGACCACATTCGCCAGCCCGGCAAGTTGAATCGCTTCGGCCTCCTCCCCTACCACGTTCGCCAGCCCGGCCACCTGCACACCGTACGCCGACTCCTCGTACACCGTCGCGAACACGCCGACGGCGACGCCTTCCAGTCGGTCCGCCTGGCCGTACGGGAGGTTCAGTGAGACGTGGTGCAGCACGGTCCGGCTCGTGTCCCCCGCCACGGCATCGCCGATGCTGATGCCGCGCCAGATCGAGACATTAAACGGGATGCGGACGTAGCCGTCGGACGTTTGAGCGAAGGCGGGAGCGGCGAGCAGGAGCAGCAGGCCGGCGTGGAGCAGGCGGTTCATCGAGGATGAGATAGGGTGATTCGGTGCCCCCTCTTTCGAAGCCGCTCCCGAAAAGATGCGGTTGCGCCGGAGAGACCTTCTGCGTATCATGGGGGCTGTGACGCACGCGCACGCCCATACCGCCCACGCTGTCTGGTTCTGGTGGACCTCCCCCCGAACAGTGGGCTGCTCGTGCGCCGTCGCGTAACCTTCGAGCACGACGATGTCGCCGCCCGCTGTTCTCCCGAGCAGCGGGCTTTTTTTATGGACTTTCCGACCTTCCACTCCCTCGTCGAGGACCGACGCCGTGCCGGCGCGCGGCGGCTGGCTGTCCCCGTCTACCGCCGACGCAGCGCCGACCTGCTGACGCCGGTCGCGGCTTTCCTCGCCCTCCGCGAGCCGGGCCGATTCAGCTTCCTGCTCGAAAGCGTCGAAGGCGGCGAGCGGCTCGGGCGGTACTCGTTCCTCGGTACGCGACCGTACCGGATCGTCGAGGCGTGCGGCGAGAACGTGTGGGTGCGACACGGCGGCGACTTGGCGATGGGTGATGGCGCCCCGCCGCAGACCGCCGCGGGCACCGTGTTCGAGGTGATGGCGCAGTTGCTCGATGCCTACGAAGAGATCGTGCTGCCCGAGCTGCCGCGCTTCACCGGCGGGGCCGTCGGGTTCATGGGCTACGACGCCGTGCGCCTGCTCGAACGCCTCCCCGACCCGCCACCCGACGACCTCAGCCTGCCCGACGCGCTGTGGGCGTTCTACGACACCGTCGCCGCCTTCGACCACGTCGCCCGCCGGCTCGTGCTGATGGCGACCGTGTTCGTGGACGACGCTACCGACCTCCATGCGGCGTGGGACGACGCCCGCACCCGGCTCGACGTGCTGGAAGCCGAGCTGACGACGGGACCGATCACCCTCCCCGAGCCCGTCACCCTCCGCGACCGCGATCCGCAGTCGAATGTCACACGCGAGGACTTCGAAGCGTCGGTGCGACGAGCGAAGACGCACATCGTCGAGGGCGACATCTTCCAGGTCGTCCTCTCGCAGCGGTTCGCGCTCCCGTTCGAGGGCGACCCGTTCAACCTCTACCGCGCGCTCCGACAGGTGAACCCCTCGCCGTACCTCTTCTTCCTCGATTTCGACGGCTTCCAGCTCGCGGGCTCGTCGCCCGAAGTGCTCGTCCGCGTCGAAGGCACGGCGGGCGGCACCCGGCGGGCCGAGGTGCTGCCCATCGCCGGGACGCGGCGGCGCGGCGAAACGCCCGAGGAAGACGCCGCGCTCGAACGGGAGCTCGTCACCGACCCGAAGGAGCGGGCCGAGCACTTGATGCTCGTGGACCTCGGGCGGAACGACCTCGGGCGCGCCTGCCGCGTGGGCACGGTCGAGGTGGAGCGCTACGCGACGGTCGAGCGCTACGCCCGCGTGATGCACCTCGTCTCGTCCGTCTCCGGCGAGGTCGCCGACGGGCAGCGGGCGATGGACGTGCTCGCGGCGTGCTTCCCGGCCGGCACCGTCTCCGGCGCGCCGAAGGTCCGCGCGATGGAACTGATCGACGAGCTAGAGCCCGTCAAGCGCGGCGTCTACGCCGGGGCCGTCGGCTACGCCGATTTCTCAGGAAACATGGACACGTGCATCGCGATTCGCACGATGCTGATCCGTGGCGAGACCGCGTTCATCCAGGCCGGGGCCGGTATCGTCGCCGACAGCGACCCCGGCCTCGAATACGAAGAAACCCGCACCAAAGCCCGCGCCCTCCTCGACGCCATGCGCGTCGCCGCCGACGGGCTCCTCTAATCCTCCTCCACCCTCCCCCACACGCCATGTATCCCCTCATCCAGTCCGTCATGAACCGGGGCGGCGCCGGCCGCTCGATGACGCGCGCCGAGAGCGTTGACGCGCTCAACCCGCTCATCCGGCGACACCACGCCCTCCTCCACGCCTACGATGCCGCCATCCGTGACCTCGGCGACCGCGACCTCGCCGCGCAGCTCAACGACGGCATGAACCGGGCGCGGACCGAGCTTGCGAAGCTGAAGGAGACCGTGTTCTCGCTCGCCGGCGACCCGCCCAACGGCACGGACCTCGACCCCGATGTCCACCTCGGTGACACCGATGCCGAGATCATGTACGCCCTCGACGACGCCGAGCGGGCCTACCGCGACGCGCTCAACGACACGCTCGGCATGGCGCACCAGCAGCTTCGCACGACGGCGATTCTGGAAAACAACGTCACCGGCAGCGACGCCCGCATCAACGTGCTCCACCCGATCGTGACCCGGATGCGCCGGCCCGCCCGACCCGTGCCCGTCGACGAGACCACCGCGACGCCCGTGCACATCCATCCCGACGAGCACCACGCCGGCGCGATGGAGCAGCCCGCCATCCACACGGAGCCCCGCTGATGTCCGCGCCCTCCCCCACCGACGTGGTCGTCTCCGGCATCCAGCCGTCGGGGACGCTCCACCTCGGCAACTACTTCGGCGCGCTCCGCCAGCACATCGCGCTGCACAAGCAGCACGAGGCGTACTACTTCATCGTCAACTACCACGCCCTCACGTCGCTGCGGGACCGCGAGGCGCTGGAGCAGTACAGCCGCGACGTCGCGCTCGACTACCTCGCGCTCGGGTTCGACCCCGACGAGGCCGCGCTCTTCCTCCAGAGCGACGTGCCGCAGGTGACCGAGCTCGCGTGGATCTTCCTCTGCCTGACGCCCGTGAGCCAGATCGAAAAGGGCGTGGCGTACAAGGAGAAAGTCGCGCAGGGGGTCACGGCCAACGGCGGGCTCTTCACGTACCCTGTCCTGCAGGCGGCCGACATCCTGATCTACGGCGGGACCCTCGTGCCGGTCGGGGCCGATCAGAAGCAGAACATCGAGATCAGCCGCGACCTCGCGCAGAAGTTCAACGCCACCTTCTGCCCCGAGGACGCGCCGCTCTTCCCGGTCCCCGAACCGCTGATCCTGGAGGACGTCGCCGTCGTGCCGGGCCTCGACGGGCGGAAGATGTCGAAGTCGTACGGCAACACGATCGGCATCTTCGACGAGGGCAAGGAGCTGAAGAAGAAGGTGATGTCCATCGTCACCGATTCGACGCCGCTCGAAGAGCCGAAGGACCCGGAGCGCGACAACGTGTTCGCCCTCATCAAGCTGTTCGCCGACGACGCGAAGCGCGAGGAAATCGCGGCGGCGTACCGCGCCGGCGGCTATGGCTACGGCCACGCCAAAAAAGAGCTACTCGGCCTCATCACCGACGAGTTTGCCGAAGCCCGCGAGCGCCGGAAAGAACTCGCCGAGCGGCCCGACTACGTCCGCGACGTACTCCGCGACGGCGCCCGCAAAGCCCACGAAGCCGCCGCCCCGATCATGGAGCGCGTCCGCGAGCACGTGGGACTACGCAAAGAGTTTTATCCAGGTATTGAGTTAGAGCGCAAGCTTGAGAAGGATCTCCTCGAACTAGATCTACTCAAAGCTCAAATGCAAAAGAGGTTGGCCGGTCTCGAGAAGGCTCAGCAGATTGCAGATCGGTATGAGGAAGAAGAAGCCGCACAACAGATGAATCGAGACGCTTTACTGCGCGTGATCAAGAAGCAGAACGTTATGATCCAGAAGCAGAACGTCGAGAATCAAAAACTGAAGGCTCGGTTAGCCAAGAAGACTAGTGCCCGCAGCACTTCGTTACGTACGGCAGATGCACAGCGCCCCAACAAAGAAATGGACAAGCGCTAGCATGATCCTCATCGTCGACAACTACGACTCGTTCACGTACAACCTCGTCCACCTCGTGGGCGCGCACACGGACGAATACCGCGTCGTCCGCAATGACGTGATGACCGTAGACGAGGTGCGCGAACTCGCCCCGCGCGCGGTCCTCATCTCGCCCGGCCCCGGCCGACCCGCCGACGCCGGGATCTCTGAGGACTTGATCCGCACGTTCGGCGAGACGACGCCCATCCTCGGCGTGTGCCTCGGGCACCAGGCCATCGGCGAGGTCTTCGGCGGGCGTGTCGTCCACGCGCCGACGCTGATGCACGGAAAGACGAGTCCCATCCATCACGACGGGCAGACGGTCTTCGAGGGTATGTCGCAAGACTTCATCGCCACGCGCTACCACTCGCTCGCCGTCGAGCGCGAGACGCTGCCCGACGAACTCGAGGTCTCAGCCGAGACCAACGACGGCGTCATCATGGGCCTCCGCCACCGCGACCTCCCCATCGAGGGCATCCAGTTTCACCCGGAAAGCGTGCTGACCGTCGAGGGGCCGAAACTCATCGCCAACTGGCTCCAACGCGTCGACGCCTTCGCTCCCATCTCTTAACTCTTCCTCCAGCCCTCCCTGTTTTGCGCGAGTACCTCCAGATCATCGCCGAAGGCGACACCCTCACCCAGCCGCAGGCCGAGGCCGTGATGCACCTGCTGCTGAAGGGCGAGGTCTCCTCCGAGGAGATCGCCGCGCTCCTGCTCGGCCTCCGCAGCCGGGGCGAGACGCTCGACGAGCTGACCGGCTTCACGCGCGTCATGCGGGAGTACGCCGTTTCGGTCGAAGCGCCGGAGGGCGCCATCGACCTGTGCGGGACGGGCGGCGACCACGCCGGCTCGTTCAACATCTCGACGGCTGCCTCGTTCGTCGCGGCGGGCGCGGGCGTCATCGTCGCCAAGCACGGCAACCGCGCCGTCTCGTCGAACGCGGGCTCGGCGGACGTGCTCGCCGCGCTCGGCGTGGACACGTCGCTCGGGAAGGAGGGCGTGGAGGCGTGCCTGCGCGAGGCGGGGATCGCGTTTCTCTTCGCCCCGCTCTACCACCCGGCGCTCAAACACGTCATGCCGATCCGGCGGACGCTCGGCGTGCGGACGTTCTTCAACATCCTCGGCCCGCTCTGCAACCCGGCCGGCGTGAAGCGCCAGCTCGTCGGCGCCTTCAGCGATGCCACGGCCAAGCTGATGGCGCAGATCCTCGTCCGCCTCGGGAGTGAGCACGTCGTCTGCATCTACGCCCACGACGGGCTCGACGAACTCAGCACGACGAGCCCGACGACGGTCTACCAGACGGGCAGCGAGCTCGACCCGTTCGGCGCGCAGACGCTCATGCAGCAGGTCGTCACGCCGGAGCACTACGGGCTCAGCCGCGTCCGTGCCTCCGAACTGTCGGGCGGGACGGCGCAAGAGAACGCCGAGATCGTCCGCCTCATTCTAAAGGGTGAAGCCGGGCCGCAGCGCGACATCGTGCTTCTGAACGCGGCCTACGCCCTCCTCGCCAGCGGCCAGCACGGCTGGCTCGGCGCCTGCCTCGACGCCGCCCGCCAAAGCATCGACTCCGGTGCGGCCCTCGCCAAGCTCGACGCCCTCGTCGACGCCTCCAACGCGTACGCCGCGACTGCGGCCTGATCCCATGTCCCGAGAGCAGATTCACAGCGAGCGATTTACGAGCGGGCGATGGCGCCACGGGCGCCCCGCCTGACCCGTCCGCTCCTTCCCTCCGCTCGCTTATGCTGCTCCAGCCATGACTATCCTCGACCAGATTCTCACCGACACCCGCGCCCTCGTCCTCCGCCGAAAATCGGAGGTCCCCCTCGCCGCGCTCGAAGCGCGCCCGGCGTTCCGCGCCCCGACGCTCTCGCTCGCCTGCGCGCTCCGCCGCGACGGCGAACTCGCCGTGATCGCCGAGATCAAAAAGGCGTCGCCGTCGCAGGGCGTCATCGCGTCCGACTTTCACCCCGTCGATACGGCGCGGGCCTACAAGCAGGCCGGTGCCGCCGCCGTCTCCGTCCTCACCGAGCCGACCCACTTCCAGGGATCGCTCGACACCCTCGCGAAAGTCCGTCTCGGGACCGATCTGCCGCTGCTGCGGAAGGACTTCATCGTCGACCCGTATCAGCTCGTCGAAGCGCGGGCGTACGGCGCGGACGCCGTCCTCCTCATCGCCGCCGCACTCGACCCCGTGCAGCTCTGCGACCTCCACGACGCGGCGACCGACCTCGGGATGGAGTGCCTCGTGGAACTTCACGACGAGTCCGAACTGGCAACCGTGGACCTCGACCGGGTGAACATCCTCGGCGTCAACAACCGCGACTTGAAGACGTTCGAGGTGGACGTGGAGCGCGCCCCACGCGTGCTTGCCGATGTACCAGAACGAATCGTCCGGGTAGCCGAAAGCGGCCTGCGCAATGCCACCGACCTCGCCATGCTCTACCGTCAGGGGATCGACGCCGTCCTCATCGGCGAGACGTTTATGCGGGCGCGTCACCCTGGCGACGCCCTCCGCCAGCTTCGGCGCGAGACCGCCGCCCTGCTCTCCTCTTCGCTCCGCCTCGCCAGCTGACGCATGCCCCCCACGAAAGTCAAAATCTGCGGCATCACCCGCCTCGCCGACGCCCGCTACTGCGCCGGCGCCGGCGCGGACTACCTCGGCTTCATCCAGTACCCCGACAGCCCGCGCTACCTCGAACCGAAAGCGGCGAAAGAGATCATCGGATGGGTCGATGGCATCGAGGCGGTCGGCGTGTTCGTGAACGAGGATGCGGCGACCATCAACACGCGGTGCGCCGAGGTCGGGTTCACGCTCGCGCAGCTGCACGGGCACGAGCCGCCCGAAGTCGTCGAGGCTATTGAGGTGCCAACAATCAAGTCCTTCCGCGTCCAGCACGACGCCTCGTCCGAACAACTCCGCGCGCTCATGCTGCCGTACAAAGACATCGCCGACTTCTTCCTGCTCGACACGCACAAGACGAGCCTGTGGGGCGGGACCGGCGAGAGCTTCAACTGGCGGCTCGCGCGCGACCTCGCCGGGGAGTTCCCCCTCTTCCTCGCCGGCGGCATCGACGCGGGGAACGTGCAGGAAGCCATCGACACGATGCGGCCCTACGCCGTGGACCTCTCGTCGTCGGTCGAGTCCGAGCCCGGCGTGAAGGACTTCGACAAGCTCTACGACTTCTTCGAAGCGTACCGCAACGCCGTGGAGGCCGAGTGATGGAGACCGCGACACAACCCTACACCGCCCCCGACGCGCGCGGTCGCTTCGGCGCCTACGGCGGGGCGTTCGTGCCCGAGATCCTCGTCCCCGTGCTGGAGGAGTTGAAGGCCGCCTACGCCGAGGCGAAGGACGATCCCGACTTCCAGCGCGACATCGCCGACCTACTGCGCGACTACGTTGGGCGACCGACACCACTCTCGTTCGCGGACCGGCTGACCGAACGGCTCGGCGGCCCGAAGATCTACCTCAAGCGCGAGGATCTGTGCCACACCGGCGCGCACAAGATCAACAACACCATCGGGCAGGTGCTGCTCGCGCGGCGGATGGGCAAGCGGCGGATCATCGCCGAGACCGGCGCGGGCCAGCACGGCGTCGCCACCGCGACGGTCTGCGCGAAGTTCGGACTCGACTGCATCGTCTATATGGGGTCCGAAGACATCGAGCGGCAGAACCTCAACGTCCAGCGGATGCGGCTGCTCGGGGCCGAGGTCCGCCCCGCGACAAGCGGGAGCCGGACGCTGAAGGACGCCACGAACGAGGCCATCCGCGACTGGGTCTCGAACCCCGACGACACGTTTTACATCATCGGCTCCGTCGTCGGGCCGCACCCGTACCCGATGATGGTGCGCGACTTCCACCGCGTGATCGGCGAGGAGACGCGGCGGCAGTTGCTGCACGAAGAAGGCCGCGAGACGCCCGATGCCGTCGTCGCCTGCGTCGGCGGCGGGTCGAACGCGATGGGGATATTCTATCCCTTTCTCGACGATGAGGTGATGCTTTACGGGATCGAGGCGGCGGGCGAAGGGCTCGACACCGCCGCCGGGCAGCGACACGCCGCAACGCTCTCGCTCGGCACGCCCGGCGTGCTCCACGGCGCGATGAGCTACCTGCTGCAGGACGATGCCGGGCAGGTCGAGATCGCCCACTCGATCTCGGCCGGGCTCGACTACCCCGGCGTCGGGCCGGAGCACAGCCACCTCAAAGACACCGGCCGCGTGACGTACCGCGCCATCACCGACGCTGAGGCCCTCGACGGCGTGAAGCTGCTCGCCCGCACCGAAGGCATCATCCCCGCGCTCGAAACGGCCCACGCCGTCGCCTTCCTGCCCGAGTTGTGCCGGGCGATGGTGAGCGATGAGATCGTCGTCGTCAACGTCTCCGGACGCGGCGACAAAGACATGGCAACGATTGCCGCGAGCCTGTGACGGACTTCTTCACCCGTACCCGCGGCGGCTTCACCATCTCCGGCGATCCGGCTCGGCTCGACCCCGGGGCAATCCACGCCTATCTCACGCGCTCGTACTGGGCGAAGGGGATTCCGTTCGAGACGGTCGAGCGCTCGATCCGGGGCTCGCTCTGCTTCGGGCTGTATGCCGAGACCGAGCAGATCGGCTTCGCCCGCGTCATCACCGACCGGGCGACGTTCGCGTACCTCTGCGACGTGTACGTGCTGGAAGCCTACCGAGGACACGGCCTCGGCGTGTGGCTGATGGCATGCGTCCTCGAACACCCCGACTTGCAGAGACTCCGGCGGTTTCTGCTCACCACGCAGGACGCGCATGGGCTGTACGAAAAGGTCGGCTTCGTTCGCGCACCGTTCCCCGAACGCTTCATGGTCATCGACCGTCCGACTCTCTACCAGCGATGACCGACCGACTCCGCATTGCCCTCGACGCGTGCCGCGCCCGAGGCGAGATGGCGATGGGCCTGTTCCTCACAAACGGCTTCCCGCACCCGGACGCCACGCTCCCCATCCTCCGCGCCGTGGACGAGGCCGGGGCCGACTTCATCGAGCTCGGGATGCCGTTCTCCGACCCGCTCGCCGAAGGGCTCCCGATCCAGTACGCATCCGAGCGCGCCCTCCGTCACGGCGTGACGATGGCCGACGCGTTCCGCACGGCAGAGCAGTTCCGCGCCGAGAGCGAGACGCCGCTCCTGCTGATGGGCTACGTCAACCCGGTGCTCCGCTACGGCGTGGGCAACTTCTGCCGCGACGCGTGGTCTTCTGGGGTGGATGGACTCATCCTCCCCGATCTCCCCCCCGAAGAGGCCGATCTCATCCAAGACGCGGCAACCGAAGCCGGACTCGGTCTCGTGTTTCTCGTCGCCCCCAACACTTCGGAAGCGCGTGTGCGGCTCGTGGACGAGCGCGCCTCGGCGTTCGTCTACGCCGTCTCGACAACGGGGCTTACGGGAAGCAACATCAGCGCTTTAGATGGAATCTCCGCGTATTTGGCCCGCACCTGCCGCTTCGTCCACAACAATCCGCTCCTCGTCGGGTTTGGCATTAGGACGCACGCGGACGCCCTCCGCCTCAGCGCGCACACCGACGGCTTCATCGTCGGCAGCGCGCTCATCCGCACGGTCGAAGCGCTCTGGAACGACCCGGCGCTGACCGAGCCGGAGCGGCTGGAGCGCGTCCGCGCCTTCGCGCACGAACTAAAATTCGGACCGACCGTCCCCCACGCATGAACCGACGACGCTCCCTTCTCGCCGTTCTTCTCGCCCCGGCTGCCCTCGTGGTGCTCCTGCTCGCCGGGTGTAACGAACTCTCCAACTACAAGCCGCTCGCCGTCGGCAAGACGGGTGAGGTGGTGGTCGTCACGGACTCGGCGACGTGGAACGGGCCGGTCGGCGAGGCCCTCCGTGCGACGCTCGGCCGCGAGGCCCTCACCCTACCGCAGCCGACCCCCGCCTTCACCCTCACGCGGCAGTCGCTGAGCGACTACGCCCTCGACGGCATCCGCCGCCAGCACAGCGTCGTCTTCGCCGCGCCGTTCACGGACACTACGGCGACGGCCCGGTTCATCCGCGCCCGGCTGGACTCGGCGGGCGTCGCCGCGCTCGAACGTGGCGGGCGCGGCCTCATCGAGCGAGACGACCTCTGGATGCGCGACCAACTCATTGTCTACGCCACCGCCCCGAGTGACAGCGCACTCGCGCAGCAGATCCGTGCGGGAGGCGACGAACTCCGCGCCTCGTTCGACCGCCTCGCGCGGCGACGCCTCACCGAAGACATGTTCGAGAAGGGCGAGCGGGTCGGGGCTGAGCAGCGGCTCTTGGATGAGTACGGGTTCGCCGTCAACGTCCAGCACGACTACGTCCTCGCGCAGGACACCACGTTCCTCACCGCCAGCGGCGAGCGCGGCACGTTCGTCCGCCTCCGCCGGCTGGCCGGGCAGGACTCGTGGCGCGACATGTTCGTCTACTTCGAGGAGGACCCCCGCCTGGAGCGGCTCCAGCCCGACTCCGTCCGCGCCCTCCGCAACCGGCTCACCGAGCGGTTCGTGCGCGGGAGCTTCCCCGAGAGCTACATCGCCATCGAGGACCGGGACCTCGTGCGGCGGCCCATAGAGACGGACACCGTCAACCTCGCCGGGCGCTTCGCGATCGAGACGCGCGGGACGTGGCGGATGACCGGCGATTTCATGGGCGGCCCGTTCGTGAGCTACGCCTTTTTCGACGAGGACACCGGCCGCTTTTACCTCATCGACGGGATGATCTACGCCCCACGCTACACCAGTGCCGAGAAGCGCGAGTTCCTCCGCCAGATGGAAGCCATCGCGTACACCTTCCGCACCTCGGGCACGAACGGAGCCGAAGTCGTCGCCGGCTCCGATCCTCCGCCTTCCGAATAACCTCCGTAGGGGCGGGTTTGAAACCCGCTACCCATGTCACGTCACTCCCTTATCCCTTCTCGCATGCCTGTCAAAACCGCTCCCGCCTCGACCTCCACGAATGGTACCGCCGAAACACAGGTGCTCCGCCTCGGCCTGCCCAAAGGCAGCCTCCAGGCGTCCACGTTCGACCTCCTCGCAAAAGCGGGCTTCCACTTCTCCGTCGCCAGCCGCTCCTACTTCCCCTCCATCGACGACGACGAGCTGACGGCCATGCTCGTCCGCGCGCAGGAGATGGCGCGCTACGTCGAGGACGGCGTGTTCGACGCCGGCATCACTGGACTCGACTGGATCGCCGAGACGGACGCCGATGTCCACGTCGTCGCCGACCTCATCTACTCGAAGGCGTCGATGCGGCCGGTCCGCTGGGTGCTCGCCGTGCCCGCCGACTCGGACATCCACAGCGTCCACGACCTCGCGGGCAAGCGGATCGCCACCGAAGTCGTGAACCTCACGAAGCGCTGGCTGGCCGACAACGGCGTCGAGGCCGACGTGGAGTTCTCATGGGGCGCGACGGAGGTGAAAGCGCCGGACCTCGTGGACGCCATCGTCGAGGTGACGGAGACGGGCAACTCGCTCCGGGCCAACAACCTCCGCATCGTCGAAGTCCTGCTCGAATCAAACACGCAGCTCATCGCCAACAAAGCAGCGTGGGCGGACCCGTGGAAGCGGGAGAAAATCGAGAACATCGCGCTCCTGATGGACGGGGCCATCCGCGCCGAGGGTCGCGTCGGGCTCAAGATGAACGTTCGAAAGGAGAATGTGAATCGGATCGTCGAGCTGCTCCCCGCGCTCCGCACCCCGACCGTCTCGCCCCTGTTCTCAGACGGGTGGCTGGCCGTGGAGACGGTGATCGAAGAGCGGCAGGTGCGCCGCCTCATCCCCGAACTGAAACGCGCCGGGGCCGAGGGGATTCTCGAGTACCCCATCGACAAAATCATCCCGTAGCCGCTGCTATCTTCGGGCCTCACCCCTACAACCCCATCGAGCCGTTGAAAACGAAACTCCTGGACATCGCCCACGCCCGCAGCGGCGACAAGGGTGACGCCGTCAACGTCGGGCTGATCGCCCGCGACCCGAAGGTCTATCCGTTCCTGCGCGAGTACGTCACCGCCGAGCGCGTCAAGGCACACTTCGGCCCGATGTGCGCAGGCGAGGTGGAGCGCTTCGAGTTAGAGAATCTGGGTGCGCTGAACTTCCTGCTGCACGAAGCGCTCGGCGGCGGCGGCACCGTCTCGCTCAAGCTCGACGCGCAGGGCAAGACGTACGCCGCCCACCTCCTCCGCATGGAGGTAGACGTACCGGAGGACGTACTGACACAGGTGGATGCGTAGGCCCACGCTGTGTCTCGGGCTCCTGCTCTGGGCCGGCTGCGATGCACGGGGGCCGTCCGCCCCCGGCCTCTCGGACAGCCTCATGGTCGAGGTGCTCGTCGGAACCCACCTCGCCGATGCGAGGGCTTCGCGGACGGGCGAACCGCGCGACAGCCTCCGCGCCGCTGCCCTCGCCGAAGTCGGCACCGACACCGTCGCCTTCCACCGCGCGCTCGACTACTATGCCCGCCACCCCGCCACCTACCAACCGCTCTACGAACGCGCGCTCGACCGGCTCCTCAGCGATCAGCGTGCTACCGTGCCTACCAACTGAGCGACCGCGGGACGGGCCGATCATCGTGCAGCAGATCGCCGGACACTGCCGTAGCTTCCGCCTCCTACCGATATCCGACTCCCGAACCCGAACCCGCGTGTGCATCAAGGTCTTCACCACCGGCGGCACGATTGACAAAATCTACTTCGACGCCCGCAGCGACTACGAAGTGGGCGACCCGCAGGTCCGCGAGATCCTCCGCGACGTGGGGGCGACGGTGGAGGTCGAGGTGGAGACGCTGATGCGAAAGGACAGCCTGGACCTCACCGACGCCGACCGCGCACTCATCGCGGAGCACGTGCGCGCCGAGTCTTGCCCCCGCATCCTCATCACCCACGGCACCGACACGATGGTGGAGACGGCCCGCGCACTCGGCGACACGGGGGGTAAGACCGTCGTGTTCGTCGGCTCCCTCAGCCCGGCGCGGTTCAAAGGAACGGACGCCGAGTTCAACATCGGGTTCGCGGTGGCCGCCGTGCAGCTCCTCCCGCCGGGCATCTTCGTCGCCATGAACGGCCGCGTGTTCCGTGCCGACGATGTCAGAAAAAACCGCACCGCGAACCGCTTCGAGGGTGCGCCGTATCAGCGTCTTGCTGCACCGTAGTCCCTCCCTCGGCCCCGAAATCCACCAACTAAACTCGACCCCTACCCGGATGAACCGTTTTGCTTCGGCCTGCTCGCTCCTGCTGCTCGCCCTCCTCCTCGTCCCGAATGCAACCGCACAGCAAGTGGCCTGCGTGAACGGCTTCGCCGATAGCTTCCCCTGTGCCTCCGTCGACCTGCTCGGCCGCGTCACGCTCCCCCAGATGAACGCGTCCTACGCCAACGACATCTGGGGATGGACGGACCCCACGACGGGGAACGAGTACGCCCTCGTGGGTCTCGGGAATGGCACGGCCTTCGTCGACGTCTCCATCCCGACCAGCCCGGTCTACCTCGGCACGCTCCCTACCCACACCCAGACCTCGACCTGGCGTGACATCAAGGTGTACGCCGACCACGCCTTCATCGTGAGCGAGGCGAGCAACCACGGCGTGCAGGTCTTTGATTTGACCCAGCTCCGTGGGATGACGAGCCCGACGACGTTCTCGGAGACGGCGCACTACGACGGGATCGGCTCCTCGCACAACATCGCCATCAACGAAGAAACCGGATTCGCTTACATCGTCGGTGCTGGGGGCGGGTCAGAATCGGGGTGCTCCGGCGGCCTCCACATGGTCGATATCCAAGACCCGGAGAACCCGACCTTCGCGGGCTGCTTCAGCCAGGACGGCTACATCCACGATGTGCAGTGCGTCGTCTATGACGGCCCCGACACCGATTACACCGGGAGCGAGATCTGCATGGCAGCAAACGATCCTGTCGTCACGATTGTCGACGTGACGGACAAATCAAACCCCGTTCAGGTGTCGCAAATTCCCTATCCCAACGACGCCTACACCCACCAGGGCTGGCTGACCGAAGACCAGCGCTACTTCATCGCCAACGACGAGATTGATGAGCTCAACTTCGGCTTCAACACGCGCACCCTCGTCTTCGACGTGAGCGACCTCGATTCGCCGGAGTTCCTGCGTGAGTACTTCCACCCGACCGCCTCCACGGACCACAACCTCTACGTCAAGGGGCGCTACGCGTACCAGTCCAACTACACGTCCGGCCTCCGCATCGTCGACCTCGGGCGTCTGATCTCCGGTGGCGGTCCGGTAGTGGAAATCGCGTCCTTCGACACGTACCCGCCGAACGATGCCAGTGGGTTCGGGGGCGGCTCGTGGAGCAACTACCCGTACTTCGAGAGCGGGATCGTGATCGTGAGCGATCAGGGCGGTGGCCTCTTCGTCCTCGAGCCGCAGCTCCCCGGCAACCCCACCGATGCGGTCGACACGACGGCGCCCGGCACGTTCGCGCTCACGCAGGCGTACCCGAACCCGTTCACCGACCGCACGCAGTTCGAGCTTACGCTCGGCGATACGCAGGACGTCGATGTCGCCGTGTTCGATGTGCTCGGCCGCCGCGTGGCGGACCTCTTCCACGGTACGCTCGGAGCCGGCCAGCAACGCTCGTTCGTCTTCGACGGGAGCGCGCTTCCGGCCGGGCTCTACTTCGTCCGCGTCACCGGCGAGGGCTTCAGCGAGACCCGGCAGGTAGCGCTCACACGCTAGCCCGGCCGTCCTGCAACGCCAGACCGTCCCTCGTGTATCGTCGCCGGCCGAACTTCGGTCGGCGACGATACGTTTGTAGCTTCGCACCCGTTCTCCCCTTGCCCGGCGGACGCGCCCCGCCCGCTCAGCCTTCCAACTTGCCTCTGCCCATGCGCTCGCTCCTGTTCCTCTCCGCCTTCTTCTGTCTGGCTGCGCTTCCTGCCACGGCTCAGTCCATCGCCTGCGACGACTCCGGCATGATCGCCGGGGAATACCCCTGCGGCAACGTCACCCTCCTCTCCCACGTCAAGCTCTCGACGATGAACGCCGAGGCAGGCAACGACGTATGGGGCTGGACCGATCCCGTCACCGGCAAGGAGTACGCCCTCATGGGCCTCGCCGACGGCACCGGCTTCGTCGACATCAGCGACCCCGTGAACCCCGTCTACCTCGGCAAGCTGCCGACGCACACCGTCGCGACGATCTGGCGGGACATCAAGGTCTACGGCGGCTACGCCTTCATCGTGAGCGAGGCCGACGGCCACGGGATGCAGGTCTTCGACCTCGCCCGCCTCCGCGACGTCGCTCCGACGCAGGGGCCGGTCGACTTCACCGAGGACGCGCATTACGGCCGCGTAGGTCAGTCGCACAACGTCGCCATCAACGAGGAGACCGGCCTCGCCATCATCGTCGGCAACCGCGAGTCCGAGGGGTGCGCCGGTGGGCTCCACCTCGTAGACGTGACGGTCCCGCTGAACCCGACCTTCGCCGGCTGCTTCGATGCAGACGGCTACACCCACGACGTGCAGTGCGTCGTCTACACCGGCCCCGACACCGACTACACCGGCCACGAGATCTGCTTCGCCTCCAACGAGGACACCGTCACCATCGTCGACGTGACGGATCGTAAGAACACCGTGGAGCTCTCGCAGGCGGTCTACCCGAACACGGCCTACACCCACCAGGGCTGGCTGACCGAAGACCAGCGCTACTTCATCGGCAACGACGAGCTCGACGAGCAGCGCTACGGAAACAACACGCGTACGCTCATCTTCGATGTGTCCGACCTCGACTCGCCGGAGTTCATGGCACCTCACCTGAGCGAGTACCCGTCCATCGACCACAACCTCTACGTGCGCGGCAACGCCGTCTACGAGGCGAACTACCGCATCGGCCTCCGCGTCCTCGACGCCTCGGACATCGGGAAGGGCGAAATGAAGGAGATCGCCTTCTTCGACACGTTCCCGGCCGACAACTCCAACCAGTTCGGCGGGGCGTGGAGCACGTATCCGTACTTCGCGAGCGGGACCGTGCTCATCAGCGACATGCAGAGCGGCCTCTTCATCGTCCGCCCCGAGCGGGCCGAGCCCCTCGCGCTGGCCTCCTTCACGGCGTTCCCGTGGAACGGCGGCGTCGATCTGAGCTGGACCGTCGCGCCGGAGCTCGGGGCCTCGCAGTTCGTCGTCGAGCGCGAGCAGAACGGAAGCTGGGCGACGGCCGGGACGGTCCAGGCCTCGTCGGACCGGACGATGTACCGCTTCCGCGCCGGTAGCCTCGCCGAGGGCAACCATACCTTCCGGGTCCGCGCCCTCGACATGGACGGGCTCACGTCCTTCAGCGCGCCGGTGACGGCTTCGCTCGGGATGGCCGCCGAGCCGATGGAGTCCATGGATGAGGCCGGCGAGTAAGCCTCCCGCCCTCCCCCGATTACTGCGCGGCGGTTCGGCCTTCCATGCCGGGCCGCCGCGTATCGTTTAAACCCGACCGCACCATCATGCCTCGTCTGCGCCCCACGCTGCTCGCCCTCGCCCTGCTGCCCTCGCTCGCCGTGGCCCAGCCTGTACCGTGCGTGGACGGGATGGCCGGGGAGTATGCATGCCGGGACGTAGACCTACTCGCCCGGCTGCCGCTCAACGCAACGCCTGACTTCAACCAGTCGTCCAGTGATATCTGGGGGTGGACGGACCCCGAGACGGGCGTCGAGTACGCGATCATCAACCAGTACGACCACACCGCGTTCGTGGACCTCAGCGACCCGATGGCCCCCGTCGTCGTCGGCACCCTGGCCGCACCGTCGCAGGCCGTCGCCCGCGACGCGAAGGTGTACGCGGACCACGTCTTCCTCGGCACCGATAGCGGCCTCGCGCCCGTACAGGTGTTCGACCTCACCCGGCTGCGCAACGTGACGAGTCCCCCTGCCGTGTTCACCGCCGACGCACTCTACACCGACGGGACGGACCCGCACAACATCGCAATCGACGAAACCTCGGGCTTCGCCTATCTCGTCTTCACCGGCTCGGGCACGTGCGACGACGGGCTCCACATCGTCGACGTCCGCCAGCCGCAGAGCCCGACGTTCGCCGGCTGCTTCCACTACCCCGGCTCCGAGTTCCACGACCTCCAGTGCGTGACCTATGACGGCCCCGACACTGACTACCGGGGATCCGAGGTCTGCTTCGGCTCGGCACCGGGCACCGGGACGCTCGCGATTGTGGACGTGACGGACAAGAAGAACCCCACCCTTATCGCCGACTCCCCGTACCCGAACGAGGCCTACGCCCACCAGGGGTGGCTGACCGAGGACGGCCGCCACTTCCTCCTCGACGACGAATTCGACGAATCGACCTTCTCGACCAACACCCGCACCCTCGTCTTCGACGTGTCGGACTTGGACGAGCCGGCGTTCTCGTTCGAGTACGTCGGCCCGGCCTCCTCCACCGACCACAACCTCTTCGTCCGCGACGGCTTCGCGTTTCAAGCCAACTACACGTCCGGCCTCCGCATCCTCGACCTCGCCGGGATCGACGCCGGGACGCTCACGGAAGCGGCCTTTTTCGACACGCACCCGGAGAACGACGCGACCGGCTTCGACGGCGCGTTTGGGGTGTATCCGTTCTTCGAGAGCGGGATCGTCGTCGTCTCCGACATGAGCCGGGGGTTGTTCGTGCTGCAACCCCGCCTCGGGCAGGCGACGGGCACCGGCCCTACGGCCGCGCCGACTGAAGGCGTCACGTTGACGGCCTATCCGAACCCCTTCGGCACACGCACGACGGTGGAGCTGACGGCCCCGACCGCACAGCCCGTCGAGGTGGCGGTGTTCGACGTGCTGGGCCGCCGCGTGGCGGAACTCTATACCGGGCTCCTCGCGGCGGGCGAGACGCGGCGGCTCACGTTCGACGCAGCCGGGCTGCCGGGCGGCTCGTACGTCGTCCGCGCCACGGGCGAAACGTTCGAGGCGTCGCGGCCGGTCACGCTCGTGCGCTGACAGGCCGCATCCGTTCGCCCCTACGCGACGAACCGCTCGCCTTTGGGAGTGAGGGCGAACGTGCCGGCGAGGGGGTCAGCGATGCGGAGGTAGCCTTCGTGGACGAGCCAGTCGGCGAGGCCGTCGACGCGGTGGTCGGGCAGAGCTTTGTCCGCGAGCCACACCGCTCGCTCGTCGCCGCGCGCGGCGTGGACGAGGAGTCGGCGGAGGGCTGGTTCGTCCTCGGGCGTGACGACCGGCGGGCGGTGGCGGCCGAGGCACACGTCGCAGGTGCCGCACCGCTCCGGGCTCGGCTCGCCGAAGTAGCTCAGCAGAAAGTGACGGCGGCAGGTGATCGAGCGGGCGTACCGCAGCATATCGTCCAGCCGGGCGAGGGCGCGGCGGCGGCCGGCACGCAGCGCGGCCACGTCGAGCGGCACGCGGTCGGTGCGCGGGCCGGTGAGGGCCACGCGGAGATCGTCGCCGGGCGGGAGGTAAGCCAGCAGGTCGTGCTCGGCGAGGAAGTCGAGGCCGCGCAGGAGGCGGGCGCGGGCGAGGCCGGTGCGGCGTTCGAGCGTGCGGAGGTCCATGTCCGACCAGCCGGAGAAGGCCTCGGCGTGGACGCTCCGCAGTAGCTCTCGGACGAACGTGGCGAGGTCGTCGTTGCCCAGCCGGTCGGCGTAGGCGCGGACGGCCTCGGCCGGTTGGCGGAAGCGGAGAAGCCCCCGGTGCGTGCTCGACGGCAGCACTTCCCACGCCCCGGCCCGGGCGAGAGCAGCGACGGCGGCGCGCACGGCGAGGGGCGCATGCCCTTTCGAGGACGCGATCGTATCCACGTCCACGGCCATCGGACCGTCCGGCTCCGAACCGATGGGAAGCTGCGCGAGGCTGCATGCCGCTTCGTAGACCTCCTGCACGACCGGAGCCTCGGGATGTCCCTCTTCGATGAACGACCGGGCCGCAGCCGCGTCACGCTCGGCGAAAAGGAGCACAGCGTAGGACCGGTTGCCGTCGCGCCCGGCGCGGCCCGCCTCCTGATAGTACGCCTCCACCGTCCGCGGCAGATCGACGTGGAGCACGAAGCGTACATCTGGCTTGTCGATTCCCATCCCGAAGGCGCTCGTCGCCACGATCACGCGCGTCTCGCCGCGCTGCCACCGCTGCTGGATGGCCGTTCGAACGTCGGTAGCGAGCCCAGCGTGGTACGCTTCCGCACCGACTCCGGCCCGGCGCAGCGTCTCGGCCCACGTCTCTGTACCGCGTCGCGTCGCCGCATAGATGATCCCGCTGCCCGGCACGCCGGCGAGGACCTCCAACGCTTTCTCTTTTTTGTCGTCGGTGCGGAAGATGCTCGGGAGGACGTTGGGCCGGTCGAAACCGTGAACGATCACACGCGGCTCGCGGAGGCCGAGGCGGGTGACGATATCCCGGCGTACCTCGGGCGTCGCTGTCGCCGTCACGGCGATGACGGGAGGACGGCCGAGCAACTCCGCCCCGTCGGCGATGCGGAGATAGGCCGGACGGAAGTCGTGGCCCCACTCGGAGATGCAGTGCGCCTCGTCTACGGCGAGCAACGTCGTCGGGAGGCGGCCGGCGCGGGCCTCGAATGTCTCCGACTCCAGCCTCTCCGGCGAGAGGTAGAGCAGGCGGTAGCGGCCGAACTCGGCGTCGGTCCAGCGCTGTTCGGACTCGTGGTACGGCAGCGAGCTGTCGATGAACGTGGCTGGGATGCCGCGGGCCGTCAACCCGCTCACCTGATCCCGCATGAGCGCAACGAGCGGCGAGACCACGACGACGAGACCACCCCGCAGCACCGCCGGCACTTGATAGCACACCGACTTCCCGCCGCCCGTCGGCAGCACAGCCAGCGCATCGTTCCCGCCAAGTATGGACTCCACCGCTGCCCACTGGCCCGGACGAAAATCGTCGTGACCCCAGTGCCGCTTCAACACGGCCGCTGCGTCCCGTCGCGACGGGGCGGGCTCGGCGAAAGGCGTAGTGGGGCCAGCAGGCATAAAAGAGCGACTTCAGAGCACGAGGGTAAAAAAAGTGACGAGAGGTTACATCGGCGGCACGCTCTTGTCTAGGGCTACAGGATAATGATCGAGGCCCCCTGATAATGGAGGGGGCGGCCGGCGCATCCGACGTTCCTGGTGGGGGGCGTCTCGATGCGCCGGCCTTCATGTATTAGCCCGAGGTGCCGATACGCAGTGGGTGCACGGTCGTCATCCGTCCGACCGCCGGCTTTCAAAGTTCCTTCCCTACGTGACCTCCCGTACCCCATGCGAACTACCACCCGTTTTCTCTCTCTCGTCTTCCTCTTCGCTCCGTGCGTGCTCACTGGCTGCGATGCCATCGAAAGCGTCGCAGGGCTCGATGACATCGACGTTCCTCTCGGTAGCGCAGGCAACGCGATCCCCGTCGCCCCCAACGCCGTCGCGTACCAGACCAGTTCGGTCAGCATCGGCCAGGACATCCCCGGCTCGCCCGGCGTAGACGACATCATCATCAGCCGGGACGACGTCACGTTCACGCCGGTCGCCACGCGTGGCACGGCGGGCACCACGGGGACGTGCACCCTCGCCGCTACCCTCCTCATCGACGCCACGCCTGCTGTGACGGGAACCGTCGATATCGTGGACGACGTGGTCAGCGCCGTGTCCGTGGGCTACGCCAGCGCCGACTACGACCGCGCGCGGCTCTGCGAAGCCATCGACGCCGAGGTCTGCCCCGTCAGCGCGTCTCTCACCGCCGACCAGATCCGGAGCGCCGTAGAATCGGCCCTCAACAGCGGCGACTTCGATGCCGGCCTCGTCGTGGACAACCCCGGCGACTGTCAGGGTACGCTCGACATCGAGCGCGTCACTTTCGACCTCGACCTGTAGGCACAGTCCGTACCAGCAGGCACCGGGGCCGGGGATCGCGTAGATTCCCGGCCCTCGCTGCGTCTGCCCCATGCCTCTCCCCCGCGTCTCCATCGTCATCGTGAGCTGGAACGCGCTGCCGCTCCTCCGGCAGTGCCTCCCATCCGCCGTCGCCACAGACTATCCCGACCTCGAAATCGTCCTCGCAGACAATGCTTCGACAGACGGATCGACCGAGTGGGTGGCCGAGCAATTCCCGTCCGTGAAGGTCGTGCGGCATCCGGAGAACTGGCTGTTCTGCCGGGGCAACAACGAGGCGATCCCCCACACGACGGGCGCGTACGTCTGCCTGCTGAACAACGACGTCGAGGTGCCGCCGGGCTGGCTGACGCCGCTCGTGGAGGCGATGGAGGCGCAACCGGACGTCGCTGCCGTGCAGCCCAAGCTGCTTCAGTACGACGACCGCGAGCGGTTCGAGTACGCCGGCGCGAGCGGCGGCTTTCTCGACCGCTACGCCTATCCCTTCACGCGCGGACGGGTCTTCGACACGCTGGAGCGAGACGGGGGGCAGTATGACGACGCGCGCGACGTGTTTTGGGCGACGGGGGCCGCGCTCCTCCTCCGGCGGTCCGCCCTCGACGAGGTGGGGCTGCTGGACGAGCGGTTCGTGATGCACATGGAAGAGATCGACCTGTGCTGGCGGCTGTGGCGGGCGGGGTGGCGCGTCCGCGTCGAGCCCCGGAGCGAGGTCTACCACATCGGCGGCGGCTCGCTCCCCCAGGGCAACCCGCGCAAGACGTACTACAATTTCCGCAACAGCTTCCTGCTGCTCTGGAAGAACCTCCCGCCCCGTCACTTCCGCCGCGTCGTCGTCGGCCGCTACGCCCTCGACACGCTCGCTGCCGCGCGCGCCCTCGCCGCCGGCCGCCTCGCCGAGGTCGATGCCATCCGCCGGGCACATTTCGACTTCCGAAAACTGCGGAAGCACTACACGCCGCCATCGGACGACGAGCCCCTCGTCCTCCCGCCCTACGACGCCAGCATCGTCCGTGATTATTTCCTCGGCGGCCACAAAACGTTCGACGATCTACCGGCAGAACACTTCCGCCCGCTGCCGTAACGCCACGCCTACGAGCGGCGCAGGCGCGGGGCGAACACGACGGCGATCGACCCCACCACCACCACCATGCCCAGAAGGGCGAGCGGCCCCGGCACCTCGCCGAACAGCACGGACGCGAGGATCGAGGACACGATGGGCTCCGCGAGGGACAGCAGGCCGAGCAGGGCCGCCGGGAAGTACTTCACGGCGTAGTTGAACGAGCCGTGCCCGATGAGTTGGGGCAGCACCGCCATCGCCAGACAGAGCGCGAGGATCGGCCACGGCTGCACGAGCGGCGTGCCGCGCACGAGCGCAACGGCGAGGATCGTCGCCGCCGCCGTCGCGTACAGCGGGAAGAGGTACGCGAGAAACGAGGTGTGCTGCCGCACAGCGCGGCCGATCAGCAGGTAGACCGCCACCAGCAACGATGCCGTGAGCGCGAGGCCGTTGCCGAGCACCGCATTCGGAAAGGCCGCGTCGGAGGCATCGCCCAGCCCGATGAGCGCCGCCCCCACTACCGCCACCACAATCGCCACGACGGTCCGCAGCGCCAGCCGCTCGCGCAGGACGAGAAAGCCGAGGACGGCGATGAACAGCGGGCTCGTCGTCACCAGCACCGTGGCGCTCGCCACACTCGTGTGGTATAGCGACTCGATCCACACGATGAAATGGAGCCCGAGGAAAACGCCAGCCGTGAGGATCAGCCGCCAATCCCGCCCCGTGAACCGCCGCACCTCCGGCCCGATCTTCGGCAGCGCGAAGGGTGCCAGCAGCACGGTCGCGAACACCGTTCGCCAGACGGCGATGGCAAGGCCGGGTGCCGAGCTGGCGAACCGGATGAGGATCGCGCTGATCCCGAGCGAGACGAGCCCGACGATGAGGATGAGCCAGACCCGAGGCGGGACTTCAGTTTCCGGTTTCTCGTCTCTCGTTTCTGGTTGGGCGCGCTCGATCGTCTTCATTAACCAGGAACGAAAAGCCAGAAACTAACAACCGGCACGGAGCGCCCTATCGCAGCCGGTCCATGGAGCGGACGAGGGCGATGTCTTTCTCCACTCCGCCACGGGCGAGTCGGAGGAAGACGTACGCCACGATGGGCAGGAGGAGCGTGAGATAGGCCGCCGTAGCATCCACTCCGAGGACCACCTCGGCGCGGAGGTTGAGCGCGGCGAGGCACCCCACGAGGACGACCACGAGCGCGAGGTCCAGCCACTGCGCGGCCAGCACCACCTTCCGCTGCGTCTTGCGGTCCTTGTACAGGAACACGGCCACGAGCGCCGCGAGCGCCGCGAACCCGCACAGCGTGATCGAGACCGGCGTCACCCAGGGATAGGTTACGGCGATCACGGTGCGCCACACCCCCCCGACGACGAGGAAGAGCGCGAGGAAGGCAGCGGCGAACAGGAGGTAGAGGGACTGAAGGCGTTGAATCATCGGTTCAAAGCGCAGTGGGGACTCGGTCCGTCGTCCCCCTGCGGGAGAGTAGTACGAAGAGAGGTCAGGCTGCGACGTGCGAGGCGACGCGCTCGCCGAGGTGAGCAGCGAACTCGTCCGTCGAGACGGAGCCGCCGAGGTCGGAGGTGAGGTGCGTACCCTCAGCGTACACCTCATGGATCGCGTCGCCGATGGCGTTGGCCGCTGCCTTTTCGCCGAGGTAGCGGAGCATCATCTCGCCCGAGCGGATCATCGCGGTCGGGTTCGCTTTGCCCTGCCCGGCGATGTCCGGGGCCGAGCCGTGCACAGCCTCGAAGACCGCGTACTCGTCGCCGATGTTGGCACCGCCCGTCACGCCGAGGCCGCCGACGAGCCCAGCCGCGAGGTCGCTCAGGATGTCCCCGAACAGGTTCGTCGTCACGATGCAGTCGTAGCGCTCGGGATAGACGACGAGCTGCATCGCCATGTTGTCCACGATCCGGTCATCGAACTCCATCTCCGGGTAGTCCCGTGAAATCTCGCGGCCGATATCCAAAAACATCCCGCCCGTCTTCTTGAGGATGTTCGCCTTGTGGACGAGCGTGATCCGCTTGCGGTCCATCTTCGTCGCCTGCTCGAAGGCGAAGCGAATGATCTTCTCCGACCCCTTGCGGGTCACGCGGGCAATCGAGTCGGCAATCTGGTTGCGCTCATCGAAGTACTCGATCCCGGCGTAGAGGCCCTCCGTGTTCTCGCGGAAGATGAGCAGGTCGATGTTCTCGTAGCGCGCCCGCGTGTTCGGCAGCGAGACGCACGGGCGGACGTTGGCGTAGAGGTCCAGCACCTGCCGGAGCTTCACGTTCGCGCTCCGAAAGCCGGTGCCGACGGGCGTAGTGAGTGGCCCTTTCAGCGCGATCCCGTTGCGCCGAATAGAATCCACCACGGCCTCGGGCAGCGGGTCGCCGCCCGTTTCATACGCCGCCATCCCCGCCACCTGCTCGTCCCAATCGAAATCGAGGCCGGTGGCTTCGAGGACGCGGAGGGTAGCGTTCGTGACTTCGGGGCCGATGCCGTCGCCAGGCAACAGGGTGATGGAGTAGGCCATGGGAGAGGGGAATAGACGGGCGGTGCGTAACGAAAAAGCCCTGCACTCGGCAGGGCTCGTTTCGTCTAGAAAGATAGGATCGGGGCGGGCGCCCTACGACGGGCTCAGGCGCTTTGTCGAATAATTGATACGCAGCGTCCCTGCCTCGCGCAGCTCCTGCTGTACGTCGTAGAGGATGCCCGTTTCCGACTCCTCGTCCACACGGAGCGAGATGATGGTGCGGGGCTCATCCTGGAGCCGGCGGAATAAGATTTGCCGGATCTCGGTCATCACTGGAATGAGCGCGTCGTCGATCTGCACGCGGTTCTCGCCGAGCTGGTTGCCGGCGAGCTTCTCCGGCCCGATGTAGACGTACGAGACGAGCCGCTTCTGCTCGATCTTCTGGATCGCCTCGGCATCCGGAAGTTGGACGCGCACCTTCAGGTCCACCTCACGAAGCACCGTCGTGACCATGAAGAAGATGAGCAGCATGAAGATGATGTCCGGCAGCGAGGCCGTCGGGATCTCCTGCTTGGCGCGGGCTTTCTTTTTGAAGTGAACCGACATGGGCGTCGTTAGCAGTCAGGTGAGAGGCGGCGCGAGCACTCAGGCCCCGGTCCCCTCAGCGGAGGGGTTCGTGGCGTCGGGCTCGGCGATTGAAATGCGGTAGGGGTACTCCGCCGAGATTTCGTCTTCGGCCCCTTCGGGGAGGCGGGCTCGGTAGTCGGCGTAGTCACGGAAGCCGCGCGCCCGCGCCTCCTCGCTACGAAGCTCGTTGAAGCCCATCTTGATCTCGTCGAGCACCTTGACGTACTGCTCGTACTTCGACTGCCGCTCTGTCTTGAAGGAAACGATGGCCTTGCCCGGGCTGTCCGAGAGCGTCGGGTCCGCGCCCCGGTTCGCCACGAAGCGCTTGACGCTCGGACGGATGTCGTTGATTTGGACGAACTCTTTTTCGAGGAGCACGTCGCCCTGTGAGTTTACGAGGACCGTGAGGATGTTACGGTCCGGGATCTCCGGCGGCGGGGTGTTCTCGTCAAGCGGCGGCGGCAGTTCCATGTAGATCCCTGTGTCCACGTCGATGGTAGTCGTGACGAGGAAGAAGATCAGCAGGAGGAACGCGATGTCCGCCATCGAGGCGGTAGGGATTTCGGCCTCGCGGCTGGTGCGGCGCTTGAGCAGACCCATGACGCGGTAGGGATTAGGGACGAGGAAGGCTTCCGAGGGAAGAGTAGAACGAGACGCGCCGGGGGCTTCGTGTGCGCCGGCAGCCTCCCGCCTCTAGAAGCCGATGATGCCTTTGACGCCGGTAATGAGGACGGCGATGACTCCGGCGGCGAGCAGGACGATCGCCGTCAGGATCGCGGCGGCGGTAGCCGGGTCCGGGTTTCCTAGGCTGATGACGTAGCAGATGCCGAAGACCACGAGCGGGAGCAACATCGCTGCAACCGACCAGAGCCGGTGTTTCCCAGAGGCCAGGCTTTTGATCCCGAAGACGATGACGACGAGGAAACCGATGGCGAGCATCGCCAGCGACAACCAGATAGCGATGGGAACGAGCCCTTCCATAGTGTCAGTCCGTTCTAGAGTGAAGGTAGGGGCGCAGTGATGGTAGGGGCGACCGGAGCCGGCACCCCTACCACGGGACAGCAGCGAGGCCTCAGATGCGCGTGCCGGTAAGGTCGTCGCCAGCGTCCGAGGCCGGGCGCGGGATGCTCTTCACGGCGACGGGCTCAGCCAACGGGCGGCCCCCCTCCATCAGCACGAGCGAGTCGATCAACTCGACCGACGCCTCCTCCATCTCGACCACGATCCGGTCGATCTTGGAGACGGCGTAGTTGTAGAAGAACTGCAGGACGAGCGCGACGATGAGGCCCGCGACCGTCGTCAGCAGCGCGACTTTGATACCGCCGGCGACGAGGCTCGGCGAGATGTCGCCGGCCTCCTCGATGGCATCGAAAGCCTGGACCATGCCCCACACGGTTCCGAGGAACCCGAGCATAGGAGCGGCTGAGATGAACAGGCTCAGCCACACGAGGCCGCGCTCGAGGAAGCTCATCTCGATCGAGCCGTACGAGACGACGGCCTTCTCCACAGCAGTGATGCCTTCGTCGGCGCGCAGGAGGCCGGCGTGGAACACGCTGGCGACGGGGCCGCGCGTGTTTTCGCAGACTTCGAGGGCGCGGCTGATGCCCCCTTCGTCCAGGGCAGTCTTCACACTGGCGAGGAACTTGCGCGTGTTCGTGTCGGCCATGTTGAGCGTGATGATTCGTTCGATGCCGATGGCGAGGCCGATGACGAGACAGATCAGCACGGGCCACATGAACCCGCCGCCTTCGTTAAAACGTTGGACCAGCTCGTTGGTGAACGAGGTCTCCGTCGCAGCTTCTTGGAGCAACAGGACCAGCGAGTAGAGCTTCATAGATTACCTCCGGGGGCGATGCGGGTGAACAACGAAAAGGAAGAGACGAGCCGCGAGCAGGCCTGATACACCGGCAGAAGGGGTGGGACGGCGCAGAGCGGTCCTCAATATCCCCAATCTACCTGGGATTGTCAACGCAACACAACAGACGGAGCCCTGTATCGAGTTCCGAAACACCCGAGAAGGGCGATTAAGGTGGGGGAAGCAGCCCTTCAGACACAGCGGGCGCAGCGGAGTTGCTCTCTCCGCCGCGCCCGCGATAAAAAATTATAGCGTCGGCACCCACGCTACCGGCTGCGACCCATCGCAACGGCCAGGCCCGAAGCCTGCGGCCACAGACCCATCGCCTCCTGGAACGTCGGGTCGATGGTCTGCACCACGGGATAGAACGCTTCGATGCCGAAGAGGCGGCGCGCGAGATACGCCTTGACCCGCGCCTCGATCTGCGGTCGGGCCTCCTGAAGCTTGGACCGTGCGATCACGTCGTCGCGCTCGCCGTCGTCATCCGGCATCTGGTCTACGACGCTGACGCCGTGCTCCTTCGCGTAGCCTACAAAGGCCTGGAAGAGCTGGTCGTCGGGCTGGTAGGTGCGAATGAACTCGTTTTCCCGGCCCCGCCACTCGTCGCGAAGTCCACTGCCTGCCCCGTCGAGGTACGCGCGGGAGAACTCGCTGTCGAGGCTCCGGGCGATCACCGTCCGCAGCGCGACGGAGATCGTGTCCATGGGCACGAGGTAGTCCGGGAGGATGCCGCCGCCGCCATAGACGGTGCGCCCGCCATCGGTCTTAAAGCGGAGGGAATCCGGCACGTCCTCCGCCAGCTCCATCGCATCGACCGCACCGCCGCCCGGGGCATGCTCGATGAACTGCTGGACGAGGTCGCGGTCCGCCTTGGCTAGCTCGACCTTCGAGGCGTAGTAGTCCTCCTCGTCCGCGCCGCGGTCATAGGGCGTCTGGATGAGGCGTCCGGCCGGCGTGTAGTAGCGCGAGATCGTCATCTGGAGCACGCTGCCGTCGTCGAGCTGAAACTGCTGCTGGACGAGCCCTTTGCCGAAGGTCCGACGCCCGACGACGAGCGCGCGGTCGTGGTCCTGCAGCGCGCCAGCCACGATTTCGCTCGCGCTCGCGGAGTTCTCGTTGACGAGCACGATCACCGGCTTGTCCTCGAACGAGCCGCCCGCCCGGGCACGGTACTCGCGGTTGTAATCGCCGCGGCGGCTGCGGGTGTAGACGATCATGCCGTCGGCCGGGAGGAACTCGTCGGAGATGCGGATCGCCATCTCCATGAGGCCGCCCGCGTTGTCGCGGAGGTCGAAGACGAGCCGCTCCATGCCCTGCGCTTCGAGGCTCCGCAACGAGGTCATGAACTCCTCGTAGCTCGTCCGGGCGAAGCGCTGGAGCTTGATGTAGCCCGTCTTGTCGTCGATCATGTGCGCGGCGATCACCGTGTTGAGCGGGATCTGGTCGCGGGTGATCGTGAAGGTGAGGGGGCGCTCGTACCCGTGCCGCTGCACGGTCACGTCCACCTTCGTCCCCTTCGGTCCCTTGAGGTACTTCTCCACGTCGGCCGTTTCCCACCCGATGGCCGTGGTGTCGCTGACGCGGACGATGCGGTCGCCGGCCAGCAGCCCGGCTTCCTCGCTCGGCCCGCCCGCGATCGGCATCAGCACGGCGAGCGTGTCCCGCTCGTCGGGGCCTTCGAGGAACTCGTAGTAGATGCCGATGCCCTCGAACGACGCCTCGAAGTTCTCGCGGACGCGCCGCATACTCTCCGCGTCGATGTAGACCGAGTGCGGGTCAAGCCCTTTGAGCATCCCCTCGATAGCGTCCTCAGAAAGCTTCGCCGAGTCCACGCGCTCGACGTAGTTCCCGCTGATGAAACTGAATGCCTCCTCGATCTTCCGGAGGTTGTCCGTACCGGGATCGCTGGAGGCGGCGTCCCGCGTCTGCATGCCGATCACGAGACCGAGCACGCCTACAAAAACGATAAGGAGAGATTTTCTGAGCTTCATCGAGTCGTCAGATTGGGTGTGAGCGCGCCGGGCGGCAACGCGAGGTTCTTCTTTAAGGCACGGGATGCGTGGGAGTTCTGCCCGCCGTGGCTGACGATGCAGATCGTCACAAATATGACACCGGACGGGGGTACACGGAGGTAGAACGGGTGAGCAACCCGAGAATTGTACCCGGAGCCCGGCCAAACGTCGCTGCTCTGTCCCGCTACCGCACCGGCTCCCACGCGTCGGAGTACGAACGGCCGAGGAACGTGATGGAAGCCGAGTTGCGAAGCCAGTCCCACATCGTCCGCACGTAGCCCGCTTGCCGGTAGCGGCGGGGGTCCTCGTAGAGTACCCAGTGCCACAGGAACCGGATGCGGCCGTCGCCGCACCGCCGCGCCCGCTGCGCGATCCGGTTGAACAGGTCGAAATCTTCACCGGCCGCGTACGTTTCGTTGTAGCCGCCGACGGCCTCGAACACGTCGCGGCGGACAGCGTGGCACTCGCCGCGCCCCATCCCGCCGCCGACGAGGTTCAGCCCGCAGAACAGCACGTTGCACGTGCCGAGCACGAGGCGGTCCGCCCACGTCGCCTCCGCCGGGTGCACGCCGACGCGACAGGTGGCCGCCCCGGCCTCTGCCGCCTCGATGAGGTCGGCGAGGAACGCGTCGGCGTCGTCGGGGAAGCGGACATCGGCGTTGAAGAAGAGGAGGACGCGGCCGGTCGCGGCGGCAGCTCCGGCGTTCCGTCCGGCCGAGATCGTCTGCCGCTCCGGGCCACGGTGGACGACGATACGGTCGGCGAGGCGCTCGGCCACGGCGAGGGTGCCGTCCGTCGAGCCGCCGTCGGTGACGACGACATCGAGCCCGAAGCGGCGGCGGCGCTCCGGGGTGAACGTCTCTAGGAGCGAGCCGAGCCGCTTGACCTCGTTGAGCGTCGGGATGATGACACTCACACGGGCAAGCGGCACGTCGGGATGAGACGCGCCGGACGGAACCTCGGCGGTGGCGGAATGGGTTTCTGTGCGCGGCATCCCGCAAAGGTCGGCACCACCGGTACGTCTGTGCAACCGCTTCTGCCTCCATCCCCGCTTTCCCTCTCGTCTCCATGACCAACAAAAGCATCGCCCGGCATCTCAAGCAGACGGCCGACCTCATCGAACTGACCGGCGGCAACGCGTTCCGTGCCCGTGCCTACGGCAGCGCTTCGCGGACCGTGGACCGCATGGACGAGTCCGTCCTCCAACTCGTCGAGCGCGGGGAGATGACCGAGGTGCAGGGCATCGGCAAAGGCATCGCCGACGACATCGCATCGCTCGTGACGACGGGCTCGTTCGAGACGCTCGACGAACTCATCGAAACGCTGCCGCCCGGTCTCCTCGACGTGCTCCGCATCAAAGGGCTGGGGCCGAAGAAAGTCCGTGCCCTCTGGACGCAGCTCGGCGTGACCACGCTCGACGACCTCGAAGAGATGGCCGCGACGGGCCGCATCGCCGAGCTCGAAGGGTTCGGGAAGAAGTCGCAGGACACGATTCTCGACAACCTTCACCAGCTCAGGCGGTACCGCGCCCGCCGCCGCTATTTCGAAGCGCTTGACGCCGTCGCCCCGCTGATGCAAGCCCTTCGTACCCATGCGGGCATCGAACGGGCCGAACTCGCCGGTGCCCTCCGGCGCAAGCTCGAAACCGTCGCCGAGGCTGACCTCGTCGTGGCGGGCGATGCGGACGCGCTCCGCTCCCTCCTCGCCCGCCACGCCGCGCCTAGCGACGCAGCCGACGATGTGTTCTTCGCCGGTACACTCCCCGACGGCCTCGACCTGCGGGTCTATCACGCCGAGTCCGACGACTTTCCGCGTATGTGGTGGCAGCACACGGGCTCGGCCGAACACGTCACCGCATTCGTCGACCGCTACGGCGAGCCGGGCGAGGTGACGGACGAAGCTGCGATCTACGAGAACCACGGACTCACGTGGATTCCACCTGAGTTGCGCGAGGATCGTGGCGAACTCGCCGCCGCCGCCTCGGACGGCGACTTGCCCCGGCTGATCGCCGCCGGCGACCTGCGCGGCACGCTCCACAACCACTCGACCTACAGCGACGGCGCACACACGCTCCGGCAGATGGCCGAGGCCGCCCGCGCGATGGGGCTCGGATACTTCGGCGTTTGCGACCACAGCCGATCACTCCAGATCGCGAACGGCCTCTCCGTGGAGCGGCTGCGCGAGCAGTCCGAGGAGGTCCGCGCCCTCAACGCCGCGTTCGCCGCTGATGGAGGCCCGCCGTTCCGCATCTTCCACGGCTCCGAGTGTGACATCCTCCGCGACGGCTCGCTCGACTACCCCGACGACGTGCTCGCCGAACTCGACTTCGTCGTCGCCAGCACCCACTCGCACTTCAACATGACGGAAGACGAGGCGACGGAGCGGCTAATCCGGGCTGCCGAGCATCCCCACGTGGCAATCATGGGACACCTCACGGGCCGCCTCTTGCTCTCCCGCGAGGGCTATCCCGTAGACCACAGCCGCGTAATCACCGCGTGCGCGGCGCACGGCGTCGCTATCGAAGTGAACGCGAATCCGTACCGGCTGGACATGGACTGGCGCTACGTCCGGGAAGCCACGGCGCAAGGCGTGCTCATCGCGATCAACCCGGACGCCCATGCCGTCGACGGGCTGGAGGACGTGCAGTGGGGCGTTGCCGTTGCGCGGAAAGGTTGGCTGACGCCGGAGCAGTGCCTGAACGCGAAGTCCGCCGACGAATTCGCCGCGTGGCTGGCCTCGCGCACCGCGCTGAAGATGGAGGGATAGCGGCAGCACAAGAGGGATCGCCGACCGCATGTGCCAACCCCGACGCGGGCAAGGCACGCCTTGCCCCTACGGTCGCCTGTTGGAAAGCATCTGCCGTACCTTTGCCGTCTCCTTGTTCGCCCCCGATCCCCCTATCCTTCCGTGGTTCGCCTCTTCACCGCCCTGCTCGTCCTCCTGCTCGCCGCGCTCGGGCTGGGCGTGCTCCTCTGGTACCTCGCGTACGGGACCGGCCCCGGCTTCAGCGGCGAGGCCCGCGTGCCCGGCCTCGCCGCCCCCGTTACCATCTCCTACGCGGCGTCCGACATCCCGATCATCGAAGCGCAGAACGAGACCGACCTGTACACGGGGCTCGGATACGTCCACGCCCTGCAAAGCGCATGGCCGATGGTGCTCTGGCGGCAGGCCGCCACGGGCTCGCTCAGCGAGTGGTTCCAGGACTCGACGGCCCTCACCCTCGACCGCCACGCCCTCACGCTCGGTTTCGGCGCGTTCGCCCGTGCCACCTACGACACCCTCTCCGACGACGACCGCGCCGTGCTCCAGGCATACGCCCGCGGCGTCAACCGCGCCTTCGAGCGCGCCCGGCTCGACGAGGGCGACGAGTTCGTGCTGTTCGACGTACACGCCAAGCCGTGGCGGCCGTGGGACGCCCTCGCCGTCGAAAGGCTCATGGCTTACCTCGCCGTGCCACCTGCTTCCGAGGACTCGACCGTGCAGGCCGCGTACCGGGCGAGCACGCCGCTGCGCCGGTTCGCCACTGCGGACTCAGTCTTCCGCAGCACACTCTACCTCGGCGGGCTGGAACACGCCCTCGCCTTCACCCTCAGCGACTCGACCGGAACCACCTTCGTGCAGCGACAGGTCTACGGAAGCTCGGCCCTCCCGCTCTTCCGCGGGGTCATGCTCCGTCAGGGTGGCCGCAACACGCTCGTCGCCTCAATCCCCGGTACCCTCATGGTACCGTCCGGCTACGGGAGCACCGCGTGGAGCATCTTCCTGAATGGAACGACCACCCTTGCTCCCGCCACCGATTCCCTTGCCCCGAACCCAACCTTTGCTCGCGTCGTCACCCGCAGCGGCGACGAGTCTCTGGTGACACTCTACCGTGCTGGGGGCGCGCTGCTGCTCTACGACCCCACCACTCCGCCACCACCGCCGCAGGCTCCCACCCTCGTGCGTGATACGCTAGGGCGCGTCGTGGACACGCTCGCTGCGCCTCCGTCCCTGCCGGCTACGTGGCAGATCCGATGGCGCGGCTTCGAAACGGGCACCGACCTCTCGGCATGGCGCGCGCTGCTCCAAGGGGAAGCACCGACGTTTACCCTGTTCCCCGGCGGAGGCCTCATCGTGGACGGTAGCCAGGCACGGGTGCTGGGGAGTCCGGCGGTCGTCCGCAATCTACCAGGCGGCACCTTCGCCGGCAGCCACCCCTGGAGCACGTACGTGGCCGACCGCCTCACGCTGCTGAACGGAGACAGTACGGCCGTCAGCGCTACAGGTCTTCTGACCGACGCTTACAGCACGTGGGCGGCAGAACTGGCCCCGCCCGTCATCGCTACGCTGGGCGGGCCGGATGATGTAGAAGAGAACCTTCGTGACGCCTCCGCCTACCTCCGGAGTTGGGACTTCCGCTACGACCCCGCGTCCATTGCAGCTTCTATATTCGAGCGGTGGATGGAAGCCTACCGAGAGAACACTGGCGCATTGCCCGACTTGGCCGTCGTGACCGCTCCCCTTCCGCCTCCGGACTCCACGGGCGTGGTCGCGGAGCCCCCGGTCGTCACGGACCTTCGGACGTCTCTCCAGCGTGCGCTGGCGCAATTGGAGGAAGAGCACGGCGAGGTCGGAGCACGCTGGCGCTGGCAGAACGTGCAGGGTGCCACACGCTACTTCCCCCTGTTCACGCGGGACGCGTCCGAGACGGGCCGGCGCCGGTTCGCCCCCGCGATCCGCCCCGATGGCGGCCACCCGACAACGCTCGCGTGGGGGCCGTCCCGTCTATTCCCCGAAACCCCTTCCACCGCCGCATGGGCAGCGAAGAGCCGTGCTCCCGACTGGGAACCTGTCTGGATTCGCCACCGTGACCTCTACGACAGCGCCTTCCGTGGTCGTCGCCTCACCGACCCTGTCGAGCCCTACGCCGTCGGGCGCACCGTCACGCCCGAGCGGAGCATTCGACTCATTCCTGCCGACGGTTGAGCGCACTTGCTCGCAAGACCTTTCCTCTATGCCCCCTCCCCTTTACATCGGCATCGACGCTGGAGGCTCTAAAACCGATGTTTTGGCCCTCGCAGGCAAAGCGTCGGCGACCCGTATCGGCCCTGGTGTGAACCTCCAGCGTGACGGTGTCGAGCAGAGCGCGGACGTCCTCGCCTCTCTCATCACTGACGTCGCGGGGTCGCTGGAGCACGACGGCACAGGCAGCATCTGTGCAGGCGTGGCCGGAGCAGGCCGAGCGACCGAACAGGCCGACCTCATGGCTCGCCTCCGCGACCGCCTCGGCTCCTCCCTCGCCGCTTGCTCGCTCGCAGTGGAGCACGACGCCCTCATCGCGCTGGATGCGGCGTTCGAGCACGAGAGTGGGATGATCGTTATCGTCGGGACCGGCTCTGCAGTGCTGGCTCGCACGGAAGAAGGGACGCTGCTGCGGGCCGGCGGCTGGGGACCACGCATCGGCGACGAGGGCAGTGGTACCGCCATCGGCGCAGCGGCCCTCGGTGCCGTCGCCGCCGACTTCGACGGGGGCGAGCCCACCGCACTCCGCCAACGCCTCGCCGAACAGTTCGGCATCACGACGCCCGACGATCTCATACATAAAGTATATGCCGAGGGTTGGAAGGTGCAGGAAATGGCCCCGCTCGTCGTGGCGACAGCAGAGGCAGGCGACTGGGCATGCACGCGCGTGTTGAAGATGCAGGCGAACGCGCTCGCGCAGCGCGCAGGCTGGCTGGTGACACGCGCCGCAGAACAACCCATCGCTCCACGCATAGCCCTGCTGGGAGGTCTAGCCGAAGAAGCCTACTACCGCGAGTGCGTCACCGAGGCCCTCGTGCGCCATCTCCCCCGCTGGAGCGTCGTCCGCCCGTCGCGCCGCCCGGTCCAGGGCGCCCTCGCCCGCGCCCAACGGTTCGCGCTCGCCGCAGCGTCAGGAGATTGATTCCGGCGGGTAGTCGGCGGGGTCGAAGGAGGGCTCGGGATACTGCGGGTTCATCGCCTCCATCGTCTTCAGCAGGAGCTGGCTGACGACGAGGTCGCGGAACCACCGCTCCTCGCCGGGGATGACGTACCACGGCGCAGTCTCCGTCGAACAGCGCGTGAGCGCGGTCTCGAACGCCTCCATGTAGTCATCCCACAGCTTCCGCTCTTTGAGGTCGTCCGGGTTGAACTTCCAGTGCTTGTCCGGCTTCTGCAGCCGCCGCCGCATCCGTTCGAGTTGGTAGTCTTTCGAGACGTGGAGCATCAGCTTCACGATGCGCGTGCCGCCATCGGCGAGGAGCCGCTCGAAGTGGTTGATGTGCTCGTAGCGGCGCTCGATGATGTCCGGCGGAGCCCAGCCGTGGACGCGGACGATCAGCACGTCTTCGTAGTGCGAGCGGTTGAACACGCCGATGTAACCCGCACCCGGCGTCTGCTTGTGGACGCGCCAGAGGAAGTCGTGCGCGAGCTCCTTCTCGGTCGGCTTGCCGAAACTCCACACGCGCACGCCCTGCGGGTTCAGTTCACCGAAGACGTGCTCGATGGTCGAGTCCTTGCCCGCACCGTCCATCGCCTGCAGGATGACGAGCAGCGATTGCTTTCGCTCGGCGTAGAGCCGCTCCTGCAAATCGTCGAGCCGGTCGAGGTTCTCCTTGACCTGTGCGTCGACGCGGTCTTCGTCGCGCTTTTCGGAGAGACCCTGCGTGTCGGCCGTGGCGCGCTCGGCGAGGCGAGGCGGCTCGCCGGGTTCGATGCGGTACGGGCTGAGGTCGATAGTCATCGGAAGGGTGACAAATGGGAGGGGCGGGAGGCCGGAAGCGTACGGACCGCAGCACACTCCTCCAACCCCCCGCCCCTCCGTCCTCTGATATACCTAGCGTTTGCCCAGGAATCCGCCGAGCATCCCGGCTACGTCGTCGAGGGGATTGCCGTCGCCGTCGCGGTCGAGAAAGCTGCCGATCTTGCCGAGGAGGTCGGTGGGCGCGGCCTCGCGGGAGCTCGCGGCCTCGCGGTTGACGAGGTCGGAAAGCCCGCCCGCGTCGAGGTTTTCCTGCCGCTTCTTTCGGCCGAGGTAGGCCATCACGAGCGGCGCGAGCGTGACGAGCATCCGCGTGACCTGCCCGCTGTCGAGCCCCGTCGCCTTCCCGACGCCCTGTTGCACCTGCGGCAATTGCTTCCCGAAGATGTGCCCGAGGATTCCGGTTCCGTCCACGGCACGCGGGTTCACCTCGGCCGTGCTCGCCGCCGACCCGGACCCGGTGAGGTTGCCGAGGAATCCGCCGAGGTTGTCGAGCAGGCTCCCGTCGTGGTCTTTTTCGAGGGCGTGCGCGAGCGACTGCGCGCCGCGCGGGTCGTTGGTATTGCGGTTCATCGCGCCGAGGATGAGCGGTAGTGCCGCCATCATCGCGCGCTGCGTCGTCTGCTCGTCCGCGCCGACGGAGCGGCTGAGGTTCTGAAGGGTACCGCCGCTGAGCGCGGGGCCGAGGAGGTCGAGGATGCCTGCCATGATCGGAGAGGGCTGAATGAGAGGGGGAAGTCACGGCGCGGGCGCAGCGTCCACCCTCACTCTGTGACTACGGTCACTTCGTTCAGGCCGCGCACCGCGTTGCACAGGTAAACGGCGTCGGCCCTCAGTAGGTCCGGCACGCTCAGCACTTCCTCGTACGCCCCCGCCTTCGTGGCTAGGATGTGCGCCCGGTATACCCCGCCGAGCCCGCCGGACGCGAGCGGCGGCGTGAGCAGGCGGTCACCGCGTCGCACGAACACGTTCGTCCGCGTCCCCTCCGTCACTTCGCCGCGCTCGTTCAGCAGGATCGCCTCGTCGAACCCACGCTGCTGCGCCCACGCGAAGGCACGAGCATACACGGGCCGGTTCGTCGTTTTGTGACGGAGGAAGGGGTCGGCGGAATCGACCGGATCGGGATAGATCACGGCGCGACGGAGCGGAAACGGTGACGCGGCGAGAGGCACGGCGTCAATGCCGAGGTAGCCGTGCCGGTCCCACAAAAGCCGAACTCGGTGGGCCTCGCCCTGCTGAAGATCGGCCCCGGCGGCATACAACCGGTCGCGCAGCGCGGCCTCGTCGTAGGGGAAGTCGAAATAGGCGGCGGCACTGCGCAGCCGGTCGAGGTGAGCATCGAGCAGGTCGAAGCCTCCGTCCCACCGGATCGCTTCGAGCAGGGCGAATTCGGGTGGCGGTGGAGCGGTGAGGAAGCGGGCTTTCAACAGGCACTCGTCGTACTCAGCGTCGGCGTCGGAGTCCCACACCACCCCGCTCCCACTCCCCATACGCCCCTCGCCATCGCGCAGGACGACGGTGCGAATCGGCACGTTGAACACGGCGCGCCCGCCCGGACCGATGAACCCGATGGCCCCGCAGTAGACATCGCGCGGCCCGTCCTCCAGCCCGTCGATGAGTTGCATCGCGCGGATCTTCGGTGCCCCCGTGACCGAGCCACAGGGAAACAGTGCGCGGATGAGTTCGCCCGTCCCGACGCCTGGTCTCAGTAGTGCCTCGACCGTCGAGGTCATCTGCCAGAGTGTGTCGTAGCGCTCGGCCGTGAACAGCGCCGACACCTGCACCGACCCCGGTTTGGCCACGATGGAGAGGTCGTTGCGCAAGAGGTCCACGATCATCAGGTTCTCGGCCCGGTTCTTCGCGTCCGCCGTCAGCCAGCGCGACTGGGCCGCGTCCTCCTCCCCCGTCGCACCGCGCCGGACCGTCCCCTTCATCGGCCGCGCCGTAACTCGCCGACCGTCTCGTGCGAAAAACAGCTCCGGTGAGCGGGAGAGCACCCACACGTCCCCCGCGCGGATTAGCGCTCCGTAGCCGACGCGCTGCTTTCGCCGGAGCGTGGCGTAGAAGCCCACCGGATCGCCCTCGAACCCGAAGCGGAACGGGGCGGTGAAGTTTATCTGGTAGACCTCGCCTTCCCGGATATACTGTTTGATGCGAGCGATGCGCGCCTGGTACGCTGGCCGGTCGAGGGCGAACTGCGGCTCGGTGAGGGCATAGCTCCCCCCCTCGGCCAGCAGCGCCTCCACGTCGTCCCCCGTCAGTCGCTGGGGAGCGCGGTAGACTCCGAACCACGCGAGCGGCTCCGGCCGCGTGGTCAGCGGGGCGATCTGCTCGAACGCGTAGCCAGCCTCGTAGGCGAGATAGCCAGCCGCCCACGCACCCTCGGCTGTGAGTCGGTCGAGCTCCGCGAGCAGCGGCAGCACGTCGGCGAGCGTGTGCGCTGTGAGGACATGCTCGGGCCGGGTGAAGAGGCGCGGTCCCACCGTCTGATCCAGGCCGTCGGGCCACACGGTATCGAGCAGGACGGAGTTGGGCGGAAGAGGCACGGCGGCGGCGGCAAAGCGGGCCTCCGCTACGCGCCGACCGCCGCGCGTGATCCGTTCAGCCTACGCCGAAAAGCGGCTCGGTGCCATCGGTGCCGAGGTGCCGGAGTGCGTCGGCGAGGGCGGAGCAGGCCCCGCCGAAGCGGAGCTGGGCGAGGACGTCGTTGCGGCCCGTGCAGTAGCCGAGGAAGACGTGGGGCCGCTGGAGGTGATGGAGCCCCTCGCGGACGACCCAGACGTGCCACGGGCCGTACTCGTTGTCTTCGAACCCGAACAGACCGCAGTAGAGCCGGTGCGTTGCCTTGCCGATGTCCTCCTCCTCGTTCAGCTCGCCGAGCTCGAGCAGGCGCTGCAGTGCGCCATAGAGGTAGCCAGCGAGGAAGTCGTGCTGGATGTCCGAGAGGTCGAGGGTCGAGCGCGGCCCTTCGTACCCGGCCTCGCGCAGCGGGAGACGCACCGAGCGTAGCACCCGAGCTACGGCTTCACGGACGATCGCTTCGATGTAAGCGGAGGATTTCCGGCGAGGAGGATTCATAGATAGCAACGGTCCAGAGGGGGCAGCGAAGAGGCGTATGATAGCGCTCATGCAAACTGCATGCGACGCCATTCGCACGCATGCGCTTCCGGCGCTTTGTTACGCTCACTTTTCAGCCCCCCACCCTATTCACTCTTGGGAGCGACCGTTCTGCTGTTGTGAGACACGCTCATTTCTCGGACGCTCGTTTACACACACTACATGTTGCGGCGGTACTGGCCACCGACTTCGAAGAGCGCGTTGGTGATCTGCCCGAGCGAACACGCCTTCGCCGTGCCCATCAGCTCAGCGAAGACGTTGCCGCCCTCGCGGGCGACGGCTTTGAGCCGGTCGAGGGCGTCACCCGAGCGCTTCGCATTGCGTTGCTGGAAGGAGCGGAGGTTGGCGATCTGGCGCTGCTTCTCCTCATCCGTCGAGCGCATCAGCGGGACCGTCTTCGTCTCCGTCATCACCCCGTCGCCCGAGGTGAACGTGTTGACGCCGACGATGGGCAGCTCGCCCGTGTGCTTCTTGCCTTCGTAGTAGAGCGACTCGCTCTGGATTTTGCCGCGCTGGTACATCGTCTCCATCGCGCCGAGCACACCGCCGCGGTCGTTGATCCGCTCGAACTCGGCGAGCACGGCCGCTTCCACGAGGTCCGTCAACTCGTCGATGATGTACGCGCCCTGAATCGGGTTCTCGTTCTTGGCGAGGCCGAGTTCGCGGTTGATAATGAGTTGGATCGCCATGGCGCGGCGGACGCTCTCTTCGGTCGGCGTCGTGATGGCCTCGTCGTAGGCGTTGGTGTGGAGGCTGTTGCAGTTGTCGTAGATCGCCATGAGCGCCTGCAACGTCGTGCGGATGTCGTTGAAGGCGATCTCCTGCGCGTGGAGGCTGCGGCCGGAGGTCTGGATGTGGTACTTCAGCTTCTGAGCACGGGCGCTCGCGCCGTAGAGGTCGCGCATCGCCACGCTCCAGATCCGCCGCGCCACGCGGCCGAGCACGCTGTATTCGGCGTCCATCCCGTTCGAGAAGAAGAACGAGAGGTTCGGGGCAAACTTGTCGATGTCCATGCCCCGGCTGAGGTAGTACTCGACGTAGGTGAAGCCGTTCGAGAGCGTGAGCGCGAGCTGGGTGATGGGGTTCGCCCCGGCCTCGGCGATGTGGTAGCCGGAGATCGAGACGGAGTAGTAGTTGCGGACGTCGTGGTCGATGAAGTACTGCTGCACGTCGCCCATGCAGCGGAGCGAGAACTCCGTCGAGAAGATGCAGGTGTTCTGGGCCTGGTCCTCTTTGAGGATGTCGGCCTGCACGGTCCCGCGCACCGTCGAAAGGGCGCGCGCTGCGATCTCATCGTACTCGTTCTGTTCGAGCACGCCCCAATCGACGAGGTCTTGCCCGGTGCAGCCGAGGAGGCCGAGCCCGCTGCCGTCGTGCCCTTCGGGCAGGTTGGGGGGCGCGGGTTGGGGGTCGGAGGTTGGGGAAGAGGACCCCGAACTCCCAACCTCCGACCCCACACTCTCATACGGAGTGTAGACCGGCCGCCGCTTGCCGAGGGTTGAGGCGATCACCTTGTCTGCCTTCTCCCACCGCCCCTCCTCTTTCAAAAAGAACTCGACCTGCTGATCGACGGCCGTGTTCATAAAGAAGGCGAGGATCGTCGGAGCCGGGCCGTTGATGGTCATCGAGACGCTCGTCTTCGGGTCGCAGAGGTCGAACCCGGAGTAGAGCTTTTTCATGTCGTCGAGCGTGCAGATCGAGACGCCCGCGTTGCCGACTTTGCCATAAATGTCAGGCCGCTCGGCGGGGTCGCGCCCGTAGAGCGTCACGCTGTCGAAGGCGGTCGAGAGGCGCTTGGCGGGCAGGCCGAGGCTGACGAGGTGGAACCGCTTGTTCGTCCGCTCCGGTGTCCCCTCGCCCGCGAACATCCGCGTCGGGTCCTCGCCGGTGCGCTTGAGCGGGAAGACGCCGGCGGTGAAGGGGAAGTAGCCGGGGAGGTTTTCGAGCAGGGCGAAGCGGAGGCGCTCGCCGGGGTCCTCGGTGCGCGGGAGTGCGACGCGCGGCACCTTCGTCCCGCTGAGGGTCTCCAGCGTGAGCGGCTGCCGAATCTCCCGGCCGCGCACGGTATAGACGAGCTCGTCCTGCCGGTACTGCGCAGCGAGGGCGTCCCAGTTTTCGAGGATGCTGCGGCTGTGCCCATCGAGCTTGTCCCGCCAGTACACGGCCATCGCGCCGAGCCGGGTCTCCAGCGCCTCCCGGTCCTCCGGCTGCCAGTCTTCCACTTGCGCGCGCGCGCCGGCCGCCTGCCCCCACTTCCGGGCGAGCGCGACCTGGGCTTCGGCGTAGCTGCGGTAGTCGCGGCACGTATCGGTGATCTCAGCGAGGTAGCGTTGGCGCTTGGGCGGGATAACAGCCTGCTCGCTCGGATCCACGGCGGGCAGCGTGTCGGCGTCGTACGTCCGGCTCGTGCGGTCGAACTGGAAGTCGCGGTTGAGCCGGTCGAGCAGGGCGAGGTAGAGGCGGGAGACGCCGGGGTCGTCGAAGTGCGAGGCCATCGTCGGGTAGACGGGCATCGCGTCGGGACTCCGGTCGAAGACGGCGCGGTTGCGCTGGACCTGCTTCTTGATGTCGCGGAGGGCGTCCTCGGAGCCGCGCCGCTCGAACTTGTTGAGCGCGACGAAGTCGGCCACGTCGAGCATGCCGATCTTTTCGAGCTGCGTCGGCGCACCGAAGTCGTGGGTCATCACGTAGAGCGAGACGTCCACGAGCTCGGCCACCTCGGTGTCCGATTGCCCGATCCCGGCCGTCTCGACGACGACGAGGTCGAACCCGGCGGCGCGGCACACGTCGATGGAGTCGCGGAGGGCCTGGCTCGTGGCGCGGTGCGCCTGGCGCGTCGCGAACGAGCGCATGTAGACGCGGTCGGCGTGCTCGCCGTAGATCGCGTTCATGCGGATGCGGTCGCCGAGGAGCGCGCCGCCCGTCCGCCGCCGCGTTGGATCGACGGAGAGGACGGCGATCTCGACGTCGGGGAAGTCGATGAGGAAGCGGCGGACGAGCTCGTCGGTGAGCGTGCTCTTGCCCGCCCCGCCGGTGCCGGTGATCCCGATGACGGGCGCTTCGGCGTAGGTCTCCGCCGCGCCGTCCCCCTCCATCCCGGCATACACCTCGTCGGGGATCTCCTCCAGCATGTCCCGCTCGACGACCGTCAGCAGCCTGGCGAGCGCGCGCGGCGCGTGGCTCGACTCGTCGTTGTCCAACAACTCCTGCTCTTCCCCGTCCAGCTCGACCACCGTCGCAAAGTCGGTCTCGCGGAGCATGTGGTCGATCATCCCCTGGAGGCCGAGCCGCATCCCGTCCTCGGGCGAGAAGATCTTCGCCACGCCGTACGCTTCGAGCTCGGCGATCTCCTCGGGCACGATGACGCCGCCGCCGCCGCCGAAGATCTTGATGTGCGCGCAGTCGTGCTCGCGCAGGAGGTCCACCATGTACTTGAAGTACTCGACGTGGCCGCCCTGGTACGACGAGATCGCGATCCCCTGCACGTCCTCCTCGACCGCCGTCTTGACGACTTCGAGAACGGAGCGGTCGTGGCCGAGGTGGATGACCTCGGCTCCCGACGCCTGGAGGATCCGCCGCATGATGTTGATCGAGGCGTCGTGGCCGTCGAACAGGCTGGCGGCGGTGACGAAGCGGATGGGCTGCTTCGGGGTGTAGCTAGTGGGTTCCATCGGGGACTCGCAGAGGGTGACGGCAGGAAGCGCTTCCGGGTTAGACGCGAAAAATAACAAACGCGCAGGGAGCGGAGGGGATTCGCCCCCGTCGCTTCTCGCGCGCACGAGGTAGCAACGCCGATGGAACGCATCTCAAACATGGCTGTCGTTGCGAGGAGCGAAGGGTCAAGACCCGCAGGGATACGTCCCATAGCGACGAAGCCATCTCCCTGCACCAGCAGACCGATGAGGATTGCTTTGCGGAGCCTGTCCTGAGCGAAGCCGAAGGGCTCGCAATGACCAGCGGGATTGTTGGAGATGGCCTCTGCTCAGAACTTATTTGTTGCAACAGACGTTTATCGGCAGCACATCACTTCTCCTCTACGAAAAAGATCTCCGCATGGACCTCCTCTCTCCCTACTCCCTCGGCCCGCTCTCGCTCCCGAACCGCATGGTGATGGCTCCGCTGACGCGCAGCCGCCACCCCGAAGCCGTTCCGAACTCGCTGACGGCCACGTATTACGCCCAACGCGCCTCCGCCGGCCTCATCGTCAGTGAGGCGACACAAGTGGATCCGCGCGGCCAAGGCTATCCGGACACGCCCGGCATCTATTCCGACGCGCAGGTCGAGGCCTGGCGCGAGGTCACGGACCTCGTCCACGCCGTCGGCGGACGAATCTTCCTCCAGCTCTGGCACGTCGGGCGCGTCTCGCACCCGGACTACCACGGCGGCGCGCTCCCCGTTGCCCCCTCGGCGATTGCCCCGACCGAGGGCAAAGTGATGCGGCCGGACTTCAGCCTCGTCCCCTTCGAGACGCCGCACGCGCTCACGGTCGCCGAGATCGGCGAGGTCGTCGAGCAGTTCCGGCGGGGCGCGCAGCACGCGAAGCAGGCCGGGTTCGACGGCGTCGAAATCCACGGCGCGAACGGCTACCTGATCGAGCAATTCCTCTCGACCTCGTCCAACCAGCGTGACGACGAATACGGCGGCTCGGCCGAGAACCGCGTCCGCTTCCTGACGGAGGTGACCGACGCCGTGCTCAGCGTATGGGACGCCGACCGCGTCGGCATCCGGTTCTCGTTCGGGCAGGGCACGAATGGGGTCACCGACGAGAACCCAATGGAGACGTTCGGCCTCGCCGCACAGCGGATGGGCGAAGCCGGGCTGGTCTACATCCACGCCGTCCGCCCGAACGCGCAGATGGGCACGGCGGGCGGAGACGCACCCGACGTGCTTCACCTCGTCCGTGAGAACTACGACGGCACGCTCATCACCAACGGCGGCTACGACCGGGCCGAGGGCGAGCGGGCGCTGCACGACGGCCTCGCCGACCTCATCGCCTACGGCCGCCCGTTCCTCGCCAACCCCGACCTCCCGATCCGCTTCGCCGCCGACGCCCCGCTCAACGAGCCGGACAAAACAACGTTCTACGGCGGCAGCACCGAGGGCTACACGGATTATCCCCTCTGGCACGCTACTGAGGCCGAACTCGAACCCGCCTGACCCATGCGTACGCTCCTCTTCGCCCTGCTCCTCGCCCTCGCCGCATGCGCGACAGATCCGGAGTCCGCTTCCGAACCGATCCCCGCGACGCCTACCCTCACCGATCTCGCCCGCCCTGCCGACGAAGCCATCACCGCCCGCGTCGAGGATGCCCGCGCCCGGCTTCAAGCGACCGAAGCCGGCCGGCGCGTGTGGGACGCCATCGAGGCGCACGGCGGCCTCGAACGGTGGTACGGCAACGGACCGATCCACTTCCGCTACCGCTACGAGCGCGGCGGCGACCAGCCCGCCCTCGACACCGAGCAGACGGTGGACACGTGTGTCTTCGCGGGCGCGGCACGTCCTCATGCCCGACTCGGCGGCGGCGTTCGGATGGACGGGCGAAGAGGCGTGGGTGATGCCGGACTCGGCGGAGCTTCCGACGAACGCGCGCTTCTGGTCGCTCACACCGTACTACTTCGTCTCGATGCCGTTCGTCCTCGCCGATCCGGGCGTGAACCTCGCGCTCGATGGGCAGATGACGTTTGAGGGGCAGGACTACGACCTCGTCCGCGCCACCTTCGACGCGGGCACGGGCGATGCACCGGACGACTATTACCTGCTGCTGATCGCCCCGGAGACGAACCGCATCGGCGGCGTCCGCTACGTCGTCTCGTACCCCGGCTTCTTCCCCGAGGGCGGACACACGCAGGAGAAGCTGATGATCTACGACGGCGCGCAGACCGTGGACAGCATCACGCTGCAACAGGGCTTCCGCTCGTTCGCGTGGACCGACGACGGCGTAGGCGAGCCGTCGGCCAGCGGCACCCTCACCGCCGTCCGCTTCGTCCCGGATGCCCCGGATTCGCTCTTCGCAATGCCAGAGGGAGCTGCGGTGCAGTCCGAGATGTAGCTCAGAACGCGACGGCCACGAAGCAGCCGTCGCGCTCGGCGTAGCGGAGCGCCCACGTCCCGACCTCCTCGACCCGCACCTCGGCCCGTTGCTGCGCCGGCTCGACGGTGAGCCGGAGCTTCTTGGGTGACGTGCGAAAGCCCGTCCGCATCGCTTTCAGCGCGGCCTCTTTCAACGTCCACACGAGCACCTGCGCCGCGTCGTGATCGTGCGGCAGAGTGTCCAGCAGCCCGTATTCGTCCGGGTGGAGCACGAACCGATAAAGGTCCGGTCGACGCGGCTGGATCACTTCGATATCGACGCCGATGGGCCGATACGAGACGGCGGCGACGGCCAGCGTGCGTTCGGCCGTGGCGGCGTGCGCGATGGACACGTGCAGCCCTTCGCCGTCCAACTCGGGGGCACCGTCCGCTGCCACCCGCAGTGGCACCGCCGACGGTACCAGCGCGAGGCGCTCGGCCAGCAGGTGCCGCGCCGTGTCCCGGCCGAGCGCGAACTCGCGGCGGCGCTTCTCGCTGCCGAATCCGCTGAGCCGCGTGCGCTCCTGCGCCGAGAGCGCGGCGATTGGAAGTGGGCCCCCTGCTTCCCACGCGGCGAAGCGGAGCGCGATGTCGGCGGGCAGATCCATCCGGGCAGTATACCGCCCGCTGGGCCGCTACGCCGCGTGCCGCAGGCTCCAATCGCCCCCGACCGAGACGAACACGCGCGCGTCGGCCTGCGCACGGCCGACGACGGCGCGGACCTCGCCTGCGATGCGGCGGTGGAGCGCGTGCGCCGTCGCTTCTTCGAAGACTCCGGCATAGACGTTCTGCGGGAGTACGTGCGACACATTGCGGCTGTCCACGAGGCAGTTCAGCAGACCGAGGGTCGCGAGGCCGCGTTCGACAGAGATGCGGTCGGTGTCGGCGAGGTCGAGGGTGGTAACAACGAGGTAGCTCATGAGCCGAGGCGTTGGTGGGTGATGGACCAGACTACGGCGGGGGGGGTGACACCCCTGCGTCGCGCCTTTTATTCCGCCTCTACTTACGAGAGCGGGGCGGCAGACTCTCGGCCCACCGCCCCGCTTCTTCGTCAGCGAAAAAAGCGCGCGCTTACGACGCGTACTGCTTGTAGCGCCGGTTCGCCTCCTCCCAGTTGACGACGTTCCACCACGCCGAGACATAGTCGGGCCGCTTGTTCTGGTACTTGAGGTAGTAGGCGTGCTCCCACACGTCGATGCCGAGGACCGGCTTCGCGCCGTGCATCACGGGGTTGTCCTGGTTGGCGTGCCCATGGACTTGCAGCTTGCCGCCCTGGCCCACTTCGAGCCAGGCCCAGCCAGAGCCGAACTGCCCCGTCGCCGCACTCTCGAACTTCTCTTTGAAGGCATCGAACGAGCCGAAGTCCCGGTCGATGGCGTCGGCGAGTTCGCCGGTCGGCTTGCCGCCGCCGCTGGGAGACATCGTGGTCCAGAAGATGCCGTGGTTGAGGTAGCCGCCGCCGTTGTTGCGGACGGCCGTGCGCTTGTCCTCGGGGAGCGCGTCGAGGTCGGCGAGGGTTTCTTCGATGGGGCGATCCGCCCACTGCGTTCCTTCGAGGGCGGCGTTGAGCTTGTTGGTGTAGCCGGCGTGGTGCTTGTCGTGGTGAATCCGCATCGTCTGCTCGTCGATGTGCGGTTCGAGGGCGTTGTAGTCGTAGGGGAGGTCGGGCAGGGTGAACTGAGCCATGGCGGAAAGAGAGGCTTGGGTGAGTAGCTCTGCGAATGGATCTCGTTTAACGGAACGGCCCGGCCGACGTTTCCGCCCCCGCCGTGAGTCTTCGATCAATCGCGGGAGGGGCCGCGCTCGGCGCTCCGTTTGACTACGTGGTGCTGCGAAGGCCCCTCACCCCTTCGGCTCTGCTCAGGGCAGGCCTGTCCCGCTCCCCGGAGGGGCGAGGGGACGTGATCCGAAACAGCGCGGCGGGACGGATGGCGCGGCGCTCCCAAACCACGTTCTCGCCCCCTCGGGGGAGAGATGCCCGGCAGGGCAGAGAGGGGGCGCGCATCGACCGCAACGCTAGTCGTCGCGCAGCGCGGCCAGCAGGCGGCGATGGTCCGCGTCGGCGAGGGTGCCGGCGGCGCGGAGGTCGGCGAGGGCGCGCTCGACGGCGCGGAGGTCCGAGCCGGCCGTCGTCCGGGCACGCTCACCCAACTCCGGCGCAGCTTCCGGGCGAAGTGACTCGGCGGCGTCGGCGCGGGCCGAGGCGAGCATGGCCTCCTGGAGAAAGCGGGCGACGAACTCGGCGGCGTCCGCCCGAGCCGAGAAGTCGAGGGCGTGCGTCGTCGTCGCCCGCCCCTGGTTCACGTCGATCTCGACTTTCCGCCCCCCGAGGAACAGCCGCTTCTCGTCGACGCGGACGATGTCTTCGTAGCGAACCGTCTGGGCCGGCGTGAGGTCGTTGTTCTGGTAGACGAGCCGGTCGGCGAGGAAGAGCGCGCCGTCTTTGGCCGAGCCGAGCCGGGTCGCGTCGTAGAGCGCGAGGACGGAGCCCGGCTCGATGTCCGGCGCATAGTCGCGGAGGGCGGCGTGGAGCTTGCCGGCCGGGATGTCGGGCGCGCGGTAAAGCCCGTGCTGCGGGGCTTGCGGGAGGTAGTCGCGGAGGAGGGATTGCATGGGCGGGTCAGGGCTTACACGTTGCCGACGGGAGGAGGCCGCAACGTGATGCGTGATACGTGAACTCAAGGTCGGCGGTGGCGCTCGACCTCACGCATCATACCGTTTCAAGTAGACGATGTCCGTATAGCGGAGACCGTGAAGCGCGCGTTCACTTTCCGGCGTCGCTGCCGGCACCCTCACGGATCCCGCTTCACGGATCCCTCGCCGTGCTCTCCTGACATCGTCACGCTGAATCCGTATCCCTCGTCACGCCTCACCCCCCGACTGCGAAGGCCGCTGCATCCACGAAGAAGGTGCGTGTGGTCTCCAGCACGCCGCCGGGCAGCACGCCGAAGAAGAGCAGCGCCACCGCACATCCGACGAGGACTGCCGCGGTCAACATCGAAACGGGGAAGGCGGCTTGCCGGGCCGTAGCCGTCCCCTCCTCTTCCGGCGTCATCCAAAAGGCCACCATCACCCGGAGGTAGTAAAACGCCGACACGATGCTCGCGGTCACGCCGACGAGCGCGAGCCACGTCATGTCGGCCTCGACGGCAGCAGCGAACACTTTGTACTTCCCGATGAACCCGGCCAGCGGCGGGAAGCCGGTGAGGGCGAACATGAACACGCCCATCGTGACGCCGAGGATCGGCTTGCGGTAGCCGACGCCGGAGAGCGAGTCGAGCGTCTGCCCGGCCCCCTGCTCCTCGTCCCATTCGAGCGCGGCCATCACGCCGAAGGCGCCAAGGTTCATCAGCGTGTACGCGAGGAGGTAGTAGAGCGCGCCGCTGTAGCCCTCAACGCTGCCGGCGGCGATGCCGGTGAGGACGTAGCCCGCGTGCGCGATCGACGAATACGCCAGCATCCGCTTCACGTTCGACTGGCTGAGCGCGAGCACGTTGCCGAGCACCATCGTCACCGCCGCCACCGCCGCAATCACGAGGCTCCACCGCGCCGCGAGGCTCGCCTCTGCCATCCCGACCGAGAGTACGAGGATGAGCGCCGAGAAAGCCGCCGCCTTCGAGGTCGTAGACATGAACCCGGTGATCGTCGTCGGCGCGCCCTGGTACACGTCGGGCGTCCACATGTGGAAGGGCACGGCCGACACCTTGAAGAAGAACCCGATCAGCAGGAGCGCGAGGCCCGCGAAGAGGAAGCCCGTGCGGCCGGTGAGCAGAATCGCGGCGGGCATCTCGGCTAGCACCATCGTCCCTGTCGCGCCGTAGATCAGCGCGATGCCGTAGAGGAAGAACCCCGTCGAGAATGCCCCGAGGAGGAAGTATTTGAGCGCGCTCTCATTCGCGCGCGCTTCCTCGCGGACCAGGCCGGTGAGCACGTACAGGCAGATCGACATCGTCTCGAGCCCGACGAAGATCGTGACGAGGCTTGCCGATGCCGCGAGCACCATCATCCCGGTCGTGGCGAAGAGGATGAGCGCGTGGACCTCGCCGTAGTTGTGCCCGATCCGCCGGAGGTACGGCACCGAGAGGATCACGCTCCCGAGCGTGCCGAGCAAAATCACCGCGTTGACGTACGACGCGTAGCCGCCCGCGAAGAGCTGGTCGGAGAAGATGGGGACGCCGGGGCTCCCCAGCCGGAGCAGCTCGACGCCGAGCGCGACGGCGACGCCGACCCCCGCGATCCAGGGGATCTCCGGCGCGTCGTTCCGGAACGAGTCGTAGAGCACGACCACGATCCCGAGGAGGGCGACGAGCACGGTCGGGAAGGCGGCGGCGAGGTCGCTAAAAAGGGAGGCGTACATGAGGGTTGGTTAGTTGTCCGGGGTTCGTGGTCCGTTGCTTTCTCTCCACAACAGACCACAGACTACTGACCCCGGACTAATTGCTCTATCGCCCGCGCCAGGTCCACGTCCATCTGCGTGACCCGGTTGCCGGCGTCGTGGGTCGTGAGCGCGAGCTCGACCCGGTTGTAAACGTTCGTGAGGTTCGGGTGGTGGTCCCGCTCTTCGGCCTCGAAGCCGAGGCGGACGATGAACGCGAGGGCCTCGCGGAAGTCGCCGAAGGTGAAGGTTTTGGCGAGGGCGTCGTCCTCGTACGTCCAGCCCGACAGCGCATCGAGCGCAGCGCTGATTTCGTCGGGAGAAAGAGGCTCTCTCATGGGCTCAGCCGACGGGGATAGGGATGATCCAGCCGCTGAAGAAGACGAGCCAGACGAGGACGTAGATCGGGAGGAGGATCGGGAGGGAGTAGCGGATGAGGTAGCCGCCGAAGCTCGGGCAGTCGACGCCGCTGGACTCGGCGATGGCCTTGACCATGAAGTTCGGGCCGTTGCCGATGTAGGTGAGCGCGCCGAAGAACACGGCCGCCACCGAGATCGCCTGGAGGTAGAAGCCCGTCGCCGCGCCCGGGTGGGCGGCGAAGTCGAGCACCTCGGCCGGGACGTTCACGTCCATCCCGAACTTGCCCATCGCGGCGGAGAGGAAGGAGACGTAGGTCGGGGCGTTGTCGAGGACGCCGGAGAGCAGCCCCGTCCCGAAGTAGAACGTCGTCTCGTTGAGCGCGCCCGCGTTTCCACTCGCGAAGAGCCGGATGAGCTCGAGCGCCGGCTGCATCGTGACGAAGATGCCGACGAAGAGCCACGCCACCTCGCGGATCGGCTCGAAGTTGAAGTCGTTCCCGCGCAGCACCTCGGGCTTCGCCGTTTTGTAGGCGAGGTAGCAGACGGCGAACATGATCATCTCGCGGATCCCGAACGGGACGTGGAGCGCCCCGTGGAGGTCCGGCACCCACCCGAAGACGTTCGGGTCGATGAAGACCGAGGCGATGATGACGGCGAGCCAGCCGAACCCCGCCTTCCCCTCAATCACGAGGTGCTTCTGCGTGTGCGTCGCAGGGACCGGCGCGATGGAGCCCTCGCCCTCGCCGGGGTCCACGTCGTGGCCCGTCTCCTCGATCCGCTCGCGGTTGCTCTCCAGCTTGTTGCGCGCGTCGAACACCCAGAACACGCCGAGGATGATCAGCAGCGTCGGGAGCCAGATGTACCAGATGTGGGCGACGGTCCAGAAGAACGGCACGCCGCGCAGGAAGCCGAGGAACAGCGGGGGGTCGCCGATCGGCGTGAGCGCCCCACCGACGTTCGAGACGCAGAAGATGAAGAAGATGATGTGGTACGCCTTGATCCGCCCAGCGTTGATCCGCATGTACGGCCGGATCAGCAGCATCGAGGCCCCCGTCGTCCCGATGAAGTTGGAGATCACGGCTCCGATGAAGAGCAGCGTCGCGTTGACGCGGGGCGTCCCTGCGTAGTCGGTCTTGATGAGGATGCAGCCGCTGGCGACGAAGAGCGAGGCGAGGAGCGCGATGAACGAGAGGTATTCCACCGCTGCGTGCATGAGCGGCGTCCCCGTGTGGAGCACGGCGAGGTAGTAGGCGATGACGGCGAGGCCGAGGCCGACGGCGTATTTGGGGTAGTGGTGGTGCCAGTGATGCGGGTAGAACAGCGGCCCCGTGGCGATCATCAGCAAGAGCGCGACGAACGGGAGCACGAGGAAGAGCGGCGGCGGCGGCCCGTGCTCTTCGCCTTCACCGTGGGCACCCTCCCCTCCCGCGACGGAGACCTCGTGGGGGTCCGTGGGGGCCGTATCCACGGCCTCGGGCGCGGTCTGCTCGATGCCATCGCCCGGCGCCGGCTCTTGTGCCTGCGCGAGCGGCACCGCCACGCCGAGCAGCAACGTCAAGAGGAGGACGCGGAGCAGGACGGAGGGCATGAGCGAGGGGCTTGGGGGGTGGTGGTAGGGGCGACCGGCCGGTCGCCCCTACGGCGTTTCCAGCGGCAGGGCGACGAGCGTCTCGCTGGGCGATTCGAGGGCGGCCAACCGTTTCCCTTCGATCACTTCCAGCAGCGAGCGGACCGCGGGCTCGCTCTTCTCCAGAAACGGGGCCGGGCCGAATCCGAGCCAGAACATAAGGACTACGAGCGGCACCAGCAGCCCGATCTCGCGGAGGTTCAGGTCCGCCATCGTCTTGTTGGCCTCGCCGGTGAGCGGGCCGTAAAACGTCTTGTACAGCATCGTCAGCAGGTAGACCGCCGCGAAGATCACCCCGCTCGTCGCAATCGCCGTGATCCACCATGCCCCGAGCACCGTGCTCTTGTACGTCCCGAGCAGGATGAGGAACTCCCCGACGAACCCGTTGAGGCCCGGCAGCCCGACGGAGGCGAGCACGCTGAACACCATGAAGAACGTCAGGATCGGCACCGACTTGGCGATCCCGCCGAAGTCCGCCATCAGCCGCGTGTGCCGCCGCTCGTAGAGCATCCCGATGATGAGGAAGAGCGCGCCGGTCGAGATCCCGTGGTTGACCATCTGAATCATCGCGCCCTGCAATGCCTCTGTCGTGAAGGCGAAGATGCCGAGGACGACGAAGCCGAGGTGCGCCACCGACGAGTACGCGACCAGCTTCTTCGCGTCTTCCTGCGCATACGCCACGAGCGCGCCGTAGACGATCCCGATGAGCGCGAGGATCGCAATCGGCACGGCGAACTGCTGCGCGGCGTTCGGGAAGAACGGGAGGCAGAACCGCACGAGGCCGTACGTCCCCATCTTCAGCAGGACGCCGGCGAGGACGACCGAGCCGCCCGTCGGGGCCTGCACGTGGGCGTCGGGGAGCCACGTGTGGAACGGGAAGAGCGGGACCTTGATGGCGAAGGCGAGTGCGAAGAGCACGAACAGCCACCACTGCGAGCCGAGCGGGACGGCGAAGGCCAGCAGCTTGTACCAGTTCGTCGTGAACACGCCGCCGTTGACGGCGTCGCCCGCCGCGAACCCGAGCCACAGCACGCCGACGAGCATGAGCAGCGAGCCGAAGAGGGTGTAGAGCACGAACTTCACCGCCGCGTAGACCCGATTCTCGCCGCCCCAGATGCCGATGATGAAGTACATCGGGATGAGCGTGAGCTCGAAGAAGACGTAGAACAGGAACAGGTCGAACGAGGCGAACACGCCGAGCACGCCGGTCTCGAGGATCAGGAGCAGCGCGAAGTAGCCCTTCACCTGCTTGCCGATGTACGTCCACGACGAGAGCACGACGATCGGCCCGAGGAGCGTCGTCAGCAGCATCAGCAGCAGGTTCAGCCCGTCCACGCCGACGTAGTACGTGATGTCCACGCCGGGAAACCAGTTCAGTGTCTGCTCGACGAGTTGCGGCCCTTCCGTCGTCGAGACCGCCGGATCGAACCCGAACCACAGGCCGAGCGAGACGAGGAATGTTAGCGCCGTCGTGCCGAGCGCGGCCCACCGTACGGCCCCGTCGCTCGGCATGAACAGGGTGACGAGCGCGCCGAGCGCGGGCAGGAAGATCACCCACGAGACGAGGTGCGAAAGGCTAGCGAGAAAATCCATGTCGGGCGATAGGTAGGGGCACAGCATGCTGCGCCCGTACGGGGTGATGCCTGCGTCAAACGAAGATCATGAGGGCCACGACGACGACGACGCCGAGCACGAGGGCGAGGGCGTAGTTCTGCACGATGCCGGTCTGCATCCCGCGTCCCCAACTGCTGAGGCTGCGCACGAGCTTCGCCGTGCCGTTCACCGCACCGTCCACCACCTTCGCGTCGAACGGGGCGAGTCCGCGGCGCGCGCCCTCCGTGATGGGCCGGACGACCGTCGCGTCGTAGGCTTCGTCTACGTAGTACTTGTTCGAGAGGAGGGTGTAGACCGCGCCGAGCTTGCGGCGGATCGTGTTGTCCGTCTGCAACCCGCTCGTCCGGTAACTCGCCCACGCCGCGCCTACGCCAACGAGCGCGATGAGCCCGCCGAGCGCGAGCAGCCCCCACTCGATGCCGTGCGAGACGTGGTGGACCATTTCGGCCTCAGCTACGGGCCCGCCGAACTCCGCGCCGAGGTAGTGGTGAATCCAGCTCTCACCGAGCACTTCGGGCAGTCCGAGGAACCCGCCCAGCGCCGCGCCGATCGCGAGCACGATGAGCGGGAACGTCATCGTCAACGGGCTCTCGTGTGGCTTCGTCCCGACGGCGTCGGGCCAGCGCTCGCGGCCTTCGAAGGTGAGCACGTACGCACGCGTCATGTAGACCGCTGTCAGGAGCGCGGTCACGATCCCGATACCCCAGACGATGTAGGCCCAGACGTGCCCGTCGTAGCCCAGTTCGAACGCCTTGAACAGGATCTCGTCTTTCGAGAAGAACCCGGCGAGGAGCGGAATCCCGGCGATCGAGAGCGTCGAAATCAGAAAGGTGATCGCCGTGATCGGCATGTGCTTGCGGAGGCCGCCCATCGTCCGCATGTCTTGGGCATCGAACGGCCCGTCGTAGGGCAGCGGGTTATGGCGAAGCGTGTCCTTCCGCTTCTCCGAGTCGAGGGGCGTGTCGTGGTCGCCGTGGTGCGGGGCGATCACGCCTTTGTGCTCCAGCTCGTGCTCGACGTGGTGCATCGCGTGGATCACCGAGCCGGAGCCGAGGAAGAGGCAGGCCTTGAAAAAGGCGTGCGTGAGCACGTGGAAGATGGCGACGAAGAACGCGCCGACGCCCGCCGCGACGAACATGTACCCAAGCTGCGAGACGGTCGAGTACGCGAGTACCTTTTTGATGTCGTTCTGCGTGATCGCAATCGTCGCCGCCATGATCGCCGTGATCGCGCCGACGAAGGCGATGAGGATCATCACGCCCGGTGCTTCGAGCACGACCGGCGAGAGGCGAGCGAGGAGGTAGAGCCCGCTCGTCACCATCGTCGCGGCGTGGATCAGCGCGGAGACCGGCGTCGGGCCGGCCATGGCGTCGGGGAGCCACACGAAGAGCGGGATCTGCGCGCTCTTGCCCGTGGCACCGATGAACATCAGCAGCACGATGATCGACGCCGTCCCCGCCGCGAGGACATCGATGTTGGCGAAGATCGTCGTGAAGTCGAGCCCGAAGGGGGCCACGCCCGCCGCCGTCATCGCCTTGTACAGGACGAACATCCCGAGCAGGAAGGCGAAGTCGCCGATGCGGTTGACGATGAACGCCTTGTTCGCCGCCGCCGAGTTCTTGAGGTCGGTATACCAGAACCCGATGAGGAGGTAGGAGCACAGCCCGACGCCCTCCCACCCGAGGAAGAGCACGACGAGGTTCTCCGCGAGCACGAGGTTGAGCATCGCGAAGATGAACAGGTTCAAATACGCGAAGAAGCGCCAGAATCCATCGTCTCCATGCATGTACCCGATGGAGTACAGGTGGATCAGCGCCCCGATCCCCGTCACGATCAGCGTCATGATCAGCGAGAGCGCGTCGATCCGGTAGTCGAACCCGACCGATAGGTCGCCCGCCGCCATCCACGTGTACGTCCGCACGATCTCGGCCCCGTGATGATGGCCGAGGAACAGCAGCACCGCGAGTACGAACGGCACCGCCACGGCCGCCGTCCCGATCACCCCGATGAGCTTCTCCTGCTTCCGGAAGCCCGGAGCGAAGAGCCCCATCAGCCCGATGAGCGCCGCACCGAGGAGCGGCAGGAGGAGGATGAGCCGGACGGAAGTTTCCATGTGGAAAGCTGTTGGCCGTTAGCTCTTGGCTGTTAGCGCTCTCCTGCCGGAGGGGCTGCTAACAGCCAACAGCCAAGAGCTAAAAGCCAGGGGCATCAGCCCCTGAACAGGTTGATCTCGTTGACGTTGACGGTCGTCTTGTTGCGGAAGAGGGCGATGACGATGGCGAGCCCGACGGCGGCTTCGGCCGCGGCCACGCTCATCACGAAGAACACGAGTACGAGGCCGTCCACGTCGCCGAAGCTCTGGCTGAAGGCGACGAGCGTGAGGTTCACCGCGTTCAGCATCAGCTCGATCGAGAGGAAGATGACGATGGCGTTGCGCCGGAGCAGCACCCCCAGCACGCCGATCACGAACAGCACGGCCGAGAGCGAGAGGTACCAGTTGAGGGCGAGTTCCATCGGTGGGGAGCTTTTGGCTCTTGGCTCTTGGCTCTTGGCAGTTGGTCATCAACCAAAAGCCAACAGCTAAAAACCAACAACTCTTTCAAACGAATCGCTTCTTGGCGAGGAGGACGGCACCGATGGTGGCGGCCAGCAGCAGCACGGCGATGATCTGGAGGGAGAAGGCGTAGTCGGTAAAGAGCACGAGGCCGATGGCTAAGGCCGAGCCGTTCGCGGCGGCCTCCATAGGCGTGGTCGTCGTGGGCACCACGTCGAGGCCGAGCGCGACGACGTAGAGGATCTGCGCGAGGACGGCGACGCCGAGCAGAAAGGCCGCGCCCTTGCGCCAGTCGAAGGCGGGCAGGCGCGGGACTTCGCCGAGGTTCAGAAGCATGATCACGAACAGGAACAGCACCATGATCGCCCCGGCGTAGACGAGGATCTGGATGAGGGCGATGAACTGCGCGTTGAGCGTGAGGTAGAGGCACGCAATCGAGAACAGGTTTAGCACCATCCAGAGCGCGCTCGATACCGGGTTGCGCGCGATCAGCATGCCGAGCGCCCCGACGAGGGCGAGCACGGCAAACAGGAAAAACAGAAAGGGTCCGATCATCGGGTGAGGGGTCGGTCACGCGCCGGTGGAGACGCGCAGAAGACAGGCGGCGAAGGTGGCGGGAGAGCGGGGGGTGAGGCCACCTGCACAGATCGTCGGAAGTTAGAGAAACGTCGCCAGAGCATCAACCGGCCAGCCCTGCGAAGAGCGGAAGAATGGAAGAAAGGGGGTCAAAGGGTACAGGGTGAGGGATGAAGGGTAAAAGAGGCGATTTCGGTCGTGTAGAGCAGGCCGCGCCCCTCGCCCTTTACCCTTCCTCTACCTCTACGCGGACCGGCCGGCCGAACGTACGCCGGAACAGCCCCGCTCCCCGCCCCGCCGCCCACACGTCGAGCTGCGGGTCCGCCTTCGTCTGAATGACGAGCCGAAGCCGGTCCTCCTCTACGTGAACGTCGAGGTGGATCACGTTCTGGAAATGGCTGCGGTCGAGCCCGTTGGCGAGGCGGAGGAGGGCGGCGAGCTCGTCCACGAGGCGTTGCTGCTCGTCGGACAGCCGGGCGTAGTCGGCGTGGCGGGTGCTCGGGAGGCCGGCGCGGTGGTAGCGGGCAACGTTCGCGATGACGGCGACCTCCTCGGGCGTGAACCCCTTGAGGTCGGCGTTTTTGATGACGTAGAGCGAGTGTTTGTGGTGGCTCCGGCGGCTGACGGCGTAGCCCACGTCGCGGAGGATGGCGGCGTATTCGAGCAACTCCCGCTCGTGCTCGCCCCGGCCGTGGAGCGGCGCGGTCACGTCGAAGAGCCGGAGCGCGAGGCGGGCGACGTGGCGGGCGTGGGCCTCGTCCCACCGAAGCCGGATGGCGAGGTCGTAGACGCTCCGCCGCCGCACGCTGCGGAACGGTGCCAGCCGCCGGATCCACTTGTAGTTCCGCTCGACGAAGTCGATCACGATGCCTTCGCGGAGCGCGTCCGGGCTGACCTCGAACCGCTTGATGCCGAGATCCTTCAACACCACGTCGATGAGCGTCGCCCCGGCGACGATCTGGTCCACGCGCTTCTCCAGAAGGCCGGGCATCGTCAGACGGCGGGCGCGGTCGGACTGCATCACGAGCTTGGTCGCGCGCCGGATGTTGACGGCGTCGAAGACGTAGTCGAAGATCTGCCCGGCCTCACCGGAGGCCGAGGAGGCGAGCGCGGCGAGGTTTTGCAACGTCCCCGAGCTGCCGACAACGCGGCGCACCCCGCGCTCGTGCGCCGCCCGAAAGACCGGACCGAGCTCCTTCCGGATGTGCGCCCGCAGCGCGCGGAACTCCGCCTCCGCTACGGGATCGGTGGTGACGAACTGCTCCGTCATCCGCGCCGCGCCGAGCTTGAGGCTCGTCGTGAAGTGCGAACCCGCACGGTCGGCGATGATGAACTCGGTCGAGCCGCCGCCGATGTCCACGAGCAGCGACGGCTCGGAGATGTCGACGGCGTGGCGGACGGCTTTGTAGATCAGGTCCGCCTCCGTCTCGCCGCTGATCGTGCGGATGTAGAGGCCCGTCTCGTCGCGGACGCGCTCGATGAACTCGCCGCCGTTCTCGGCCTCGCGGACGGCGCTCGTCGCACAGGCGACGTAATCGGCCACACCGTAGCCATCGGCCATCTCACGGATGCGGGCGAGGGCCGCGAGCCCGCGCTCCTGCGCTTCCTCGGTCAACTGGTGCGTCGTGAACCCGCCTTCGCCGAGTTGCACCATCTCCTTCAGCGTATCCACGATGGCGAACGTCCCGTCGGGGAAGGCGTCGAAGACGATGGCGTGGAACGAGTTGGAGCCGATGTCGATGACGCAGAGACGGATCGCGTTGGGCTTGGCCGCGTGCTCGCCGTTCAGGACGAGTTCGGCAGCGAGCGGGGCGGCAGCGGTAGGCTGCGAGTCGGGGTAGCGCGGAGCCGGCATGAAACGGAGGCGATAAACGAGGCCGTGCAAGCTACGACCGCCTCCGCCGCGCCTGCGGTCGATTCGCGCCCAACGAAAAGGGAACGCCCCGGCCTGCGAGCGCGCTCTGAGAAAGCAAGAGCCGATCTAGCGCACGAGCGTGATCCGCTCGGTGAAGCTGCGGCTTCCGCTCTCGGCGCGGACGAGGTAGAGACCGGCCGGCAGCGCCCGCCCGTCGAAGCGCAAGCGATGCGTCCCCGCATCGAGCGCTCCTTCGCTGAGCAGCGCGACCCGTCGCCCGAGCACGTCGTAGACCGCCACCCGTACCTCGGAAGCCGCACCGAGCGTCAGCGCGACCATCGCCGAAGCGTTCGTCGGGTTCGGATACACCGCGAGCGACGCTTCCGGCACCTCGGCCGGCTCCTCCTCGCTCACCGTCCCCGGCATCACCTCCAGCGTCAGCGGGACCTCCACCGCTTCGCCCGTCTCTGCGGTGAACGCTTGCAGTGTGGCGGTGTACGTGCCCACCGCCCGCGCGCCCGGCCGGAACGTCAGCGTGATCTGTCGGCTCTCGCCCGGCGCGAGCGTCCCGTCCCACGCCTCCACCACCAGCCACGACGGCGGCAGCGGGTGCGGACGGATCGCCACTACGCCCGATTCTCCGAACCCGCTATACGGATAGTAGAGCACGCCGTTGGGGTCCGTCCGGCTTCGCACCGGCTCCCCGCCCATCCCTCCGCTATCCGTCCCCGGCAGCGGCTCAGAGAGCGGGGTCACGAGCGGCTCCGCCTCCGGCGCGGTGTCCCCCCCGTACTGCTCCGCCACGACGATTCGGCGGACGCCCGGCTGCGGGGGCAGGGCCGTCCCCACCTCGAAGCGCAGCCCCGCCGCATCCTCGCTCGTGGAGTGCGCATCGAGCCCGAACCCGAACTGGGCACCGGGGTACGCCTCCAACTCGACGGGGTACCCCTCGGCGACGACCCCGAGGGTGTCCACGGCCCAGAGGCGGTCGCCGGAGAAGTCCAGGTAGTAATAGAGCTCCGTCGCGGGGTCGTAGACGAGCCCGACGGCGTTGACGCGCTCGTCCGGCGGCCCGTCCGCTCCAATCGGGAGCTCGATCCGCCGCCCCGTCGGCACTCCGTTGAGATCGCCTTCTAGGAGTAGCGCACGCCGAAACCCGTCGGTGTACTCCTCGATGTTGAGCCACCACAGCGTCCCGGTGTCGGCGTTGTACGTCAATCCCGTCGTCACGGGGAACGGCGCGAGCTCGGCCACCACAGGGTGGTCGAACGCCCGGACGAAGCCGAGCTCGGCGTTGAGCTCGTAGGTGAGGTCCGTGTGGTACTCCGCGGCAAAGAGCCGGCCGTCGGGGGTCATAGTCAGCCCGTGAGCGCTCGCGCAGCAGCCGGGGAGCCCTGAGCGGTTCACGAGGAAGAGCACCTCGCCGTAGGTCCCGCACGCTCCCCCGAGGGCTTCGTTTGCGAGCTGCACCGCTCCTACCGCCCGCTGCAACGGCCGGTCGAAGTTGACGCAGAACGCGAGCGGCTCACTCCCGGTGTTCCTCAACGTCACGGTGCGCGCCTCGGTCTCACCCTGCGGCAGCGTGACACTCAGGGCTTCGGGTTCCATCACGAGTTGCGCCTGTGCCGGCTTGCTCATCACCACAACGCTCCCCGTGAGCCCGGTCACGAGGGCCAGTCCCGCAACAAGCGCTTTCATCGTCAAACGGCGTATCGGCATGGAGCTCTCACGCTTAGGGCACGAGCGTGATCCGTTCGGCGAAGCGCTACCCGCTGCTCTCCAAACAAACAGAAGGGGACGCCCCGACCTACGGGCGCCCCCCTTGTCAAACGCTGCCGATGGGTTGCGCTAGCGCACGACGGTCATCTGCTTCGTCTCGACGTAGTCCCCGGCCTGCAGGCGGTAGAAGTACGTCCCGGCCGGCAGGTCCGCCGCGTCGAAGCGGACTTCGTACGATCCCGCCTCGCGCACGTCGTCTTCGAGCACGGCGACCTCGCGGCCGAGCACGTCGTAGACCACGAGCCGGACGGCGCTCGTCGTTTCGAGCCCGTAGGAGATCGTCGCCGACGACGCGAGCGGGTTCGGCCGGTTCTGCGCGAGCCCGAACGCCACAGGACCGCCGAGCGACTTCGCGCCGACCTCGACCGGCACGCTCTCGGCCGCGTCCGGCGCGCTCGCCATCGGCGTGCCCTCCTCCCCGCCCGCGAAGAGCGGGTTCGGCGAGAAGTACGCCACGCGCGTCACCTTGTAGCCGTACTTCCGCACGCTCGCGTCGGTGACGAGGTTGGCCGTGATCGACGAGCCGTCCACGATGGCCCAGAACGCCGACAGGTTGCCGTGGTAGGTCGCCTGCGTCGCGCCGCCCGCGTTCTTGACGTAGACGAAGTCGTAGTTCGCCTCGGTGTTGAACGTCGAGAAGTACATCGCCACGCGCTGCGCGCCGGCCTTCGTGTAGGTCTTCGAGTTGTTGTAGTTGTTGGGGTAGTTGTGCGGCGACTCGTAGACGAGGTCTTCGTAGTACCACTGCGGCGTGCCGCCGCCCCCGCCGCCGGTCGGGTAGCTCACCGTGAGCTGGTAATCGTCGGTGGTGCTGGAAGCGCCGTTGTAGCCATCGACGCGGACGTAGTACGTCCCGGCGGCGGCGTTCGCGACGGAGATCGTCTCCGGGTTGTTCGTCGTGTAGCCGCGCCCTATCTCGGTCTGGCTCCCGTTGTAGAGGAACACATCGTAGTCGCCGGAGAAGCCGCCGAGCGTGACGGTGATCGTGCCCGTCGCCGTGGACGTGAACGTGTAGTAGTCATCGTCGGAGGACGAGGCGATGAACGAGCTGTACACCGTGCCGGACGTGAGCGGGCCGTAGGCCTGGGCGAACGAGTCGTTGGGCTCGTACGTGTCGTTCGAGCCGCCCCCGCCGCCGGCAGGGCTGCCGACGCCCACCGCCGCCCACGCGTTCTGCACGGCGGCGTACTCCGACCCGCTGCTGCCGTAGAGGTCGGCCGTGGCCTGGAGCGTGCCCGAGCGCGCCGCGGCGAAGTTGGTCGACTGCGTGAAGTACGTCGTGAGGGCGCGGTACCAGATCTGCTCGGTCTTCGCCCGGCCGATGCTGGCGACGGTCACGCCGTGGGCCGTGCCGCCAGCGACCATCAGGTACGCCGCCTTGTTCGAGATGCCGGAGTTCGTGTGGACGCCGCCGTTGTCGGCCGAGCCGGTGTAGCGGTTCGGGTAGTAGTCCGGCTGGTTGCCGGCGGGCGGGTTGTCCATGTAGCGGAGGGCGTCGCCGGAAATCCCCGGCGTGTACGAGTTCTCGCCGATCAGGTAATCGTCGCGGTCCACCATCATGGCGAAGATGTCGGAGACCGATTCGTTGAGCGCGCCGGACTCGTTCTGGTAGATCAGCCCGGCCGTCCGCTCAGTGACGGCGTGCGTCAGCTCGTGCGCCGCGATGTCGAGCGCGACGAGGGCGATGAACTGCGAGCCGTCGCCGTCGCCGTAGACCATCTGGCTCCCGTTCCAGAACGCGTTGTTGTAGTTCGAGGAGTAGTGGACGGTCGAGGTGATCGTAGCGTTGTTGTTGTCGTAGGAGCTGCGGTTGAAGGTGTTCTTGTAGTAGTCGAACGTCGAGATCGCGCCGTAGTGAGCATCGACGGCGGCCTTCTGCGTCTGCGCGGTGAAGTTGTTGTCGGGGTTGGTGACGTAAGAGCCGGGGAGGCTCGTGCCGTTGTTGGCCGTCATCGTGCGGATGTAGCTCGGCCCGCGTGTGGTGTTGTAGAGGTAGTAATTGCTGCCGGAGAGGAACGTCGGGATGTTGAGCGTGCCGCCGAAGAGGCTCGTCCCGGTGCCGTTCGTGTCCGCCATCGGCATCGGGGCTACGGCGGACGCGGACGCGTCCCCGGTGTGGATCGAGTTGTAGCGGTCCACGACCTCACCCGTGTGGGCATCGACGAAGACTTCCCAGTTGGCGGGCATCGGCTCGTCGACGAACAGGCGGACGTGGTAGGCGAGCACGGCGTTTTTCTCGAACGGATAGACGACGAGCTCGGCCGTCGGCGTCCAATCGGGCTGAGCGGCGGCGGCGAAGGGGTCTGCGTCGCGCGAGACGTTCGCCGCACGGTACACCGTACCCGGCTCCAGCACGGACTGCGCGGCGGAGATCGCGGCCCCGCTCGATACGGACGGGCGCGTGTCGACGCGGGCGGCCTCGGGGTACACATCGCCGTTGTACGCGTAGACGGCCCCGCTGCGGTCGAGGTGGACCATGGACTCGGCCCCGAAGACGGGTACGCCATCGACGGTCTGCTGCACACGGACGTGCGTGTCGCCGAGATCGCCGGTGAACGTCTGCGTCACGCGGAAGGCGTCGTCCGCTTCGGCGAGACCGAAGAGCGGCGCGCGCTCGGCAAGGAACGCCTCGGCGGCTTCGGCACCGCGCTTGCCGTCGGGGGCGCGGAGGTGACCGGTGAGGAAGAGGGGCACGTCGCGCTCAGCGCTCCACGTGACTTGGTCGAGCGCGTCAGAAGCGAAAGAGGCGTCGAGGGCGGGACGCTTCTCCTGGGCATGGGCCGGGGCGAAGGCTGCGGCGAGCAAGAAGCCGCACAGGGCGAGTGCGGTCAGAGGGGACGGCGGGGTATGTAAACGGCGCATGGGGGATCTCCGGGGCTGAGGGGAGCAGGGAACGGAAGGGGCGGATCCGTAACTGTACGGGGGTACTGAGAGCCCGCCGCAGAGCAATTCGCAACTCTCTACACATTATGTAACCCAAGTTGTGTGCTACATGAGGCCGTCGAGGCTGAGGGTGAGCAGGAACAGGAACACCTTCGTCTCGAAGCCCCGCGCCGTCACCGCGTGGATCGACTTCGGCAGCCGACTCTCGATCCCGCTGAAGGCCGTCTC
>JBBSMX010000002.1:0-90395 GCA_038232935.1 Rhodothermales bacterium | reverse complement strand
TCAGCTCGCCCTGCACGTAGAGCTCGGCGAACTGCGCGTCGTCGTTCGCGTCCTCGATGGAGCCGGGACGGAGGCCGTCGCCGATGGAGAAGCTGACGTCGTAGACGGCCATGATCTCGCAGATCTCGTCCCAGTGGGTGTAGAGGAAGTTCTCTTGGTGGTGCGCGAGGCACCACTTCGCCATGATCGAGCCGCCGCGCGAGACGATGCCGGTGCGCCGGTTCGCGGTGAGCGGGACGAAGCGGAGGAGGACGCCGGCGTGGATCGTGAAGTAGTCCACGCCCTGCTCGGCCTGCTCGACGAGGGTGTCGCGGAAGAGGTCCCACGTCAGCTCCTCGGGCACGCCGCCGACTTTTTCGAGTGCCTGATAGATCGGCACGGTGCCGATCGGGACGGGCGAGTTGCGGAGCATCCACTCGCGCGTCTCGTGGATGTTGGCTCCGGTCGAGAGGTCCATCACGGTGTCAGCCCCCCATCGGATCGCCCAGACGAGCTTCTCGACCTCCTCCGCGATGCTCGACGTGACGGCCGAGTTGCCCATGTTGGCGTTGATCTTCACGAGGAAGTTCCGCCCGATGATCATCGGCTCCAGCTCGGGGTGGTTGATGTTGGCGGGGATGATGGCGCGGCCTCGGGCGACTTCGTCGCGTACGAACGCAGGCGTGATGGCGTCGGGGATCTTCGCGCCCCACGGCTGGCCCGGATGCTGGTGGAAGATGCTCGGGTCGGCGGCGCGCATCGCCTCCAGCTTCTGGCTCTCGCGGATGGCGATGAACTCCATCTCGGGCGTGACCTCGCCGCGCCGGGCGTAGTGAAGCTGCGTCACGCATTGCCCGGCCTTCGCCCGCCGGGGCGCGTGGACGTGCTCGAACCGGAGGTGATCGAGCCTCCCGTCACCGGCGCGCTCGCGGCCGAACGCACTCGTCAGCCCGCCGAGCTGCTCGGTGTCGCCGCGCTCCTCGATCCACGTGCCGCGCACGCTCGGAAGCCCGCACCGGAGGTCGATGGCGGCGTCGGGGTCGGTGTAGGGGCCGCTCGTGTCGTAGAGCGGGAACGGCGGGTTCGGCGTGCCGCCGTGCGAGGTAGGCGAGTCGCTCAGTTCGACCTCGCGCATCGGGACGAGCACGTCGGGACGTGCCCCCTCGACGTAGACCTTCTTCGAGCGCGGGAACGGGCGGCGGACTTCGGCGCTGAGTTCGTCGAGGCGGTCGTGGGTGCGGGCGTCGGCTTCGCGCTTGGCGGCGGCAGACGTGGAGAGGGCGGGCGCGTGGGACATGGCGGCTTCCGGGTTTGGAAAGGGACGGGCGGAAGCCGGAGCGCGCGGGGGCCGCAGAACCGGAAAGCCTCCCTACGCCGGTGCGAACCGGATCAGGTGCGAAGGGTCTTTCTCAGCCGCTACGAGCGAGCGGCACCCCTGGCTTCCGTAGGGCCAACATACGAACGGAGAGGGACGGGTCAATAGGCCCCGGCTTCGTACCGCGTGTTGCCTGGCGGTGTGGGCGGGCCTGGCGTTCTTGAACGACACGGGAATGCCGTCGTACGGATAGACCGGCGACCCTTGGACGACGGTGAAGTGGAGGTGTGGATAGCCTGCCAACCCCGAGCGCCCCGTCACCCCGAGCTGTTCGCCCTGTGCTACCACGTCGCCGACCTCGACATCGATGCCGTCCTGCGGCGCGTGGTCGTACAGCCCGAACGTGCCATCGCCGTGGTCGACGCGCGCTTCTTCGACACGCTCGCCGCCGCTCTACGCGTCCTCGACGATGCGGTGCACGCGCCCCGCCCGTGCCGCGACGAACGGCGTGCCGACCGGCATGTCGAAGTCGGTCGCGTACTGGTCCGGTTGCCCCGCCCCGTGGTACGAACTCGAGCAGTTCGCGAGCCCCGTTTCATACGTCTCGCCGACGGCGTAGGGGAGCACGTACGGCGTCTCGGAGAGCGCGGGATACGTTTGCCCATCGCATCCCACCATCGGAGTCGGGTCGGGCTGCTGCGTAGTGGGGTTCTCGTCGCACGACGACAGGGCGAAGAGGAGGCCCGGGATCAAAAGAAAGCGCAAAGCGGAGCAGGGTGGGTGATAGCCCCAGAGTAGGAGCCCGGCCTTTAAACGGCAATGCACTTGGCGCTGACCTGATCCGCTGCGCCGACTCATTCCGCCGCGCCGAGGCGGTCGCGCACGTAGTCCAGCGCGGGCACGTCCGGCGGCACATTCCGCACCGTCCCGTCTGGCTCGATGAGGAACTTCCACGGGTAGCCGCGCACCCCGAACGCCTCGGCCAGCGAACGGCCCTCCTCGTCGTAGAGCACCGGGTACGTGATCCCGTGCTCCTCGATGAACGCGCGGACGGCCTCGGGCGGCTCGCCGCTGGTGACGGCGTCCGCGTTGACGGAGAGGAGGGCGAAGTCGTCGCGGGCGGCGGTCTCCTGCTCGAAGGCGACGAGGGTGGGGATCTCGGCGATGCAGGGGCCGCACCACGTCGCCCAGAAATCGACGAGGACGGTCCGGCCGCGCAGCGAGGCGAGGTCGAAGTCGGTCTCGGCGGTGAGGTCGCGGTACGTGCCCGCGATGGTGGGGGCGGGCTCGACGGCGGGCAGGATGAAGGCGGGGCGCTGCGGGAGGAGCCGCTCGAACCGGGCCGGCCCCGCCCCGGAGTCGGCGGCGGCATAGCGCGTGCGGAGGTCGTCGAGATTCGTGAAGCGGTCCGAGGTCTCGGTGAGGAGGACATCGAGCGCGCGGAAAGCGAGCTCCGGTCCGTCCGCTTCGGCGGCGATGGCGAGGAGCGGGCCGATGACGAGGTCGTGGGGGAAGAAGTCGTCGGCGGACCCGGCGCGGAGGGTCTCGCCGAGAAGGAGGAGGGCGGTGTCGGTGTCCCCGGCGCGACGGGCTTCGTCGATGCGCCAGAGCACGAGGTCGGCCGCGAGGGGCTCGGGATTGAGCGAGGGCAGGAGGTCGGGAAAGCGGACGGGCGCGGCGGTGCGGAGAGCGGGGAGGAGGGCGTAGAGCCGGCGGAGCCCGTCGTGCGCGGCCGTCCGCTGATCGGGCGCGAGGTCGGCGCGCAGCGCTTCTGCACCGAAGATGTGTTTGAATTGGGGTACACTCAGGGCGAGTGCTTCCGAGGGCGGGGCCTCCTCCATCCGTCGCAGCCGTTCGAGGGCCGCCGGCAGCACGTAGCGGCCGAGCACGTAGTCGTAGCGGGCGCGGTCGAAGCCGCCGAAGCGTCCGAGTGCCTGGAGGATACCGACGGACGGGGCCGCAGGGCCATATCCGAGTCGCCGCGCGTCGGCCTCCCACGCCGCCCGGAAGCTCGCGACGGCGCGGTCCATGTCCTCGAAGGAGAGGGAGTCGCCGGGCTCGGGCTCGCCGTAATCGACCTTCCAGCGCTGGTAGGTCTCGAACTCTTGGTCGAACGGTACGTCTTCCGGCAGCCAATGGCCGGCATGCACTGAGGCTATGGCCCACTGCGCGACGGTGTCGTGCACGGCGAGGCCGGGCTGCACTGCCGCCCGCCGGTTCTCGATCTCCCCGCCATCCCACCCTTTCTCTACGGCGCGCCAGCTCCCAAGGGTGTATTTGTACTCGACCACGTCACCTGCGAGGAGGTCGAGCGTCAGCGCGAAGTGATGTCCGCCGAGGGACTTCATCGGCAGCGGCTCGCCCATCGTCGGGCTGTCGCCGCGCCCGTCGCCGGGGTTCCAGCCGTTGAAGGAGCCGACGAGGTAGACGGTGTCGAGCGGGGCGAGCGTGCCGGGCACGGCGACCTCGAAGGGCATCGAAATGGACTGGGCGAGGGCGGGCGCGGCGAGGAACGCGAGGAGACAGAGGAGGCGCATGGCGGCGGCGGTTGGGGTCGCTACAAGCTAACCCCCCGGCGCTGTGCCGCGCACACCATCCTGATAGCCTCTCAACAGCACTCTCAAAAACACGCCACGCGCCACGCGTCGTCAAGGTTTTCGGGGAGGATGAGGGTGCGCAGGCTTCGCGCGTTCGCCTCGGGGCAGACCGTCGCAGCGAGGGTCTGGGCAGCGCTGCGGGAGCCGGGATATTCCACGTTCAACACGGCCTTGCCGGCGTCGATGAACGGCTGGAGCTGGTCGCACTCCTCGAAGTCGAAGCACTCCTCGTTGAGCTCGAAGTCGAAGTAGGCCACGAGGTCGGCGGCCTGGTCGCCGCTGTTCTTGAGGGCGATGGCGAGGCCGCGCTGGTGCGCCGCGTTCGCGAGGTTGCGGTTGGAGGCGAGCTGGTCCGTCGCGGTGATCGGGAAGCCGGGGTCGTTCGTGTAGCCGTCCACGTTGTCGGGCTCGACGCCGTCGCAGTCGCGCGCCACGGCGAGGTCGAGGCGGTCGAGCATGATCTGGTAGACGTTCGCGGAGCGGACATCGAGCCAGCGCTCGGAGGGGAAGCCGTCGAGCGGGCGGCCGAGGTCGGAGGCGAGGAAGCGGGCGTTCGTCGGGGTTCGGGTTCACGTCGGTGGGGCTGCGGCAAAGCTCATGGGCGACGCGCTCTCGCTCAGCCTCCGCGCCAACGACCCCTTCGGCACGGCGCGCTTCGAGTTCGAGTCGGAGAACGAGGCGTACGCCGAACTCGGCGTCCGCGACCCGGCGCAGCGCTCGCTCTCGGCGACGCTGACGTGGACGTTCGGGAAGCCCGCCGAGCGTCGCCAAGCGCGGACGGAGGGCTCGCCGGGGGGCGGGATGAACGACGGGGGCATCGGCCTGTGACCGAGGCCGCGCACTCGGAAGTCCATCTGATCCATGCAGATCGTCGTGCCCCCGGGTGGGCGGTGGAACAGGTTGCTAGAACGCGTACTTCACGCCGCCGTTGACGACGAACCCGTCCGTCGGCGCCCACACCTCCGCGAACGTCGGCGTCGCGCGCGGGCCGAGCACGACGGGGCCGTAGTTCGTCTGCTGCGTATCGAGGAAGTTCTCGAAGTTGAGGAAGAGCCGGGCCGGCCCCACGCGCCACTCCGCCATCACGCCGGTGACCCAGTAACCCGGCATCCGCTCGCCGTCGGAGAGCCGCTGTGGGCCTGTGTAGTACGCCTCCAGCCCGATCCGGCCGCGCCCGTGCCGCTCCCACACGAGGACGGTGTACGTCTTGTGCTCGGGCGTGAGCGCGAGCGGGGTCCGCTCGCCGTCGGCGTCGTGCTCGGCACCGCCGTCATCGGCGGTAATGGCGTCGAGGTAGACGTAGCCGAGGAAGAGCTTGAAGTCGCCGAGGCCGAAGCGGGCGTTCGTCTCGAGCCCCTGCGTGCGGACGGGGCCGGTGGCGTTCCGGTAGCGGAGGAGGCCCTCTGCCCCCTCGGACGGGCCGGCCTCGACGACGGGCACGAGGGCGTTCCAGAGCCGCGTGAGGTAGACGGCCTGGTTGAGCGAGAGCGAGACGCGGTCGAAGAGGACGGCCTCGTAGTTGACGTCGAACGTGCCGCCGTAGGAGGTCTCCGCCTCCACGTCGTCGTCCAGGGGGAGGACGCCCTCGAACGCCCGCTCCTCCGAGGGCTCGAGGAACACCGTCGGTGCCTTGTAGCCTAGCCCTCCGGTGAGGCGGGCGCTGAGGCTTTCCGTGAGCCGGAAGAGCGCCGAGGCGCGGGGGAGGGCGAAGAAGCCGTACGCGTCGTGGTAGTCTCCGCGGAGCCCCAGCTCGACAGCGAGCCGGTTCGCCACATCCCACGTGTCCTGCACGAACGCGCCCGCCGTGACGAAGGTGTAGTCCAGCTCCGCACCTGGCTCGGGTCCGTTCGTACGGTCCTGATCGAAGGCATCAGTGCGGAGATCGAGGCCGGCGACGAGGTCGTGCTCGCCGAGGAGGAGGAGGGCGGAGGCCTCTGAGTAGGTCGCCGTCTGCGTCCCCTCGAACCGGTAGCCCGGGAGGTCGACGCTCCGGTCGAAGAGGCTCGTGCTCTGCTTGAGTGTGAGCGTCGTCCGCTCCGAGAGGGCGTGGTCGAGGCGGGCCTGCGAGGTGAGCCGCCGGCTCTCGCTCCGCTCGACGAACGCGGTGCCTGGCACGTCGTCCCCCTCGATCACCGCCACGTCGCCGCCCTCGCGCTCCTCCACTGTGCCCGTGAGCCCGGCCCACACCGTCGTCGCCGCCGACGGGTAGTAGAACCCCCTGGGGGCGAACGTCACGCGACGAGTCCGGGGGATATTCGTGAACGCGTCGCCGTCGCCGTCGTAGGCCCGCTGGAGGTTCCCCGAGGCGAGGAGGGTGTAGCCGAAGCGCTCGGCCCGGTCGGCGAGGAAGGCACCGGCGTCGAAGCCGCCCGCGCTCGTGGCGTTGAGGAGGAGGGAACGCTCGGGTTCGGCGTCCGCCGACGGCCCCGGCGTCTTCGAGACGAGGTTGACGAGGCCGGCGATGGCGTCGCCGCCGTAGAGCGTGGAGGCGGGGCCTTTTATGATCTCGACCTGGCGGAGGTCGAGCGGCGGGACCTGGAGGAGGGAGAGGCCGCCGGAGAAGCCGCCGTAGAGGGGGAAGCCGTCCTTGAGAAGCTGGGTGTAGCGGCCGTCGAGGCCCTGGATGCGGATGGAGGCGTTCCCGGAGACGGCGGAGGTCTGCTGGACGACGATGCCGGGCGACTCGTTCAGCAGCATGGAGATGTTCGCGGGCTCCATCGAGATCTTCTCGTCGATCTCCTCCCCGGCGATGGTCTCGACGCGGGTGGGGATCTCGGCAATCGTTCGGCTCGTCCGCATGGCACCGACGACGACCTCGCCCATCTCGTCGTGGTCCTCTCCGAGGGCGACCTCGACGGGCGCGTCTGGGTCGGCCGGCGGGAAGGCGAGGGTCAGGCGAGCCGGCTCGTAGCCCACGAAGGAGACGACGAAGGCATGCTCGCCGTCGGGGACGCCCGTGACGGTGGCGAGTCCGTCGGGTCCGGCAGCGGCGCCGACGGCCGTCCCTTCGAGGACGACGCTGGCTCCGGGGAGGGGCTCGCCCGAGTGCTCATCGGTGACGCGGACGCGGAGGGTGTGCTGGGCGGAGGCGGGGGCGGCGAGGAGCGCGAGGAGGGCGAGAGCGAGGAGGGCGGGCCGTTGGAGGGCCTGGGGCAAGCGGTGAGGCATAGATTCCGTGGCTGGTCCGCGATGCCGGGCCGCACCCCGAGGTGCGAAGCGGCAGCGGAAACGTCTGGCGAGGTAGGCGGGGCGTAGGCCCGTCGAGCGGGCACGGGCGTCGGTGAGGCGACGTCAGCCACGGGGCGGATGCCAGACGGAGCAGCCAGGATCGGTAGCGGGGAGGGGGGAAGGGAGGGGGGCCAGGGTGCCCGCAGCGCCGGCCTTGGTGGTACCACACGGCGACGAGGAACGAAAGGCAGTCTTGCAGCACACGACGCACACCGCGCAGCACCCGCCTTCGGGTGGGCACTCCGAGTCGCAGGGGTCTCCCCTCAGCGGCGGCATGCCCGAACGGCCGAATGTGCCCCCCGCAACGATGCCATCCTCTTCGGGTATGGACAGACAGCAATCATCGCCGACGCCCAGGGCGGGGGCGAAGAGGACGAGGGATATGAGGACGATGGCGGCCAAGGCACGAAAGATCGGGCGGCACCGGAGGCTTACCCAACTGCCTCACAGCTTCTGCGACCTGTAACTGTCGCACCTCCGCCCTCTACAAAAAAAGAACTGAGATGTCGCACTCTCGTAGCATCTCAGCTCTCTGCTCCCTGGGTAGGATTCGAACCTACGACCCTGCGGTTAACAGCCGCATGCTCTACCGCTGAGCTACCGAGGAAACTCCGTCACGGATTTTCGAGCGGGAGGACGAAGGTAAGGGGCACGCTCGGGCCGGTGCAAGCTCGGCGAAGCCCTTTTCTAATCATTCATCGAAGGGCGTATCACTCGCTCCCGGACGGCGGACGCACCGCCGGTCCACCGCTCGCGCTCCACGCGTTGTTGGCGCGGTCCACGTCGGGGAGGTACACGCCGGGGTCGATCTCGACGCGGGCGACGCTGCCGGGCGGGAAGGCCACGGATGCTTCGGTCCGGCCCTCCAGCCACGTCGCCACCGGGACCGTGCGCTCCTCGGTGCGCCCGTCGGCGTAGGTCACCACCACGGGGGCGGGCATCGGGGCCAGCCCGAGGTCGGCGACCCGCACCGTCACCCCGTCCGCCGTCTGCTCGACGCTGGCAATCGCGTGGTCGACGGTCCACGTCTCGAAGAGGGTCGGGGTCCAGAGCCAGTCGAGGTCTTCGCCGAGGACGTCCTCGAACGTGTTGAATAGGTCGTAGGGGTAGGGGCGCTTGTAGGCCCAGCGCTCGCCGTAGGTGCGAAGCGCTTCGCGGAACCGCTCCGGCCCGGCGATCCCTTCGAGCGCGTGGAGGAGCACGGCCGGCGTGGAGTACGACGCGACGCTGCGCGACCGGCCGGCGATGGGGAACTGATCGCCGTGGCGCACCGGCGGGACGGCACGGCCGGTGCCGGCGAGGGTGTAGTGCGACTGCTGAGCGGGGTCCCACGCGTCCACCTCGTCGCCGTAAAAGGCGTCGGTGCCGACGTTCGTGTTGTAGCTCGTCAGCCCCTCGTCCATCCACGTGAAGTCGGCCTCGTCCTGCCCGACCACGTTCTCCTTCGGACAGGGGGGAGGCAGCAGTAGCGAGATCGGTGCCGCCTATCCGAACGCGGGCGATAGCCGCATCGTCCTCTTCAACACCGACGGCGACCGGTTCGTCAGAATCAACCTCACGACGGGGGCGGTCTCCGACGCCGACGACATCGACGATCTGGAAGATGGCAACCTCCCGTTCGACGAGGTGGGGGCAGCGGCCAGCGAGAACGGGTCCCAACCAGATACCTATTTCTTAAGCACCGATGGGGATACGTACACGAAGTATGAGCGCGGCCAAAACGGTGGCTTCGACACGCCGGCCTCGTTCGAGGAGGAGTTCGACGATGCCGGATGCGACCTCGCTTCGATCGGAGCGGTCATCTCGGTGCGGAATTCGAACCACATCATCCTGTTCAACCAGAACGGAACGCAGTACCAGCGGTATTTCTACGGTAACGACTCCTTCGATAGTGTGAGCGACTTTCCTTCGGACTTCGGCAACGGGAGCTCTCCGATCTCGGCGGTAGGCGCGGCGTTCTTCATCGACGGCTCGAACCAGGTGTATCTCTTCGACCGTGCAGGGGAGCGGTACACGGTGTACTCCTCCAACAACGGCACCTTCACCGCGGCGTTCGACATCTCCGAACTCGGCGACATCGCGTTCTAGGTCTGGGTGACTACCTCCGAGTCTCCGGCTCTCGGAGTCTCCGGCGCGGCGGGGGCGGGCATGGTGCCTGCCCTCGCCGTTTCGCTGTGCGTCGGGTAGAACCGGGCGACCCGGCGGGGCGAGACGCCGACGAGCCACGCCCCCCACAGCGCCCAGTTGCGGAGCTGCTGCCGGAGGCTGGCGTGCCGTACGAACCGCCGCGCCGACGTCGTCACGGCGGCGTCGAGAAAGACGAACCGGCCCTGCGTCCGGAGCGCCTGCACCATGTCGAGGTCCTCGAAGATCGGCTGGTCGGGGAAGCCGCCGACGGCGTCGAACGCGCTGCGCCGGACGAAGAGGGCGCGGTCGCCGAAGGCCCAGCGGTGCCAGTGCATCCAGAGGGGCCGTGTCCAGAGCCAGAGCCAGAAGCCGCCGCGGTCGAACCGGAGGCGGAAGCAGCCGGCCGCCACGGCGGGATCGGCGAGGGCGGCACGGACGCGGTCGAGCGCACCGTCGGGCAGGCGGGTGTCGGCGTGGAGGAAGAGGAGTACGTCGCCGGTGGCGCGCTCCGCCCCGGCGTTCATCTGCCGTGCCCGCCCGCGCGGGGCCATCACCACGTCCACCCCGTGCTGCGCCGCAATCTCTCGCGTCGCATCATCCGACCCGCCGTCGGCGACGACGATGTGCTTCGGCCCCGGCTGCACGCGCACGCTCGCCAGCGTTGCCGGAAGCTCCGCTGCCTCGTCGAGCGCCGGGATGATGATGGATACAGTCAAGGGGTAAAGGGTAAGGGTAAAGGGCGAAGGGTAACAAGGTGGCAGCTCCGACGAGGAGCGCGCTCCGATCGCCTGAGCTCCCTTTTACCCTTTACCCCTTCCACTGTACCCTTTCTACCAGTACATCACCTTCATGCAGAAGACGGAGCCGCCGGACTTCAGAAACTCGCCGGTTTCGACTTCGACCGGGGTGTACCCGGCATCGCGGAGTTGGTCGATCGTATCGGTGCAGCCGCGCTGGATGATGACGTGCTCGCCGTCCGGGGAGTGGGCGTTGCAGGCGAAGAGGGTGCGTGCCTCGTCCTCGGGCGCTTCCAGCACGCGGGTGAAGTAGTGGCGGATGAGCCCGAGCCCGTCGTCGTTGAAGGCGTCGGGGTAGATGAGCGCGGTGTGCTCGTCGAGCGGGCAGAGGCAGGTGTCGAGGTGGTAGAAGTCGGGGTCGGTGAGGCGGAGGGCGCAGACGGGGAAGCCGAGGGCGCTGGAGAGGCGGGCGTAGACCTCGGGGTCGGTGCGGTAGCCGTGGCCGCCCCAGAGGAGGTAGCGCTCGGGGTGCCAGAGCGCGTCGCCCATCCCCTCGAAATCGCCGGGGAGGTCGGCGTCGAGGCGTTTCACCTCGTAGTCCTGCGCGGCGAAGAAGTCGGCGTAGTGCTCGACCTCGGCCTTGCGCTGCGGGGCGTGCATCCGGCTGATGACGACGCCGCGCTCGCCGCCGGGCGTCTGGTACGGGAGGGACTGGTTCGCGCAGAACACCATGTCTGGGAGATCCGGCGCGCCGTCGAGCACGTTCACCTCGATGCCTGCGTCCCGGTAGGCCTCGCGCAGCCGCTCCCACTCGCGCTGGGCTTCGTCGGCGTCCACGGCCCCGATGTTGCCCTCCATGTGGGGGTTGATGACGTAGGCGACGCGGAAGTGCTCCGGCGTCGTGAGAAGGACGCGGTTCGGGCGCGGGATCGTGGGGAGCGCCTCGAGGGAGGGGAGGTCGTCGGTGACGTTCGTGTAGACCATGCGGCAGCGGATTTGGGTGACGGCGCGGAAACTACGACGGGGCGGAGCGGTGCCGCCGGCCTCCACAAAAAACCCCCGTCGGCTTCGGCCGACGGGGGGATGAACGAGCGCCGCGCTGCGTCAGGCGTCGGCGTGGGCTCGCATCGCGCGGAAGGCCTGCTCGCTGACGAACCCCTCGACGGTGATGCCGTCGCGGACTTCGCGGACGGTCACGCGGTCGAGCGCGTCGAGCGCGGCTCGGTCGGACTTCGCCGACATCTTCATCGTGGCGACGGCCCCGCGCACGAGGTCGGCCGCATCCGAGGTGCTGGTGCCGGGGCGCGTCACGCCGTGAAGCTGGAAGGCGACGCCGTCGTCCTCGAACCCGGCCGAGAGCACGACGTTTTGCATCATCTGTCCGGCCTGCCCGAACGGGCTCTCCCCGACAGAGCCGTGGTCACCGGGGAGGTCGCGCACCGCCACCCACATGTCGTCGGGGTGGCCGGCGCTGCGGATCAGCCCCATCATCGCGGCGTCGGTGCTCAGCCCCTTCGCGCCGTCGGCGAGGCGGTCGAGCATGGCGTAGACCTCGCTGCGCGACCCGGCGACGATCATGTCGTCATTGACGAGGGCGAAGGCCATCTCGCGGTCGTGCTGCATCGTGAGGTAGACCGGCACGTCGGCGACCGTCGTCCGTTCGAGCTCGAGGTCGGGCTGGTTGCCGACGTAGTCGTCGAGCCGGTCCCGGTCGTAGTCAGCGTAGACGACGAAGGCGGGCGCGCCGTGCTTGCCCATCTCGTCGCCGCTCGCGGCGAAGTAGAGGCGGTGAAGGTCCTCGTCCGGGTCGAAGCCGGTGGCGGCGATGAAGTCCTCGAAGCGGGCCGCCCCCTCGCCGCCCATCCGGTGCATCGAGAAGCCGCCATCCGTGAACGTTTCGAAGGCGTCCGAGGAGCGGGCGCGCTCCGCGTTGAACATGCCCACAACATCCGCGTCGGCGGGAAGCACGTCGAGGGCGTCACGAGTCTGGAGCGTGAGCTCGGCGGGCGATTGCACGTTCTCACAGCCTACGGCGAAGAAGGCGAGCGTGAGGAACGGGAGGAGGCGTCGCATAGTGGTCACGGCTGCTGAGGGGGAGAGGGCGCGGGCGCGCCGTCCTCCCTTGTTCGACGTTTCGGCGGGAGAGGTTGCGCCGCCCTTAGAAATCCTTGCGTTTGAAGAGCGCGAAGGCCCCCGCGTAGCACGCCGCGCCGAAGGCGAGCGACGAGAAGAACGGCATCCAGTCCTCGACGGGATCGCCGCCGGCCAGACTCCACGTCATTGCCGTTGCGCTGGGGAATTTCGGGACGAGGTGGTAGAGCCCGACGTAGACCTCGCGCCACGGCCGGTTGATCTGCACGGCCGCCTCCGGCCCCGCCGCGAGGACGAGCGACGCCACGATGATCCCGAGCGCCACGATGAACGCGAGCGCCGAGCTCTCCGTCCACACGCTCACGAGCGTGACGATGCCGTAGAGCACCGCGAACATCGTCAGCACCACGGCGACACCGAGCAGGAACGCGCCGTTCCAGATGCCGCTCTTGATCGACATCACGAGCCACACGGCCCCGAGCACGTAGACCACGAGCACCGCCACGACGGTGCCCACGCCGAGTAATCGCCCGCTCAATATCGCCATCCGCGAGACCGGCTTCGAGAGCAGGAGGTCCACCTGCCCGCGTTCCATCAGGCTCGCCACGAGCGAGCCGGTGGCGAAGAGCCCCAGCAGCAGTACGACCCAGAACGTGATCCCCGCCACGCCCTGCTCGACCGTCACGACGAGGCTTTCGAGCGGGTTCTCGCCGAGCGGGGTTACGGTCTGTGTTTCCACCTCGCCCGTCTCCTCGTTCTGAATGTCTACCTGCCGTTCGAGCGGGGCCTCCTGCCCGAAGATGCGCAGCCCCGCGAGCGTGCCGTCCACGATGTCGAGGTTGAGCGCGAACGTCAGCATCAGCCACACGAACGTCGCTACGCCGAAGAGGCCGACGATGATGAGCTTCGCGCGCAGCTCGCGGATCGTGAGGAGGAGGATGCCTAGCATGAGGGCATGGGCGGCGGCGAAGAGAGGACGCGCTAAACTACCGCGTTTACACCCGGCGCGTCCGATGCCGCGGGACTGAGCAAAAAGTGAGCACCTATCGATCTAGGCTCAGAGGTGTCGTTTTGTTACCATTGGATGGAATGGTCTCCTCCGGCATGAATTCCGCTCAGCGGTCCTCTCACGGAAGGGGCTGAGAGGTATTTTTTGCGTAGGCTCTTGTTTTATGGTCATAAGTCGCTCCTCCAAGAGGACTGCATCCCGATACGAAGGGCTCGTGCGTGCTGGTCACGGGCGTGCATGTCACCTTGCGGCGTGGGGGAGCTCGATGCTCTGCCTCCGCACGCCAGATATCCTCCGTTCCCATGTCTGCATCCGTAGCCCCCACGATCCACGCGCTGTTCGAGGCGCAGGTGGCCGCGACGCCCGATGCCGTCGCTGTCGTGTACGAGGGCGAGCAGCTCACCTACGCCGAGCTGAACGCTCGCGCCAACCAACTCGCTCGGTATCTCCGGACCCGAGGCGTTCGGGTTAGCATGCCGGTAGGGCTCTGCGTGGAGCGCTCGCAGGCGTTGCATGTCGGGATGCTGGGCATCCTCAAGGCCGGCGGGGCCTACGTCCCACTCGATCCGTCGTACCCGGCCGAGCGCCTCGCACTCATGCTCGGCGATTCCGGGGCGACAGTGCTCGTGACGCAGCAGTCGCTCCGGTCCCGCCTCCCGGAGACCGAGGCCGCCGTCGTCGAGTGGACGGCACCCGAGATCGCGGCCGAATCGCCTGAGCCCATAGAGAGTGGGGCGACGGCGGACAGCCTGGCCTACGTGCTCTATACCTCTGGATCCACGGGGCGGCCCAAAGGCGTGGCCGGTCCGCACCGCGTCGTCCCCCACCTCGTCCTCGACTCGAATTATATCACGCTGACGCCGGAGGACGTGGTGGCGCAGGTGTCCAACGTGTCGTTCGACGCGGCCACGTTTGAGATATGGGGCGCGCTGCTGAACGGGGCGCGGCAGGTGGTGCTGCCGCAGGACACCGTACTCTCCCCGCCGCGTCTCGCCGAGGCGCTGCGCGAGCACGGCATTACGACCCTCTTCCTGACGACATCGCTCTTTAACCACGTCGCGTACGAACGGCCGTCCACCTTCGCACCGCTGCACACGGTGATCTTCGGCGGCGAGCGGGCGGACCCCGGCGCGTTGCGCGAAGTCCTGCACGCCGATCCGCCGGACCGGCTCATCAACGTCTACGGCCCGACCGAAGCGACGACCTTCACCACGTGGCACCTCGTCCGAGAGATCACCGATGAAACACCGGTGCCCATCGGCATTCCGGTGACGGGGACGACGCTGTGGGTGCTCGACGAGCAACAGCAGCCCGTGCCTGCGCGCGAGCCGGGGGAGCTGTACATCGGCGGCTCGGGCGTGGCGGACGGCTACCTCCACCGGCCGGAGCTGACAGCCGAGCGGTTCCTGCCCGACCCCTTCTCACCGGACCCGGACTCTCGCCTCTACCGCACCGGCGACCGCGTGCGCCAACGCCCTGACGGTACGTACGACTTCTTGGCCCGTCTCGACCGGCAGGTGAAGCTGCGCGGCTTCCGCATCGAGCTTCCCGAGATCGAAGCGGCGCTCGGTCGGCATCCGAAGGTGCAGGGCGCTGCCGTGCTGGTCGTGGGGGAGGTGGCGAGCGACCGTCGGCTGGCGGCATTCGTGGGCACGGGCACGGCGACGGTTCCTGGGGCGGAGTTGCGCGCGGCGCTGGAGCAGAAGCTTCCGCCCTACATGGTGCCCTCGGTCTTCATCACGATGGAGGCGCTGCCGCTGACGCCCAACGGCAAAGTCGACTACCGCGCCCTACCCGATCCCGCGTGCGCGCGGTCGGCGATGGGAGAGGATTTCGAGTCCCCGCGCACGGGAGACGAAGAGACGCTCGCGGCGATCTGGGCAGAGGTGCTAGGGTTGGAGCGCGTCGGTGTCCACGACAGCTTCTACGACCTCGGAGGCCACTCGCTCCTCGCCGTCCGCATTGTGGCGCGCGTGCGCGAGCAGTTGGGCGCAGACCTCCCCGTCTCGTTTCTTTTCGAGCACCCGACCGTGGCCGAGTTGGCAGAGGCTCTCGTCGAGCGGGACGGAGCCGATGTCTCGGCCGATGCTATCCCGAAAGTGGGGGCGGAGCGCGCCCCGCTCTCGTTCGCGCAGGAGCGGCTCTGGGTCGTAGACCAGCTCCAGCCGGGCAGCCCGCTCTACAACGTCGCCGGAGCGTTCCGGCTGAGCGGGAAGCTCGACCGCACCGCCCTCCAGCAAGCCCTCAATGCGGTCGTAGTCCGGCACGAGGCGCTGCGGTCCCACTTCGTCTCCGCCCACGGCGAGCCGGAGCAGGTCGTCGACCCGCCGCGCCCGGTCGAGTTGAGCGAGTGGGAGGCGAACGGCGACGCCGAGTTCGAGCGCGGGGTGCGCGAGGAGGCGCGTCGGCCGTTTGATCTGTCGCGGGACCTCATGCTCCGAGCCGCGCTCGTGCGCCTCCCGGTCGGCGAGCACGGCCTGCTCCTCGTCGTCCACCACATCGCGGTCGATGGGTGGTCCCTGCCGATCCTGCACCGCGAGATTTCGACGTTCTACGAGGCGTTCGTAAACGGCACGACGCCGACGCTCCCCCCGTTACCGGTGCAGTACTCGGACTTTGCCACCTGGCAGCGCCGGACGTTGGGGGAGGGCGAGACCGAACGCCACCTCGCCTATTGGAAGCAGCAGTTGAGGGGCGATGTGCCGGTCTTGCAGATGCCCACAGACACGCCGCGTCCATCGGTACTGACGCATCGAGGCGCACGGCAGGGACGCTCGTTCGGGGAGGAGCTCGGCGCGGAAGTTCGAGCGCTCAGCCGGCGCGAAGGCGTCACGCCGTTCATGCTGCTGCTGGCCGCCTACGAAGCGCTGCTGCACCACATCACCGCGCAGACGGACTTCGCTGTCGGCATCAACACGGCGGGGCGAGGGCGGCGCGAGACCGAAAACCTCGTCGGGTTCTTCGTCAACCTGCTCGTGCTGCGGGCGGACCTCGGGGGCGACCCCACGTTCCGGGAATTGCTCGGGCGCGTGCGCGAGACGGCGCTCGGGGCCTATGCCCACCAGGACGTGCCGTTCGGCCTCGTCCTCGACGCTGTGCAGCCGAGGCGGGACCCGGCGACCACACCGCTCGTACAGACCGTCTTCTCGCTGCAACAAGGTTCGGATTTCGAGCTCCACCTTGCTGGGCTTGACTCGGAGCCCCTCGCCGTCCATACTCAGACCGCCAAGTTCGACCTCGTGATGGACGTGATCGAGGACGGCGATGCGCTCCGCGGCTCCCTCGAATACAATACCGACTGCTACAGTATCGACACCGCCGACGGCCTGCTCCGGCAGTATGAAGCGGTTCTCCGCGCCGCGCTCGGCGATCCCGAGATCACCGTGGACGCGCTCGGCCGAGCCGTCGCCGAGGCCGAGCAGGCGCACCGGGCTGCACAGGCCGAGTCGGCTCACGAGGCCAACCTCCGCTCGCTCCGCTCGACGCGCCGCCGCGCCGTCCGATCCTGACCCTTTATCTCACCCATCACGGACAACCCATCATGGAAGCTCCCAAACCTCAAGGCCCCTCTGGACTCCGAGGCCGCCGCCGCGAAGCCGTGCAGGTGTCGGACCAGGCCCTCGTTAGCACCAAACTGATGGAGGGCCGCTCGATGCCGCTCGTCGTGCGTCCCGCCACCGACGGCGTGGACCTGCTAGAGTGGGCGCGCGGTCACCGCGCCGAGATCGAGAAGATGCTGATGGAGCACGGTGCGCTTCTGTTCCGCGGATTCGGCGTCCACAGCGCCGACGCCTTCGAGACGTTCGCCAAAATCACCTCGGAGGGTGGGCTGATGGAGTACCGCGACCGCTCGACGCCGCGCCAGACGCGCGGGGCCAATGTCTACACCTCCACGATCTCCCCCGCCGACCAGCGGATCAACCTCCACAACGAGGGGACGTACTGGACGACATGGCCGCTGAAGATCTACTTCTGCTGCCTCACCGCGGCCGAAGAAGGTGGCGAGACGCCCATCGCCAACGTCGCCCGCGTCTTCGACCGCATCGACGAGCGCGTGCGCGCGCCGTTCGTCGAGAAAGGCGTGATGTACGTCCGCAACTACAACGACGGGTTCGGGCTGCCGTGGCAGGAGGTCTATCAGACCGATAGCAAGGAAGAGGTCGAGGCGTACTGCCGCGCCAACGACATCGCGTTCGAGTGGAAGGACGGCGACCGGCTCCGCACGCGGCAGATCCGCCCGTCCGTCCGCACGCACCCGGTGACGGGGGAGACGTGCTGGTTCAACCATGCCGCCTTCTTCCACGTCTCCGCGCTCGAGCCCACCGTCCGCGAGCGTCTGCTCGACGCGTTCGGCGTCGAGGGCCTGCCGTACAACACGTATTACGGCGACGGCACGCCCATCGACCCGGACGACATCGCCCACCTCTTCGACGCCTACCGCGAGGAAACCGTCGCGTTTCTGTGGGAAGAGGGGGACGTGATGATGCTCAACAACATGGCCGTCGCCCACGCCCGCGAGCCGTACAAAGGCGACCGCGCCGTCGTCGCCGCGATGACGGAGCCGCACTCCAACTAACACGCGGTCCGCTTCACCCGCACTGTTTCTGACCTCCTGTTTCCGACCGATGATTCCTGATACCGACGACAACGCCACGCCGCCCGCTGCGCTCGAAGGCTTCCCGCTCTCCCCTCAGCAACGCCGGCTGTGGTCGCTCCGCCGCGACGATGCCGACGGCTCCTGCGCCGAAGCTACGGTGCGCCTCGACGGCGAAGTCGATGGGAACGCGCTGAAGGGCGCGCTCGCCGCCGTCGTGGACGAGTTGGAGATCCTCCGCACGACGTTCAGCCGCATCCCCGGCATGGCCGTTCCGCTTCAGGTGATACCCGAAGGGGACGCGCTGGAGATCGCCGAGCACGACCTGTCCGGGCTGGAACCGGACGCGCGGGCACCGAAGCTCGAAGCGATCCGGGGTGACCTGCGTCGTCAGGCGAACGAGTTGGAAACCCTGCCGGCGTTGCAGGCGGCGCTCGTCCGCGTAGCGCCGGATGCGCACACGCTTCTGCTGGCGCTCCCCGTGCTCTGCGCCGATGCCGCGTCGTTCGACCACCTGCTCGCGGCCCTCGCCCGCTCGCTCAACGGCGAGCAGCAGGAGCTGGAGCCGCTCCAGTACGCTGACGTGGCGGCGTGGATGAACGACCTACTAGAGGGGGAGGACGCCGAGCGGGGCCGCGCGTTCTGGCGCGAGCAGTTCGACCCGGCGTCGCTGGCCGTCCGGCTTCCCACCGAGCGCAAAGAGGCGACCGATGCGTTCCAGCCTCAGGCGGTGCCCCTCGTCCTGAGCGAGGCCGTGACGTCAGGAGTCCGTGCCCTCGCCGAAGAGCGCGGTGTGCCCGAGCAGGCTGTGTTACTCGGAGCGTGGGTCAGCGTGCTCGCGCGGCTGTCGGGGGAGCGCCGCCTCGCTCTCGGCGTGGCGATGGACGGCCGGAAGTACGAAGATCTCGAAGGGGCCGTCGGCCCGCTGACGAAGGAGGTCCCGATCCAGGTAGACCTCGACTCCGAGGCCCCATTTGCTGAGGTCGTGCGCAGCGTGCAGAGCGGCCTCGACGCGGCCAACGCCTGGCAGGAGTATTTCGACTGGGAGCAGGTCGATGCGGGATCGACGCCGCCTTTCTTCCCCTTCACCTTCGCTTACGACCGGGCTTCGACGCACGAGGCGGAGGGCATGAGTCTGACCCTTGATACGGCCGAGGCGCGCGCGGAGCGGTTCAGGGTTCACCTCTCCGCGCAGCGGATCGCAGACGCGCTGTCCGTCGCGCTGCACTACGATGCTTCGGTGCTCGACCGGGCTGCTGCCGAGCGGCTCGCGGCGCAGGTCGAGGCCTTGCTCGAAGACGCCGTCGCCCGGCCGGAAGCGCCCGTCGGGACACTCTCCCTCCTCGGCGAGGCCGAGCGGCACCGTCTCCTGGTCGAGTTCAACGACACCGCTGCCGACCTCCCGCGCGCCGAGCGCATCCACGACCTCTTCGAAGCCCAGGTGGCGCGGACGCCGGATGCGGCGGCGCTCGCCTTCGGCGGTGAGGTGTTCACCTACGCCGACCTCGATGCGCGTGCGAACCGGCTCGCCCGTCTCCTGCAGACGCACGGTGTCGGCCCGGACGTGCGGGTGGGCGTCCTCTTGGAGCGTTCCGCCGAGGCCGTCGTGACGATCCTCGCCGTGCTGAAAGCGGGGGGGGCCTACGTTCCGCTCGACCCCGGCTACCCGGCGGACCGGCTCGCATTTATGCTCGAGGACTCCGCTGCTGCCGTGCTCGTCACGCGCTCGGGCTTGGCCGCCGATCTGCCGACGGGCAGCGCGGCTGTCATCGAACTCGATGCCGCAGCGAGCGACCTCGCATCGATGTCGGCGGAGCCGGTCGAGAGTGAGGCGACGGCCGAGAGCATGGCCTACGTGATCTACACCTCCGGCTCCACGGGGCGGCCGAAGGGCGTGATGGTCGAGCACCGGAACGTCGCCCACGCGACGGCGGCGCGGCTGGCCTACTACGCCGAGCCCGTCACCGCGTACCTCCTCCTGCCGTCGTTCTCGTTCGACAGCTCGGTGGCGGGGCTGTTCTGGACGCTGGCGCAGGGCGGCACCCTCGTCGTGCCCGCCCCCGACGTGTCGGCCGAGCCGAAGCCGCTCGCCGCCCTCATCACGCAGTACGAGGTCTCGCACCTCCTCGCCGTCCCGTCGCTCTACCGGCTCCTCCTCGACGAGATCGAGCCCCGTAGTCTGGCCTCGCTGCGCACCGCCATCGTCGCGGGCGAGGCGTGCCCACCGGACCTCGTGGAACGCCACGCCGAACGCCTCCCCGAGACGCCGCTCTTCAACGAGTACGGCCCGACCGAAGCCACGGTCTGGGCGACGGTCTACGACGCCCGGCCGTGGCCGGAGGACCGCGAGCGGGTCGCGACGGTGCCCATCGGGCGGCCGATCCCGAATGCGCGGGTGTACCTCCTCAACGAGCAGCAACAGCCGGTGCCGATGGGCACGGTCGGGGAACTCTACATCGGGGGAGACGGCATCGCGCGTGGCTACCTCGGTCGCCCCGAGCTGACGGCCGAGCGCTTCGTCGCCGACCCATTCGACGAGGGCGAGCACGCCCGGCTCTACCGGACCGGCGACCTCGGGCGCACCCTGCCCGACGGCACCATCGAGTTTCTCGGGCGCGCCGACGATCAGGTGAAGCTGCGCGGCTATCGCATCGAGCTGGGCGAGATCGAGGCCGTGCTGCGGCAGCACGCCGGGGTGGAAGAGGCCGTCGTGATGGCGCGCGAAGACGCGCCGGGCCAGCAGCGGCTGGCGGCCTATCTGGTCCCGGACCGGGAGGAGGCCGCGCCAGTGCGGCAGCAGCTTCGGCTGGAGCGTGAGAACCTGCTCGCGGGTCGGACACGCTTCGAGTTGCCCAACGGCATGCACATCGCCCACCAGAACCAGAGCGAGACGGAGTACATCTTCAAAGAGATCTTCGAGGAGCAGTCCTACCTCCAGCACGGCATTACTCTCGACGACGGGGCATGCGTGTTCGACGTGGGAGCCAACATCGGCCTGTTCTCGCTCCTCGTGAGCCGGTCCGTTCGCAACGCGAGGGTCTACGCCTTCGAGCCGATCCCTGCCACCTTCGAGGCGCTGCGCATCAACGCGGCGCTCTACGGCGCGAGCGTGAAACCGTTCGAGTGTGGGCTCAGCCGCGAGACCGGCAGCGCGGTCTTCACCTATTACCCCCACGTCTCCCTCGTCTCCGGCCGCTACGCCGACGGGGTCGACGAGCGCGCCGCCATCAAGTCCTTCCTCAGCGGTGAGTCCAGCGGAGGGGACGGAGCCATCTCCAGCGCACAGCTCGACGAGCTGCTGGACCAGCGGCTCACCAGCGAGCAGATCGCGTGCCGTCTGCGGACGGTCTCGGAGGTGATGCGCGCCGAAGGGATCGAGCGGATAGACCTGCTGAAGGTCGATGTCGAGAAGAGCGAGCTGGACGTGCTCGAAGGGATCGACGAGGCCGACTGGCCGAAGATCCGCCAGGTGGCGATGGAGGTGCAGGACACCGACGGCGCGCTGGAGAAGATCCGGCAGATGCTCGGCCGTCACGGGTTCGAGCTGACGGTGGAGCAGGACGAGCAGCTCACCGAGACCCCGCTGTTCAAGCTGTACGCCACGCGGCCTACGGCTGGCGCGCCGCGTGAGGAGTCGGGCCGGATGCAGCCGACTGTGCCGGCGTGGAACACCACGGAGCAACTCATCGACGACGTCCGGCACCTTCTGGTGGAGCGGCTCCCCGGTTACATGGTGCCCACGGCCCTCGTGGCGCTGGAGACGTTGCCGCTCACCCCGAACGGCAAAGTGGACCGCAAGGCGCTGCCCGCTCCCGAAGAGGCGCGGAAGGAGCCGGAGGCCGCGTTCGTAGCGCCTTGCACCGAGGCCGAACAGGCGCTCACAGAGATATGGAGCGACCTCCTCAACCTCGACCAGGTCGGCATCCACGGCAACTTCTTCGACCTCGGCGGCCACTCGATCCTCGCCATCAAGCTCTTCGCGCGGATTGAGAGCACGTTCGGGAAGAAGCTGCCCCTCGCGGTGCTCTTCACGTCTCCTACGATCGCGATGCTCGCCGTTCAACTCGACGACAGCGGCGACGGAAGCGGATCGGCGACGGAGCAGGCGTGGTCGTACCTCGTCCCTATTCAACCCCACGGCACGCGCCCGGTCCTCTTCTGCCCGCACAACGGCACCAACCAGATCCTCCGCTACGAGCGGCTGGCGAAGCACCTGGGGGAGGACCAGCCGGTCTACGGCATCCAGGGGCCGGGCCACGATGGGCGACCGCTCACGCTGCGAAGCGTCGAGGAGATGGCGGCGGCGTACATCGAAGAGATGCGGGCGTTTCAGCCGGAGGGGCCGTATCTCATGGCGACTGCGTGTATCGGGGGGCGGGTCACCCTCGAAATAGCGCGCCAACTACGCGCCCAGGGTGCGGAAGTAGGCCTCGTCTGCATCATCAACGGCGACATCGACCGGACCGAGAAGAAACGCCGCAAGCGGCGGGACGAACAGCTCGCTCGGCTTCGGGAGGAAGGGCTGTCGCACGCATGGCGATGGGCGAAGAGGAGCGTCGGCTTCAGGGTGAGCAAAGCGGTGCGGAAAGCGAACCTGCCGTTGCAGTACAGCCGCGCTCTCGCCGCCTTGGACCGGCCGATCCCCGAGCGCCTGCGTTCGGAATACGTCGACGAAGAGTACAAGCGCATGATGTACGAGTACGAGCTGAAGCCCTACGCTGGGGAGGTCGTCCTCATCCGACATGAGATGAAGGACAACCTGCACACGGACTGGAGCAAGCTGGCCCAAGGTGGGTTCGAGGAGCTTCGGGTGAAGCAGGGGGGGGGTTGCTCCACGATCCCACGGCCGTGGAGACGGCGGCCTACGTGCGCGCGTGCATCGACCGTGTGATCGAGCGTGGCTGACGGCGGGCGCGGTGCGGAGGGGTTTCCTCTCGAAGCCACGCCCACCCGCCTGGCCTCCCAGGCCCGAGCGTGAGGCGCGCTAAGCCTCGACGCTCGGGCTCTCCACGACCTCGACGAAGAACTCCTCCAGGCTCTGGCGGAGCGGCTGCACGGACTCGATCTCGACGGCGGCTCCGCGCAGCGCGTCCAGCACGGTGTTGAGATGCGCGCGGTCCTGCACCGCGAGCCGATAGCCCGCGAGTGCCTCGTCCCCCGAGCCCTTCGACTCAGACGGGGCTAGCGGTCGGAGCAGACCGGCGATGCCGGGATCGACCGAGTCGGGTAGGAGCGTGCAGCGCAGCTCGTAGACCCTGTCCTGCGTCGTCAGCTCCTCCACGGTGCCGAGCCGAGCCAGCCGGCCCTCTTTCAGAATCGCGACGCGCGTGCAGACCTGCTCGACCTCGCTCAGCAGGTGCGAGTTGAGGAAGATCGTCGTCCCCTCGCGGCTGATCTCCAGCAGCAGGTCGCGGATCTCGCGGCGGCCGACGGGGTCCACGCCGTCGGTGGGCTCGTCGAGGAAGACCAACTCCGGCGCGTTCACGAGGGCTTGCGCGAGGCCTAGCCGCTGCATCATCCCCTTCGAGAACTTGCGGACGCGGGTGTCGGCCCACTTGCTCATGCGGACGCGCTCGAGCATCTCCGGAATCCGGCGCGTGCGCTCGGCCTCGTCCACCCCGGCGATACGGGCGTAGGCGTCGAGCACCTGCGCGGCCGTGAGGTAGTCTGGAAACCGGTGGCTCTCGGGGAGAAATCCCACGGGCCGTCGCGCCTCAGCCTCGCGGATCGACCGGCCGAAGAGCCGTCCCTCGCCACCGCTCGGCAGGGCGATTCCGAGCAACAGCTTCACGAGGGTCGTCTTGCCGGCCCCGTTCGGGCCGAGCAGGCCGAAGATCTCGCCGCGCTCGACCTCCAAATCGAGTGGCTGGAGCGCCTCGATACTCGGGCCGAATGCGCTGCGGTAGGTCTTGTGGAGACCGAGGGTCGAGATCGCCGCCATCGGAGCGGTCAGGTTGTGGCCGGGGGCGTGGTCGTGTTTTCTCCGCTCGCGCCGTCCCCTTCGGGAACAGCTTTGACCGAGCGGGCGGGCAATTCGGTTTCCTGCCGGACATAGACGGTGCGGCGCGGGAACGGGATCTCGATGCCCTGCGCGTCGAAGCGCCGCTTGATCATCGCGCGCAGCTCGCGCTCGGCGGGGAACTGCGAGCCGGGGATCACCTGGAACACGATCCGCACCGTCACCGCCGACTCGCCGAGATCGGTGATCGCCTGGATCGTCGGCTTCTCTTCCAGCATGACCTCTTTGTGCTCCGGTACGGCGGCCCACTCCTCGGCCACCTCGCGCATCACGTCGAGGATTTCGTCGAGGTCCTGCTCGTAGGAGACGCCGATGGGGACGACCACGCGGGCGAAGCCGACGCTCTTGTTGCCGAACGTCCGGAGCTCGCCGGCCGGGATCATGACGAGCTCGCCATCGAACTTGCGCACCTTCACGAGCCGGAGGCTGATACCCTCGACGGTGCCCGTCGTGGAGCCGAACGTGATGAGGTCGCCGACGTGGATGATGTCGTCGAAGAGGAGGAAGAGGCCGGCGATGACGTCCTTGACGAGCGTCTGCGCGCCGAAGCCGACCGCGAGGCCGGCGATTCCGGCCCCGGCGATAAGCGGTCCGATGTCGAGGCCAATCGCGGCGAGCACCATGATCGTGGTGAACGTCCACACGACGTAGCGTGTCGACGACATGATGAGGTTCGAGACCGTGAACGCGCGCTGCCGGCGCGGGTCAATAGCAGGTAGGGCTTCCGTTTCCGCCCGCCACCGCAACATCAGCCGTCGTACGAGGCCAATGATGAAGATGGCGAGGCCGAGGATGACGGCGACGCGGAGCACCGAAGCTCCGAGACCGAGCCAGAAGTCCAGCCCGGCTAGGTCCGCGAGCGTGAGACTGGAGGACTCGGTGACGACGGTGGTAGTGTCGACTTGCATGCGTCTAGGGTTGGAGGTTGGAGCGGTTCACGTCATAGAGGAGGAGAACGATTCCGCAGTCATACACCTTCGTCTCTTTGAGCGCTAACGCGGTCTGCGGAGCGGCGTCCGTGAACAGCGGGATGCCCGACCCGAAAACGACCGGGTTGAGCTTCACGACCACGCGGTCCACCAGCCCGGCTTCCATCAGCGTCGAGGCCACGTCGGCACGGCCGCAGAGCCAGACCGGGGCGTCGGCGTCAGATTTCAGGGCGCGGACGAACTCGACGATGTCTCCGCGTACCAGCTCGACCGCTTCATCGGGACGTGCCTCCATCGTCTGGGAGAAGACGACCTGCCGCATCGAAGGGTACGGGCTGGTTTTCCCTTCTTTCACCCCGACCTCGTACGTCTTCCGTCCCATGAGGACGGTCCCGAACGCTTCCAGGTCAGCGAAAAAGTCCGCGACGACCTCGTCGTCCCGCGCGAACCCGTCGAACGAGCCGTCCTCGTGAGCGATGAACCCGTCGAGGGTGGCGGCGACGTAGTAGGTGAGCGTACTCATGGGCAGGGGAGGTGCCTGTGCAGTAACTAGCGGTCCGACAGTGCAGCGATGCCCGGCAGGTCTTCGCCTTCGAGGAACTCCAGCATGGCCCCGCCGCCCGTCGAGACGTGCGAGACGTCGTCGGCGTAGCCCGCCTGCGTGACGGCCGCGACGGAGTCGCCGCCGCCGACAATCGTGAGGGCGTCGTTCTCGCGCGTCGCTTCGACGATGGCCTCGGCGACGGCGAGCGTGCCCGCCGCGAAGTTCGGCATCTCAAAGACGCCCATCGGTCCGTTCCAGATGACGGTCTTTGCCTTCGAGAGGATGCTGCGGTACTGGTCGCGCGTCTGCGGCCCGATGTCGAGCGCCATCCCGTGCCCGATCTCGCCGTCGACGATCCGCCGCTCGGCGTCGTTGTCGAACGCGTCGGCGACCACGTGGTCCGTGGGGAGGACGATCTGGTCGCGCGCGCCGTCGTAGAGTTCGAACGCTTCGTCCGTCCGGTCGGCCTCGATCTTGGAGTCGCCGACGTCGTGGCCGAGCCCTTTGAGGAACGTGTAGCTCATGGCTCCGCCGATCAGCAGCCGGTCCACTTTGCCGAGGAGGGCGCGGATCACGCCGAGCTTGTCGGACACCTTGGCCCCGCCGAGCACGGCGACGAACGGCCGCTCCGGGTTCTCCAGCGCCGCGCCGAGCGTTTCGACCTCGCGCTGCAACAGGTATCCCATCGCCGCCTGCTCGACGAACTCCGTGACGCCGACCGTCGAGGCGTGGGCACGGTGCGCCGCTCCGAAGGCGTCGTCTACGTACACCTCGCCGAGGGCGGCGAGCTGCTGCGAGAAGTCGGCATCGTTCGCCGTCTCGCCGGGATGGAAGCGGGTGTTTTCGAGCAGAATCACTGCGCCGTCCGGGGCGTCGGCGATGGCCTGCTCCGCCGCGTCGCCGACGGTCGCCTCGGAGAACACGACGGGCGCGTCGATGAGCGTGCGGAGGTGTTCGGCGACGAGGGCGAGGGAGTACGCCGGGTCCGGCGCGCCTTTCGGCCGGCCGAGGTGGCTCATCAGGATCGCCTTGCTGCCGCTGCCGGTGATCTTCCGGATCGTGGGGAGGGCGGCGCGGATGCGGGTGTCGTCGGTGATTGTGCCGTCTTCGAGGGGCACGTTGAAATCCACGCGGACGAGCACGCGGCGCCCGCTGAGGTCGAGGTCGTCGAGGGTGAGCTTCGGCATTATGCGATTGGGTGATTCGCTGATTGGGTGATTGCGCCTCCAAATCAGCCAATCAGCGAATCACCCAATCAATCATTCGGAAAATGTCAGGCGGTCGCGCCGACCTTCATCAGCTTGCCGATGAGATCCACGGTGCGGTTCGAGTAGCCCCACTCGTTGTCGTACCAGCCGACCACCTTCGCCATCTTCCCGTGCGCCATCGTCTGCTCGGAGTCGAAGATGCAGGAGTGCGCGTTATGGACGATGTCGGAGGAGACGAGGGGTGCGGTCGAGTATTCGAGGATACCCTGCATCGCGCCGCTGCCGGCCTGCTCGAACGCCGCGTTGATCTCGTCGGCGGTGGCCTCGGTCTTGAGGATGACCGAGAGGTCGGTGAGCGAGCCGTCGGGGACGGGGACGCGGACGGCGAACCCGTCGAGCTTGCCTTGGAGCTCGGGGAGGACGAGGCCGACGGCCTTCGCGGCGCCGGTCGTCGTCGGGACCATGTTGAGGGCGGCGGCGCGGGCGCGGCGGAGGTCCTTGTGTGGGGCGTCCTGAATGTTCTGATCGGAGGTGTAGGCGTGGATCGTCGTCATGAAGCCCATCTCCACGCCGAACGCGTCGTCAAGCACCTTGACCATCGGGGCGAGGCAGTTCGTCGTGCAGCTCGCGTTCGAGACGATCTCCTCGTCGCCGGTGAGGGTGTCGTCGTTGACACCGATCACGATCGTGGCGTCTACGTTGCCGCTCGCCGGGGCGGAGATGACGACCTTCTTCGCCCCGCCTTTGAGGTGGAGCGCCGCTTTCTCCCGCGTGCGGAATACGCCCGTGGACTCGACCACGACTTCGGCCCCGAGATCGCCCCACGGGAGGGCGGAGGGGTCGCGCTCGGCGAAGACCTTGAAGCGGTCGCCGTCGATGACGAGGTCGCCGCCTTCGACGCGGACGTCGCCGGGGTAGATGCCGTGGACGGAGTCGTACTTGAAGAGGTGGGCGAGGGTCTCGGCATCGGTGAGGTCGTTGACGGCGACGACATCGTAATCGCTCTGACCGTTCCCTTTGCGTTCGAGGATGGCGCGGAAGACGAGCCGGCCGATCCGGCCGAACCCGTTGATTCCAATCTTGATCGACATAAAAGCGAGGGCTAGGGTGAGGGGAGAGGCCGCAATTCGGGCGCGGAGGGCAACCTACGGAGCCGCCTTGGGCAACGTAGTGAAAACGCGGCAAAAAGGGCTCTGAAAACGGCGCAAAGGGCGTTCGTGCGGCGGCCCTCCGTTGCAGCCGCTTCACCCCCGACCTATCTTCAGCGCCTCGCTCCATCCGGGGCGTCTAACCCTCTACAACCAGCAGGCGCTCTCGCCGAGTGGCTGCAACGACACGCCCCCTTATGTCTTCGATGCTTAAGCCCCCCAAGCAGGTTAGCCGTCGCCAGGAGCTCCGGGAGGACAAAGTCGTCACGGCCTACGCGCGGACGATAACGATGGCCGAGCAGAACCGGGGCGCGCTCATCGCTGCAGGCGTCGGGATCGTCGTGATCTTCTTCGGCGTGCTCGGCTGGACCTACTACCAGAGCAATCAGGGGGATGCGGCCAACGAAGCGCTCGGCGAGGTGCTCCCGCTCTACGAGGCCGGTTCGTTCCAGGAATCCCTCGACGGGACGCCCAACGCACCCGGCCTGCTCGCCATCGCCGACGAGTACGGCGCGACGGACGCGGGCAACCTCGCCCGGTTCTACGCCGCGAGCGCCCTCTTCCAGCTCGGCCGCTACGACGAGGCCGAGGAGTACTTCGAGGACTACGACGGTGGCGAGGACATCCTCGGGGCCAGCGCCATCGCCGGCCAGGCAGCCGTCGCCGAGCAGCGTGGCGACAACGCCGAGGCCGCCCGCCTCTACCAGCGCGCCGCCCGCAGCTACGAGAGCGCGGCGACCGCGCCGGGCTACTACATGGACGCCGCCCGCAACTTCGAGCAGGCCGGCGACATTGCCGCCGCCCGCGCGGCCTACGAAGAGATCGCCGAGGAGTACCCGGACGCCTCGCAGGCCGCGAACGTCCCGGCGTACACCGCCCGCCTCGACGCGATGGCTCAAGCCGCAGAGTGACGGCCGGCGCGGCGTGAACCTCTCGCTCCACCGCTCGTACCCTCCCGCGCCCTTCGCCATTCGCCCCTCTGCCCATGCCTACCATCCTCATCGCCGACGACGAGCCGAGCATCCGCCGGACCCTCCGGGACATCCTCGAATACGAGGGGTACGCCGTCGAAGAGGCCGTGGATGGGGACGATGCGTTCGAGCAGGCGAAGAGCGGGCGGCACGACCTTGTCCTGCTCGACATCAAAATGCCGAAGCGGGACGGGCTCGATGTGCTCGAAGCCCTCGGTAGCACGGAGGTCGGCGTCCCGGTCATCATGATCTCGGGGCACGGCACGGTCGAGACGGCCGTCGAAGCCACGCGGCTCGGGGCGGCGGACTTCATCGAGAAGCCGCCGGACCTCAACCGGCTCCTCGTCTCGGTGCGTGGTGCGCTCGAACGCGGCTCGCTCCAAGTCGAGAACCGGCGGATGCGGCAGACCATCGTCGACGCCGAGCAGTCGGACCTCACGCCGATCGTAGGCGAGAGCGCGGCCATCGAGCGGATCAAGTCCACCATCGAGCGCGTCGCGCCGACGGAGGCGCGCGTGCTGATCACGGGCGAGCCCGGCACGGGCAAAGAGCTCGTCGCCCGCTGGGTCCACCACCGCTCCCACCGCGCCGATGGGCCGCTCGTGGAGGTCAACTGCGCCGCGATCCCGAGCGAGCTGATCGAGAGCGAGCTGTTCGGGCACGAGAAGGGTAGCTTCACCGGGGCCACGAAGCAGCGCATCGGCAAGTTCGAGCAGGCCGACGGCGGGACGCTCTTCCTCGACGAGATCGGCGACATGAGTCCTAGCGCGCAGGCGAAAGTGTTGCGGGCTCTGCAGGAGAGTAAGGTCACGCGCGTCGGCGGCGACCGGGCCATCGAAGTGAACGTGCGCGTCGTGGCGGCGACGAACAAGGACCTGCTGGCCGAGGTCAGCGTGAACACGTTTCGCGAGGATCTCTACCACCGCCTCTCGGTCATCCTCATCCACGTCCCGCCGCTTCGTGAGCGCAAGAGCGACATCGCGCTCATCGCCCGGTTCATCCTGAGTCACGTCGCGAGCCGCAATGGCGTCCCGGCGAAGGCCTTCACCGACGCCGCGCTCGACCGGCTCCAGCGCTACGACTGGCGCGGCAACGTCCGCGAACTGAACAATGTCGTCGAGCGGCTGCTGATTCTCTCCGATGGCGACCGGATCACCGAGCAGGACGTGGAGCTCTACGTTCGGCCCGGCGGTTCGGCGCAGGACCCGCTCGTCGGCTTGCTCAACCAGTACGACCAGTTCGCCGACTTCCGCGACATGGCCGAGAAGCTGTTCATCGAGCGGAAGCTGGAGGAGTTCGGGTGGAACGTGTCGCAGACGGCGGAGGCTATCGGGATCCAGCGCTCGCACCTCTACAACAAGCTGAACAAGTACGGGATCGAGCGCGGGGACGGAGAGTGAACGGGCCTCACGACGCCGATGTGGAAGGCCGGCCGGCCGGGGAGGCAACCCCTTCGCGGCTCGCTTCGGCTGCCCGGATACTCGAAGCGGAAGGCTTGAGTAAGAGCTACCCGACGGCGGCTGGGACGCTGGAGGTGCTCCGCGAGGCGTCCCTCGATGTGCGTGCGGGCGAGATCGTCGCGATTGTGGGGGAGAGCGGGACGGGGAAGAGCACGCTCCTCCACCTCCTCGGCGCGCTCGACCGGCCGACAGCCGGCACCGTCCGCTACGACGGTGCGGACATTTTCACCAAAGACGACGAAGCCCTCGCCGACTTCCGCAATCGCTCGGTCGGGTTCGTTTTCCAGTTCCACCACCTGCTGCCCGAGTTCAGCGCGCTCGAAAACGTGGCGATGCCGGCGCTCATCAGCGGCCAGTCGCTGGGGAAGGCGGAACCGCGCGCTCGCGCACTCCTTGCGAGCCTCGGATTGCGAGACCGTGCCGACCACCGGCCCTCGCAACTCTCCGGCGGCGAGCAGCAGCGCGTCGCCGTCGCCCGCGCGCTCATGAACGAGCCCCACCTCGTCCTCGCCGACGAACCCACCGGCAACCTCGATACGAAGACCGCCGAGTTGCTGCACGACGAAATCGTCCGCCTCGCGCACGATCGCACGCAGGCCTTCGTCATCGTCACCCACAACCCCTCGCTCGCCGACCGCGCCGACCGCGTGCTGCACCTCCGTGAGGGCCGGCTTGTGGACGAGGGGTGAGGCCGTTGTAGGGACATGGCGCGCCATGTCCCTACGGCGCTGAGGAGAGGTAATCGGGTAGAACCGGCCGCTGCGTCGCCCGTTTACCCTTGCCCGTCACAGGCCCCGTCTCCCCGTTACCTCGCTCCACCGATGACCGAAACCCTCAACATCCTCGCGCCCGACGTGCTCGCCACCGTCGGCTACGTCCGCGAGCCCATCGATCCGACCCTCGACCTGTTCGAGGAGATCGAGCGGCTCAAAGCGGAGAAGAAGGCCGTGCTCCTCGCCCACTACTACCAGGAGCCCGACATCCAGGACATCGCCGACTACATCGGCGACTCGCTCGGGCTCGCTCGTGAAGCCGCCCGGACCGACGCCGACATCATCGTCTTCGCAGGCGTCCACTTCATGGCCGAGACGGCGAAGATTCTGAACCCGGATAAAAAGGTGCTCCTCCCCGACCTCAACGCCGGCTGCTCCCTCGCCGACTCGTGCCCGCCCGAGGCGTTCGCAGCGTTCCGGGCGCTGCACCCGGATCACATCGTGATCTCGTACATCAACTGCACGGCCGACATCAAAGCGCAGACGGACATCATCTGCACCTCGTCCAACGCCGAGCACCTCGTCCGGCAGATCCCGGAAGATCAGGGGATCATCTTCGCGCCGGACCGCAACCTCGGTCGCTGGCTCATCAAGCAGACCGGGCGCGACATGGTGCTGTGGGAGGGGAGCTGTATTGTCCACGAGGTATTCTCCGAGCAGCAGCTCATCCGGCTAAAAGCACGCCACCCAAACGCGCCCGTGCTCGCCCACCCCGAGTGCGAAGAAGCCGTCCTCCAACACGCCGACTACATTGGCTCGACGAGCGGCATACGCCGCTTCGCCACCGAGAGCGAGGCCGACACGTTCATCGTGGCGACGGAGTCCGGCATCCTGCATCAGATGCAGAAGGACAACCCGGACAAGACGTTCATCGCTGCGCCGCCCTCCAATGGCTGCGCCTGCAACGACTGCCCCCACATGAAGCTCAACACGCTGGAGAAGCTCTACCTCTGCCTCAAGCACGAGGCCCCGGAGATCCTGATGGACGAGGCCATCCGGCTCCGTGCCCTCCAACCCATCGAGCGCATGCTGGCGATGAGCGAAGGCGTTCGGTGAGGATGGCGGACCTACAAGCAAAAAGCGCCGGCCTCCATCGAGAGGCCGGCGCTTATGCTTAAAGCAGGGATCGCTCAGTCGAGCACGTCACCAGACGGGCATCCTTGGCCCTGGCCGCCACCTGTTGCGGCCGCGGCCGTGTGGGCGAGCGGGGCACCGAGCATGAGCAGGAGAGCAATGATAGCAAAGAGACGCTTCATCGGATTCGGGTGGGTTTAGTGGGTGGATGTTCTATAATAGTAACAGATAATGTAATGTGCAAGTACTTTTTGTAACGGGTGCGTTACTATACGTAGTGGACATAGCGTCGGGAGCGTAGGAGCCCGGTAGCCTGGAGAAACGTGCAGCACGGCCATGCAGACGACTTTAGAATGCGGATCGGGAAGTCGATACTGCGGGTGGATTGATCTCCCGCCGATGACCCGTCGTATCCGGCTCCTCTGTTTATTCTTGGCACTGCTCCCCATCGGAGCGGCCGGACAGTCCTTGCACACCGAACAAGGGCGGCCGTATTACGTGGAGCGGTTTTCCGCTCAGGACTACGGTGCGCACGATCAAAACTGGGCCGTGGTGCAGGACGGCCGAGGGGTCATCTACGTCGCCAACTGGACCGGCTTGCTCGAATATGACGGGCGGACGTGGCGCAACATTCCGTTCCCCGCCCAGTTCGCCCGCTCGCTTACAGCCGATCCGTCGGGGCAGGTGTACGTCGGGGGGATAGGGGAGATGGGGTTTCTCGCTCCGGACTCTATGGGGCGGATCGGATACCACAGCCTGCTTTCGCACCTTCCCGAGGCCGACCGGGCCTTCGCCGACATCTGGACGGTGCACGCGACGGACGAAGGGGTCTACTTCCAGAGCTTCGAGCGGATCTTCCGGTGGAACGGCGAAGAGATGCGGGTGTGGAAGGCGAAGACTCGTTTCCATAAGGCCTTCGCCGTGGACGGCACCTACTACGTTCGGCAGGACGGCATGGGGTTGCTGGAGGTGCAGGACGAGCAACTGGTCCTTTCTCCGGGCGGCGAGCGTTTTGCCGACGTACGGATCGACGTGATGCTGCCGTTCGGCGAGGGATCGGCGCTCCTCGTGACGCGTACCGAAGGGCTCCTCGTCAAGCGCGGCGCGCGCATCGAACCCTTCGCGACGGAGGCTGATGCGTACTTGCGTGGCGAGCGTGTCTACCACGGGGCGATCCTTTCCGACAGCACGTACGCGCTCACCACCTTTAGCGGAACCGTCGTCCTTATGGACCGGGACGGGCGGGTACTGCGGGTGCTCGGAGAAGACGAGGGGCTGCAATCGGACGAGTATGTGCTCTACGTCTATCCGGACTGGCAGGGCGGCCTATGGCTTGCGCTCGACACCGGGCTGATGCGGGTGGACGCCCCGACCCCGCTGACCGCCTTCGGGCAGAACCTCGGGCTCGCCGGGACGGTCTACAATGTCCAGCGCTTCGACGGCAGCCTGTACGCCGCGACCTCGCAGGGCCTCTTCCGACTCCAGCCGGCCGAGCCACGCGACGGGCTCCTCGACCGGCGCGCCCGGTTCGTCTCGGTCGGCGATCTGAGGCAGCAGGTCTGGAGCGTGCTGGCGGCGAAGGGGCGGCTCCTAGCAGCAGCCAACGACGGGGTCTATGAGATCAGCGGAGGTCGAGCGCGACTGGTGTTGCCGGGACGGTCCTTGGCCCTCACGCAGTCGGCGGAGAACCCGTCGCTGCTGTACGTCGGGTTGAAGGAAGGGCTGGCGTTGCTGGCGTTTCAGGGTGGACGATGGGAGGCATCCAGTCACTCCACCGGACTCGACGTGGGCGAAGTTCGTTCTATCGTGGAAGATGAGGACGGTAGCCTCTGGCTGGGCACGCTGTTCAATGGGGTCACGCGGATTTGGATAGAGAAAGGCCATCTCCTGCGCTCAGAGCAGTACGGGGAACAAGAAGGGTTGCCGGCCGGGGCTGTCTTTACTTACAAGCGAGACAACAAGCCGCTGTTTATTGCTCCGGCTGGTGTCTACCGTGTACAGAAGGTCGAGGGGCAGGCTCGCTTCATGCCGGATGCCGCCATCAACAATATCGTGGAACCGGACGGAGAAGAATTCTTCCTCATCAACACAAATCAACCGGACCGGCTGTGGTTTGTGAAAAACGACCGGCTCTATATCGTCGCCCGCATGGCCGATGGCGGCTACGAAGACGTGACGCCGCCCATTCTGCACCTCGAAGGTGTCTCCTATGAGTTCCTGTATGTCGAGGAAAGTGGGGTTGGGTGGGTAGCCGGGAATCAGGGGCTGCTGCGCTACGACCCGTCGGTCGAGAAGGACTACGCGGTGCCGTACCCGGCCCTCGTCCGCCGCGTCGCTGCCGGACAGGACAGCCTCGTCTTCGGCGGGGTTGCGAGTCCCGGCTACGAAGCGCCGGAGATCGCCCACGAGAGCAACAACCTGCACTTCACCTTCAGCGCCTCGAGCTTCAACGCGCCGGAGAAGACCGAGTATCAGGTCTGGCTCGAAGGCTTCGACGAGGGTTGGTCGCGGTGGACGACGGACACGAGGAAGGAGTACACGAACCTTCCGCACCAAGACTACCGCTTCCACGTCCGCGCTCGGAACGCTCAGGGGGTCATAAGCCAGGAAGGCGTCTACACGTTCGAGGTGCTGCCGCCGTGGTACCTGACGTGGTGGGCTTACAGTCTGTACCTGCTCATAGCCATCGGCATCGTGTGGGGGTACAGCGATTTCCGTCTCCGCGAGCATCGCCGGATGCTGGCGCACGAGCAGGCCGTGAACCGGCGGCTCGATACGGCGAACGCCCGGCTACGCGAGGCCAACGAGCGCCTCCACCAGGCCGATAAGCTGAAAGACGACTTCCTCGCCAACACCTCGCACGAACTTCGTACGCCGCTTACGGCTATTCTCGGCTTTGCCGCCGTCTTGCAGGAGGAGTTGGAAGGTGAGCTACGAAGTTTCGCTGCGATGATTCAGCGGGGCGGGGAACGGTTGCTTGAGACAGTCAACGGGCTCCTCGACATGGCCCGGCTCCAGGCGGACTTGATCGACATCCAGCCGGTCGATCTCGACGTGATCGAGGACGCGCGGGAGATCGTGCGTGCGCTGGAGCCGCTCGCGAACGAAAAAGGTCTGTTCCTGAAAGTGCTCCCCGAGACGAGTGCGCTACCGGCGCGGATGGACCGGTCCTGCCTCGAACGGATTCTCGTCAACCTCGTCGGCAACGCCATCAAGTTCACGCAAGAGGGCGGGATCACCGTTCTCATCGATGCGGGGGAAGAGGAGGTATACCTCATCGTGCGCGACACCGGGATCGGTATCCACGACGAGTTCCTCCCCGAGCTCTTCGAGGAATTCCAGCAGGAGTCCACCGGCTATGGGCGAACCCACGAAGGAACGGGGCTGGGGCTCGCCATTATCCGGCGAATCGTGCACGAACTCGGAGGCGAGATCAACGTCGAGAGCCGGGTGGGGGGCGGGACCACGTTCCGTGTCACCCTCCCACGTTACGACCGGCATGAATACGCTACCTCCGACGGCGAGAAGGACGCACTGCCGTCGTTGCCGGAGGATACCCGCCTGCTGCTCATCGAGGACCCCGACCGGCCCCAGGCCCGGCTCCGACACGTGCTCGAACCGCAGTGCCGAATCGATGCGGTGGTGGGAGCCGAAGAGGGATTAGCGGCGGCGCAGCGGACAACGTATGACGGCTTCCTCATCGACGGTCACCTCAAGCCCTTGCCATCCGGTCAACCCATGCTCGACGCCCTCCGCGTCCTACCCGATTATGCCGAGACGCCAGCCGTCGCCGTGACGGGGTTTGCAATGCCCGGTGACCGCGAGCGGTTCATCAGGGCCGGCTACACCGACCACATCGGGAAGCCCTTCACCGGACGGCGATTGCTGCTCTTGCTGGAAAGCGTCCTCGGGACGAGGCCGATGGTGGAAGTGGAGCGCCCAGCGCGGGCGTGATGCGCTACGGAAAGAAAAGACGTACGCCGACGAACGGCTCGAAGCGGCGCTCGACGAGGTAGCGCTCCATCCCATCGGGGCCGTCGGCGACGCGGGTGTAGCCGTAGCGCGAGCGGATGAAGAGACGGGCCGGGCCGGTGAGGGTGTAGTCGAGGTGGAAGGTGAGGGTGTTCTGATCGCGGAAGTCGCCGAAGAGCGACCAGAACGAAGTGCGGCCCTGTCGCTGAACGTCGAAGATCAGCCGGAACGGGTCGCCACCGCCGGGCGAAAGGATGAGGCGGAGACCGGCCTCGCTCAACGGGTCGCCGCTGTAGTCGCGGCGGACGTACGTGGCGAGCTCGAAGGCTCCGAAGACGAGGGCGCGGAGGCCGAGGTAGACCGAGGTTCCCCCTTGAGCGGCTGCCAGCGGAGTCCCCGCCGTCAGGTCGGTCGTGCGGTCGCGGTAGTAGGCGTTCGCATCCCAGATCCGCGCCTCCGGGTTGCTGACGGAGTAGAAGGCGTTGAAGTAGCCGGGGATGAACTGCTCTCCGCTCTGGAAGAGCGCGAGCGTGACGCCGGCGCGGCCGAGCCCGACCAATTCCCCGCTGGCGAATTCGGCCCCGACGCCGAAGCCTTCGCCGTACTCGGTAAACCGGGCGTAGCTGGCGAACGGCGTGAGGGCGAAGTCGCCGAGGCGCAGGAGGGCGAATCGCGCATCGAGGTTGAAAGCTGTCGTCGTGAGGTCGGAAGGAAGGGCGAGGTCGGTGAGGGCGGACGCGGCGATTTCAAGGGAGCGCAACCTCGGGGTTGCCACTCCCCGGAGAGGCGCGATGACGGCCCGCCCGCCGACGAGTCCGTCGAGCCGCACGTCGTCCGTGAAGCCGGCGAGGCGGACGAACGGGAGCTGCACGGCCACCTCGGCCCCGACCGTCCGTTCGTTCCACGCCGTTATGGTCTGGAAGGAATGCACGAGGTGACCGGAGCCGAGCGTGACGTTCGAGAGCGGGCCGACGCGCGCGTAGACCGGGAGGCTCGGCGTCGGGTTGAAGCGGGCGTAGCGCACGAGCCGGGCGAGGTCGTACGTCTCGTCGGTATCCGGATCGTAGATGCCGCTATCGCCCACGCGCAGGCGGCCACTCAGCCCGAGGGCAAACTGCCCTGAGGCGGCTTCTGCCTCGATCCCGAACCCGGTCCGCCATCGCACGCCGATGTACGAGGGGCCTCCAAATGCGTCGAGATGCAGGGCCGTCGTTTGCACCGTGCGCGGGAGTACCTCCAGCGGGCTATCCGCAGAGCCGAAGTCGAACGGGCTCGTCCCGTAGGGCTGCGCACTCGCCGCGGCGGGGAGGAGGGCGAGGAGCAGAAAGGCCGGGAGACGAAGCATGTAGGCGGAGGACCAGGAGGAGGTAGTGCGTAAAGATAGCCGCCGCGAGCGAGTGAACGGAAGGGCGGAAGTGGCGAGGGGGGGCAGAAGAAAAGATGGAGGAGATGTGGGAACTCGTATGTTTTCGTTCGGACTCATCCCTCGCGTCGCTCCTGCTTCGAATGGGGCACTTCAGCACCGGTGCGGCGTTCTTGATTGCCTGTCCTCACTGTCTTTCCGAGCCATGTCCATCCCCGCCTCCGACGCGCTACCTCTCTTCCCCCTCGGACTCGTGCTCTACCCCGGCGAATCGGTCCCGCTGCACATTTTCGAAGAGCGCTACCGGGAGATGGTGCGCTACTGCCTTGAGACCGACGACCCGTTTGGCATTGTGTGGATGCAGGAGGAGGAGCTGGCCCGGGTCGGCTGCACGGCGCGGATCGAGCGCGTGCTCCAGCGCTACGAAGACGGACGGATGGACATCGTGGTGGTCGGGGAGGAGCGCTTCCGCATCGAGGAAGTCATGCGGGAACGGCTCTACCTGACAGCGCAGGTGGCGTCCTATGAGCCGATGGAAGGCATCGTGGACCGGACCGCGCGCGAGCGCGTCATCACCCTCCACATGAAGCTGCTGGAGTTGGCCGGCGAAACCCTCCGGCCGGCGATCTACGAGGGGCCGAAGCGGATCTCGTTCGTGGTGGCGCAGAACGCGGGGCTCGACCTCGTCCGCAAACAGGAGGTGCTGGAGCTATCGACGGAGGAGGAGCGCCTGCGGTACCTCGCGGCCTATCTGGAACAGCTCATCCCCGAAGTCCGCGAAGCCCGCGAGCGCCGTCGCAAGGTGCAGTCGAATGGGCACTTCAACGGAGAGGGCGAGGAGTAGGGTGTGGGGGCAAGCAATACCGAAAAAGTTACCGAGACCTCTGCGCTCGGTGCTGCAAGTCGGCGACGACTATCTTTCCCATCATCCGCCCATCCGCCCATCCGCCCATCCGCCCATGAAGATCGGCCCCTATACGCTGCACGAGATTCACGCCGGCCGACTCAGCCTCGACGGTGGAGCGATGTTCGGGATTATCCCCAAGCCGTTGTGGGAACGCCGCATCGCGTCCGACGGGCGCAACCGTATCCCCCTCGCCATGCGGTGCCTGCTGCTCGAAGGCGATAGCCGGCTCGTGCTCATCGACAACGGGCTGGGAGACAAAGTCGACGCGAAGTTCGCGGACATCTACGCCGTCGATGTGGAGTCGGCGGAGTTGCACCGCTCGCTCCGAGCAGCCGGCTTCGGCGCGGACGAGGTCACGGACGTCATCCTCACCCATCTTCACTTCGACCACTGCGGCGGCTCGACGGTCCGAGGTGCGGACGGCACGCTGCGCGTCGCGTTTCCGAATGCGACGTTCCACGTCCAGCGTGCCCACTGGGACTGGGCGCACACGAGCCCGCGGGAAGGGGCGTCATTCCTCCGCGAAAACTTGGACCCATTGGAGGCCTCGGGCCAGCTCCGGCTCGTGGAGGGGCCGGGCCCCATGCTCCCCGGGGTGGAAGCGCTCGTCGTGAACGGGCACACGCGGGGACAGCAGCTGCTCAAGATCAGCGACGATGAGCACACCCTCCTGTATGCGGCCGATCTGCTACCCACCGCCGCGCACGTCCCGCTCTTGTGGATCATGGCCTACGACGTGGCTCCGCTCGATACCCTCGCAGAGAAAGAGCCCATTCTGGAGCGGGCGGTGCGTGAGGGCTGGACGATCTTTTTCGAGCACGACACGGAGACGGCCACGGCGCACATCGAGCAGGGAGAACGAGGCTTCCGAGCCGTCGACGAGGCCCCTGCATTACGGAATGCGTAGTATTCACATCTAAGCGTGTAGGTGTGAGCTACACACCACGCGACCGAAACTTAACGGGCTGGCATAGCCTTTGACGACGCCTTTAAGTAATGCGGCCCGTAACCGCCCTGGACACGCTGATCGAATCGGATCGTTCGAATCTTCCTGTCCGAAGGGAGGAGAGGGTAGTTCGGTAACGAGATTGCTTGCGTACGCTGAACCGCTGCGAACTCGGGGACATCAGGCCCTACGCGTTTCGACGTCCAGTATGAGCACAGGTCCAATGGCATTCTTCTACAGAGAGCATATCTGTCTAAGTCGATGTCATTAGCTCGCGGCCATCGAAATTTTGCAAACAGTCTGCAACCGCTTACATTCATCCCCCCACCACACCATATGAGCGTCGCCACACACCACAGCATCCCGGCACGTGGCACTGTTCTCGCTCACATCTTCCGACTCCTGCCTGATGGCTGAATTGATTCCGCACCTGAACGATCGTTCGACCAGGCCTGATCCGAACGGCTCTTCTGCCGGCGACGATGGCCAGAACGCAGATATTCAGGTGGCGCTCAACCGCGTCACGCACGACATCAATAACCCGCTCGCCATCATATCCGGGAACGCCCAATTCCTACTGGAGCTCTCGCAGGCGCTGGACCTCGACCCGGACATCGTCAAACCGATCGAGGACATCGAAGAAGCGAGCCAGCGGTTGGCGAATATGGTAAGCCAGCTTAGTGCGCTGAGCGAAATTGCCCGTCGCGACGGCCTTACGGGAGATGGGGTATAGGGGCGGCTGTAGGGGAGCCACGCGTCGCAGAGAATTTCCATCGCGTGACTTAAGAGGCTGGGGGACGAGTCCGATAGTCAGACTACACCCTCCTACGTGGCGCGACACAAAAAAACGCGCACCCGCCGCACGTCTGAGGCTGCTTGTTGACCATACCCAAGCGAGCCTACTGTTATGCCCTCAATCCCCATGGTCCCGGCGCACGAGCGCGAGCACATCGAGCTGGCCGGAGAGCATCTCGCTCTCTGCCTCTCGGAAGCCCACCAGGACCGATGGAAGCACGCCCTCCGCTCGGTCGAGGAAGCGCGGGTGTACGATGCGTTCCTCGAGTTTAACGAACTGCTCAAGGAGGGCAACCTCGACGCCGTCGGACGGACGCACGTCCAACTTCAGGCGGTGCGGTGCCTGCGTGATGCGCCCATCGAGCGCGTCAAGACGGAACTTGCCTTCATCGAGCCGCACGACGCGTACCAGACCGTCGTGTTGGACTACCGGCTCGGGTGGCTCATGCAGCACCGGCTCCACTCCGACGTCGCGGCGGAGCAGTACTTCGACCGGGTGAGGGAGGAAGCGCGTCGCCTTGGCGTCCGGTCGTGGGAGATCGCGGCGCTGCTACAGCGGGCCGACGCCTCCGCTGGGGCGAACGACACGGAGGAAGCCATCGAGGCGTATAACCGGGTGTACAACCTGAGCCGGAGGAACGGATACGTTGAGTACATCCCGAAAGCGCTCCTCGGTAAAGGCGTGGTCCTGATCCGCTCGGCGCGTCGCGCCGAGGGGGAAGAGGATCTGCAGAAGGCCTACGAACTGGCGTGCCGCAATAAGCTCGTCGGCGAGCAAGGGCTCGTCCTGCACGCCCTCGCAGGGGTGTACCACCGCGAGTTCCAGTTTTACGGCCTCGCTCTCGAGTACTACGAGCAAGCCCGCATGGTCTTCTCGAAAGTGCCCGTGTGGAACTCGATCCGTGAGGTGCTCGAGCGCGACATGCACGCCTGCCAGACCGAGCTGGAAGGGCTCGACATCGCTAAGATTCTGGGGCCGGTGCCGATTACGAAGCTGCGGCAGGAGTACCTCACCAGCCTCGTCAACGGCTTCGTGGGCATCCCCGGCATCGACAACCGGTCGCAACTCGGCGAGCGTATCGGGCTGACCCGGCAGGCAATCCACCGCAATATCAACGGGTAGCCGGAACGACTACCCGCTTTCACCCGAATTCGTAATCCGCGGGGCCGCGCTTGAATGAGCGCGGCCCCGCGCGTATTCAACTTGTGCTCATTCGACGGCCAGAACCACTTCGGAGAGGCAGTGGAGACGGCGGGATGCCCTTGTCTGCGGTTCGGAATGGGACTATATTCGCAAGCTCGCACGAAAAAGCGCCCGCGCGCGTCGGCGAGCTCCCCTCAACGCAACGTTGCCTATAGAATACAGGTGCTACCCCCAGCAGTTCGGCGATGCCGATTGCTACAGGCTTACGAACCTCCTCCTCGCCGCTGGCGTTAGGACCACGCACCTTGTATTCCTCTTTCGATAGGCAACGCCCGATGACGCTCCGCTTCTGGATCGCTACGCTCTGTGCCTTCTGGCTCGGGGGCCTCGCACCTGCACAGGCCCAGGAGGTACCCCGGTCGGTCACGACCTCTCCGACCCTGCGGGTGATCGAACGCACCGAGAACGGCGTCGTCTTCGAGGCTACAGCGACGTGGTCCACCCCGCTGGCTGAAGCGGTGAGGTCGGGGGAGGATCTGTACAGTCTCGCGCTCCGCGCCGTCCGCGGTAGTGGGGTCCTGTCCGAGCCGCTGCTGCTGCCCACGCTCGCGCCGCCCATCGTCGAGGTGCTGTCGGCGGACTACGATGAGGTGCCGTACGTGGCCCCACGAGGCACCGAGCTGGAGGAACTCCCGTTCGGAGGCCCCGCGGCCGATGTCGTAGCTGTCGGGATGGAGCGGCGGCGCCCGGTCGGGACGTTCGTGGCCCGGATGCTTCAGTACGATCCCGAGCGGCAGACGCTGCGCCGATACCGACGGGTCGTGGCCTCGGTGCACTTCGCAGGGGGGCAGGTCGCGCGCACGGCGGGGGCTGCGGCCAGCCGTGCCGGGGGGGCGGACAACCCGCACCTCGCCGTAGAACAGAGTGTGCTAGCCTCGGGGACGTGGTTCAAGGTGCCCGTCACGAAGGACGGCATGTACCGGATCGACCGGGCTTTTATCACCAACCTCGGGCTCTCGCCGAACGCCATCGACCCGGACCGGGTGACGGTGTTCGGGAACGGCGGCGCTCCGCTGCCGGCGCTCAACAGCGCCCCTCGCATTGCGGACCTCGCCGAGAATGCTTCGTTCGTAGTGGGTGGCGGCGACGGCGCGTTCAACGAGGGCGATGCCGTGTATTTCTACGGGTCGTCTCAGAACGGCTGGCGCTGGGATCCGGAAGCCGCCGCTGGCGAACCTGGTTGGCACCACTACCTCAACGTGTTCTCGACGCGGAACTACTACTTCATCCGGGTCGATGGGCCGACCGGTCAGCGGGTCGGCAATCCCGGCTTCGCCGAGCTGCCGGGCGCGTCGGTACGGACGCAGGTCACGGGGCGGACCTTCCGGGAACAGGACGTTCCGGACGGGATGATCGACCGCGACGGCGGCGGCTCCGGGCTGGATTGGATGGGACCCGAAGTGGTACCGTCTCGCCCCACGCTCGTCGTCCTCGACACGCTTCCGGCGGGGCTCGCAGCGGGGACCGTCCGCTACCGTGCCCGCGCGGCAACGCGAACGAACACCACGGTCAACCTTGCGTTCCGCAGCGGCGGGCAGACGCTCGCGACGCTACGGCCCCGTGCGAGCAACCTCGCGGGCGATGATGTTGAGGTGTTCGAGCAGAGTATTGCGGCGGCCTCGGCGCTCCAGCTTGAGATGACGCTCTCAGGCGGTGGGAGCAACGCGCAAGGCTGGATTGACTACGTCGAGGCCTTCTACCCCCAGGACCTCCGCGCTGAGAGCGGCTACCTCCGGTTCGCGACGCCGGGCGGAGAGGCCGGACCCTTCGAGTTCGTGCTCTCCGGCTTCAGCACCGAGCCGCAGGTGTGGGACGTGACCGAGCCGCAGGCGATCCAGCGGCTCGGCGTCCGTGCCATCGACGGGACGTATCGCGTGCAGATCGAGGCAGTCGATCCTGCTCGACCGCGTGAGCTCGTGGCGTTTACAACGGGCAGTGCGGCGATTCGTGCGCCCGGAGCGGGCGAGGCCGTCCCCAACCAGAACCTCCACGCCGTCGGCGGCTTCCCGGATTATGTGATCGTGGTCGCCGCCGCGTTCCGCGAGGCGGCCGACGAGCTGGCGGCCTACCGCGCGCGGGACGGGCTCCAGCCGCTCGTCGTCAACGTCGAGCAGGTATACAACGAGTTCTCCGGTGGGCTCGTGGATATGCGGGCCGTCCGCGATTACCTCCGCTTCCTCTACGACCGCGGGCCGGACACCGACCCCGTGCTCCGCTACGCCCTCCTCTTCGGCGACGGCCACTACGATTTCCGCGGCATCCGGCCCGGCGGCGACCAGAACAACTGGGTCCCTGTCTTCGAGACCGAGAACTCGTTCGATCGCATCCGCTCGTACACGAGCGACGACTACTTCGCCCTGCTCGACGACGACGAGGGCATCTGGAATTATTTCGATGATGGTATAACTGCTGACCGAGTAGACATCGGCGTGGGGCGGCTGCCGGTGCGCTCGCCGGGCGAGGCCCTCGACATGGTCCGCAAGATCGAGCGCTACGAGAGCCCGACGACGCGGGGCGAGTGGCGCACCCGCTACACCTTCGTCGCCGACGACCAGTTTCCGAACGCCTTCGACACCGATCTCCACGTGCAGAACGCGGACCTCGTCGCAGACACGGTGCAGGCCAACTTCCCGGGGATGAACGTCCAGAAGATTTACTCGATGACGTACCCCCGCGTGCAGACGGCGCTCGGCGCGCGCTACCCCGAGGCCCACCAAGACATCATCCGGGCTTTCAACGAGGGCACGCTCGTGTGGAACTACAGCGGGCACGGCGGCGCCAGCGCCCTCGCCGACGAGAAGCTGCTCGTTAAAGAGGACATCATGCTCCTCGACAATACCGAGCGCCTGCCGATCGTGATTACGGCGACGTGCTCGTTCGGGCGCTACGATTTGGTCGACGAGCAGAGCGGGGCCGAGCTGTTTCTCCTCAACGCCGGTGGCGGGGCCGCGGGCGTCTTCACCACAACCCGACTCGTCTACACCAGCTCCATTCCCACGTCCGTCAACCTCGGCCTCAATGTTCAGTTGAGTAAGGCCCTCCTCGCTCGGGGTGAGGACGGGCGACCCCTTCGCCTCGGCGACAGTTACCGCCTGACGAAGAACACGGCCGAAGGGCTGCAGAACAATAACCGCAAGTTCAGTTTCCTCGGCGACCCCGGCATGCGCATCCAGCTTCCGGAGCGCCCGGTCGCCGTCACGTCCATCAACGGGCAGCCAGTCGAGCCGGGCGACGGGGAGGGCAACCGTCCCGTCGATGCGTTGAGCACGAGCGGCCCCGCGCTGTCCGTGGCACCGGTCGCGGTCCTCGGGCAGGCGAACACGGAGGGCAGCACGCAGGTCAGGACCTCGGTGCCCGAGCTACGGGCGCTGGAGGAGGCGGAGATCTCCGGCGAGGTGCTCGGCTTCGACGGCCTGCGCGATACCGGCTACAACGGCGAAGTCGAGGTAGCTGTGTACGACGCGAAGCGGACCGTGCTGCTTCCCGAAGAAGCGATCCGGCACACGGACGGCCAGTACAACGTCCGCAGCGACCTCATCTACCGGGGCCGTGCGACGGTCCGCGACGGCGCGTGGACGACGCGCTTCATCGTCCCCCGTGACATCTCGTACTCGAACGAGCCGGGGCGGGTGTCGGTCTACGTCTCCGACACCGACAGCCAGGACGGCTTCGGCTTCACCGAGCGCTTCCTCATCGGCGGGACCTCCGCCAACCCGATCCAAGACAGTGAGGGGCCGCGCGTCGACCTGTTTATGAACGACACGACGTTCGTGCCCGGCGGCCTCGTCGGCACCACGCCCGTGCTCGTCGCCAAGCTCTTCGATCAGAACGGGATCAACACCGTCGGGGCGGGCGTCGGCCACGAGCTGCTCCTGACCGTAGACGGGGCCGAGCAGCAGGCCATCGACCTCGGCCGCTTCTACCGGGGCGACCTCGACTCCTTCCGGCGCGGCACGGTCGAGTTCGAGATGCCGGAGCAGACGCCGGGGCCGCACACCCTCACGCTCCGCGCGTGGGACGTGGCGAACAACTCGGCCACGGCCACCCTCGACTACTTCGTGGAGCCGGACGGGGAGCTCGTCCTCCGTAACGTCTACAACTACCCCAACCCGACGAGCGGGCCGACGCGCTTCGTGTTCGAGCACAACCAGCCGCCGGGCACCGTCGCCCGCGTCCAGCTCCGCATCTACACCCTCTCCGGCCGGCCCGTCCGCACGCTCGACGCCGACCAGACGCTCGCCGCCGGCGTCTTCACCGGCTCGCTCGTCCAGATCCCGTGGGACGGCCGCGACGAAGACTTCGACACTCTCGCCACCGGCATTTACCTCTACAACGTGCGCGTAGAGGTGGAGCGACCGGATGGCGAGAAGCAGGTGTCCGAGCACATCGAGCGCCTCGCCGTCATACGATAAGCCGACGCTCAGCCGTATGCTCTATGCCTCCGGGGGACCTGCCGTCTCATTCCATCGCTAATCCGTTTCCTATGCCTACTGCATCTTTTGCCGGCGCGGCTTGCCGCGTTCTCTTCGCTTTCCTGCTGGCCCTCGTTCTCGGGGCGGGGAGCGCTCTGGCTCAGCAGATCGTCTACACGACGGCCGTCCCGTTCCTCCAGATCGAGCCCGACAGCCGGGCTTCCGGGATGGGCAACGCCGGGGTTGCCCTCGCCGACAACGCGAGCGCCATCTTCTGGAACCCCGCCGGGCTCGCCGGGCAGCAGGGGGCCGAGGTCTCGCTCACGCACGCGCAGTGGCTCCCGGCCATCACGTCGGACCTCTTCTACGAATACCTCGTCGGGAAGTACCACCTCGAGGGGATCGGCACGTTTGGCGGGCACATCACGTTCCTCAACCTCGGCGAGCAGGAGTACCGCGACGGAAACAACGTCCTGCTCGGCAACTTCCGCTCGTACGAGCTCGCCGCCGGCGCGTCCTACGGCCGGCAGGTCACCGAGCGGCTCGCGCTCGGGACCGGGCTGCGGCTGATCTACTCGAACCTGTCGAGCGGGCAGGAAGTAGGCGGAACGACGACGAAGGCGGGGGTCTCGGTCGGTGTGGACCTCGCGGCGCTCTACAATTTCAAGCCGTTCGAGCTCGGCAGCGTCCCGGTCACGACGAAGCTCGGCTTCAACCTCGCCAACATGGGGCCGGCCATCGGCTACACCGTGGGCAGCGGCGGGCGCAACGACCCGATCCCGACGAACCTCCGCTTCGGCGGGGCCTTCAGCGCCCAGCTTGACGAGTTCAATAAGCTGAACCTCGCCGTGGACTTCAACAAGACGCTCGTGGACTTCGACAGCACGGGCGCGAAGTCGTTCGCTACGGCCATCTTCTCGTCGTGGAAGAGCATCCGCGTCTGCAAAGAGCCGGGCTCGGGGAGTGAGTGCGAGCGGTTCGAGGATGTCGGGGTGCTCCGGCAGATCACGGTCGGGACGGGGCTGGAGTACTGGTACAACGACCTCTTCGCCTTCCGCACGGGCTTCTTCTATGAGGACCCGTTCAACGGCAACCGGAAATTCCTCACCTTCGGCGCGGGCATCCGGTACAACCTCATCGGCGTCGACTTCTCGTACATCTACCCGCTGGAGGACGAGTCGCCGCTGGCGAACACGCTCCGCTTCTCCCTCCTGCTGAACGTGCTGCGGTAGGGTTAATGCGTAGAGTTTGACGCATGAGGGTGCCGGTGGCGATGCTTTCGCTGCCGGCACCCTTACGTTTTACGCCGCTACATTTTAGAGCTCTATGACCGACTTCGCTGCATTCGTCCTCTTCGGGTTAGGGTTGCTGACCGTGGTCGGGATGGGAGAAGTGCTTCGGGCGAAAGCAGGCTGGCGGCCCGAGGCGTCGCGACGGTTCGTCCACGCGCTGACCGGCGTACTCGTGGCGTGCTGCCCGTTTTTGTTCGCACGGCCGGATGGGGTGTACGTGCTGGCCGGACTCTTCGTCGTCGTGAACCTGTGGGCGGTGCCACGTCGCGTCTTCCCGGGCATGCACGCCATCGAGCGGCGAAGTTGGGGGACCGTCACCTACCCACTCGCGCTGCTGTTCGCGCTCCTCACCTGCTGGACGCTCGATCCGGATCGGGTCTACATCCTCCAGACGGCCTTCCTCGTCCTCGCCGTCTCCGACCCGCTGGCATCGGCTGTGGGGACGTCGTCGGCGCGGCCGAGGCGGTTCCGCATGGGGGCGAATGAGAAGTCGGTGGCGGGCTCGCTGGCGTTCTTTCTCTCGGCCTTTGCCCTCACGGCGGGAGCCCTCGCCGTGCTCGGCGGGCACGGGCTGACCCCGGCCGGCATCGCCGCCGCCTTTGTCGTGGCGATAGTAGCGACGGGAGCGGAGGCGCTGGCAAGCGGGGGATGGGATAATTTCTTCATCGTAGTCGCCGTCGTCGTGCCCCTCGTGATGCTGCATGCCGCGCCCGAGGCGGTGGGGGAGTTGGTCGCCGCCGTCGCGGTAGCTGCCGCATTCAGCGCGGCGGCCCTCGCTCTTCGATTTCTCGACCTGTCCGGGGCGCTCGCTGCTGCGGGCCTCGCGTTCTCTGTCGTCGCGCTCGGCCCGGCGTGGGCGGTGCCGGGTGCTACGTTCTTCGTGCTTTCCAGCCTGCTCTCCAAGCTCGGGCGACGGCGCAAAGCGGAGTCGGAGGCGGTCGCGGAGAAAGGCAGCCGGCGCGACGCGGGGCAGGTCTATGCCAACGGCGGGGTGGCGTGGATGCTGCTCGTCGCGTACGTGTTCGTCCCCGCCGACGCGCTGTACTGGGGCTACGCCGGAGCCTTCGCCGCCGCCGCCGCCGACACATGGGGGACCGAGATCGGCACGCTCGTGAAGGGGCCGACGCGGCTGATCTGGAGCGGGCGACGCGTCCCGCCCGGCACGTCGGGCGGCGTCTCCGTCGCGGGTACGCTCGGCGCTCTCGCCGGAGCCACCGCCGTCTTTCTCAGCCTGCTGCCCTTCGTCGGGGCGCAGGTCGAGGCGCTCGGAGTGGTGGCTGCGGCCGGTCTCGTCATCGGCGGCGGAATGGCAGCGGCGCTCGTCGACAGCCTGCTCGGGGCGACGGCGCAGGCGCTCTACCGCGATACGCAGAGCGGGCGGCTGACTGAGCGGTCTCGTTCCGGAGAGCACGCCCACGCTCTCGTGCGCGGCTGGCGCTGGATCACGAACGACCGCGTGAACCTCGCCTGTACCCTCACCGGTGCCGCGGTGCCCACCGCCGTCGTGGCGCTGCTGTGACGTAGGGAAACGGCACGCCGTGTCCGAACGTCGTCGCTGGCTCTACCACGGGCAAGGCACGCCTTGCCCCTACGCTCGCCCCCTGCCGTGCGTACTTTCTCTCCGTCGTCCACCTACCCTGAGCGCGCATGCCCTGGTACAAGAAGCTCCACTGGCAGATCATCCTCGGCCTCGTCCTCGGGCTGATCTACGGCGTGGTTGCCGCTGCGAACGGGTGGGGCACGTTCACGGCCAACTGGATCGCGCCGTTCGGGACGATCTTTCTGAACGCGCTCAAGCTCATCGCCGTGCCGCTCGTGCTGGTGTCGCTCATCCTCGGCGTCGCCTCGCTCAGCGACCTGCGGAAGCTCTCGCGCATCGGCGGCAAGACGATCCTGATTTACCTCGCGACGACAGCAGTAGCGGTCACCATCGGGCTCGTGATCGTGAACCTGCTCCAGCCCGGCAGTGCGATCCCGGCCTCGCTTCAGGCCGAACTCGGCGCGTCCTATGCCAGCGATGCGGCGTCGCGGGAGGCCGCGGCGATGGCGGTGCAGTCGCGCGGCCCGCTCCAGTTCCTTGTGGACATCGTGCCGGGCAACCTGTTCGCGTCGATCTCTGACAACGGGAATATGCTGCAAGTGGTGTTCGTTGCCCTCTTCCTCGGGATCGGGCTGATCCAGATTCCCCGCGAGAAGGCGAAGCCGGTGCTCGACGTGATTGACGGGTTGAACGACCTCATTATCCGGCTCGTGGACGTGATTATGCTGATGGCCCCCATCGGCGTCTTCGCCCTGCTCGCAGGGACGATCACGCAGGTCGCCGGGGACGATGTCAACCGGATCGTCGAACTCGTCGGCGCGCTCGGGTACTACTGCCTCGCCGTCGTGCTCGGCCTCGCGATCCACATGCTCGTGACGTACACCGTCCTCCTGAAATCGTTCACGCCGATGTCGCTCAAGACGTTTTACAGCGGAATCGGCCCCGCCCAGCTCGTCGCGTTCTCTACGTCGTCGAGCGGGGCGACGCTGCCGGTGACGATGGAGCGGTGCGAGGAGAAGCTCGGCGTGAGCGAGGAGGTGTCGTCGTTCGTGCTCCCGCTCGGGGCGACGATCAACATGGACGGGACGGCGCTCTACCAGGCCGTCGCCGCCGTGTTCATCGCCCAGGCCATCGGGCTCGACCTCGGCCTCGCGGCCCAGCTCACCATCGTCTTTACGGCCGTCCTCGCCTCCATCGGGACGGCGGCGGTGCCGGGCGCAGGCATCATCATGCTCGTCATCATCCTGCAGTCCATCAACGTCCCGGTGGCGGGCATCGCGCTCATCCTCGGCGTGGACCGGATCCTCGACATGCTCCGCACCGTGACGAACGTCACCGGCGATGCGACGGTGGCGACGGTGATCGCTGCTTCCGAAGGCCAGCTCGGCCTGCCGAACCTCGATCCCGCCGCCGATCACGTTCGCGTGACGGCCGAAGCGTGAGGGGGCGGAGCGCTCATCGAGGCCAGCGAGCGGCTGGCCGATACCGAAAACCGATCCCCGCGTAGGACAGACTCCCGCACACTACAGACCTAATCTCGTCATCCCGCGCGAAGCCCCGCATGAGCCCTACGGGGCTTCTGCGCTCTGCTCGCTCCGGTCGAGATGATGGACCTCTTTTTGATGTGAACGGATAGTACAGACATAGGACCATCCCCCTCCCGATGCGATATCGCTTCCCGTTTCTCCTCGTTCTCTGGCTCGCCGCGCCGGCCGTGTTGGCTTCGACCGATCCGGGGCCGATGCTCGTCCGCGAGCCCGAGGCGGTCGCGCTCCTCGAACGGGGGCGGGCGGAGATGATCGCGTTCCGGCTCGACGCGGCCGAGGCGTCATTCGAGCGCCTCGCTGCGCAGCCGTCGGGCCGCCCGGCCGCGCTCTTGCACCTCTCGAAGATCGCGCTGTGGCGGGCGATGATTCTGGAGCAGGACGACCTCTACGATCAATTCTTCGAGCGGAGCGACCGGCTACTCGAAGAAATCGACGCGATGCCGGAGTCGCCGTGGCGCACGCACTTCCGCGCCGAGACCGAGCTGCACCGCGCCGTTATCCATGCAAAGAAAACGGAGTACACGAAGGCCGCCTTCGCGCTGCGTCGGGCGTACAACCACTTCGAGAAGAACGTGGAAGAGCACCCTGACTTCTTCGAATCGACGTGGGGGATGGGGCTGTGCCACGCCGCCGTCGGCCTCGTGCCGAAGTCGTTCCGGTGGGTGCTGAAGCTGATGGGGTTCAGCGGGACCGTGCCGCAGGGGTTGGTCGAGATGGAGACGTCGGCGCGGCGGAGCGTGTATTACCGGGACGAGGCGTCCATGGTCTTCGCGCTCACGGACATCATGGTGAACGAGGCGAAGGAGGAGGGGATCGAGTATGTGGTAGCGTTGCAGCGGCGGAACCCGGAGAGCCCCCTCGTGAGCTACATCCACGGCTTCGCGCTACTCGGGCTGCGGCGCGCGGCGGAGGCGGAACGGGAGCTGCGCCACACTGAGCGGCTGCTCCGGGCACCCGGCACGTTTTCGATGCCGTACGTGGACTACTACCTCGGGGAGGCGCTCTTCCGGCAGAACAAGTTCGCCGAAGCCGCGCGCTCCTTCCAGCGTTACCTGAGCACGTTCCGGGGCGAGGCGCTGCTGGCACAGGCGCACCTGCACGCCGGGCTCGCACTAGAGATGGCGGGGGACCGGGCGGGAGCCATTCGGGAGTACGAACGCGTGCGCACGCGGAAGGACTACGACAGCGATGCCGCTGCGCTGCGTGAGGCGAAGGAGCGGCAGGAAGCCCCGCTCTCGGCGCAGGAGCGCACCCTCCTGCTCGGCCGCAACGCCTTCGACGGCGGGCGCTACCGGGAGGCGATCAAGACGCTCCAGCCTGTGCTGGGCGATCAGCAGGCCCCGCCGCTCGCCCGCGCCGAGGCCTCCTACCGCAGCGGGCGGGCGTACCACGCGCTCGAAGAGTGGAGCGAAGCGCTCCGCCACTACCAGTTCGCCGTGAGCCGCCCCGGAGACCCCCTCGCGAAGTGGGGGCCGTGGGCGCAGTACTACATCGGCGAGGTGTACGAGGCGCAGGGAGATAAGGCCGCTGCCCGGACTGCGTACGAGCGTGCCCTCGCCTACGACCAGCCGTTCGAGTACAACAAAGCGCTCGAACAGCGTGCGAAAGCCGCCCTCGGCCAACTCTGACGAGGGCGGGGTAGGGCCGGTCCCGCGCCGTCTGCCCCCGACCTGCTCTGACACGTCACGTCTCTTACTTCTCATGTCTCGCCTCGCCCTGTTGATCTCGTTTGCCCTCGCCTGCGGCGCTGCCGCCCGGGCGCAGCAGGCCGTGCCCCTGGCCGACACGCTCTTCGCAGCGGACTACGACGCCTTCACGTCCGTGTCGCCGCCGCACGTCGGGGCTGCTCGTAGCGTGGCGACGGCGCAGTTCGAGCTCGATCTCAACGGCTTCCCGCCCGAAGCCGAGACGGCGTTCGCTTTCGCCGCGAGCATCTGGGCGACGCACATCGAGTCGGCCGTCCCGATCCACGTGCGGGCGGACTATTCGGCGCTCGACCGTCTGACCCTCGCTGCGACCTCCCCGGCGTGCGTGGAGGTGCGTCCCGAGTTCCCCGTCCGCAACACGTGGTACCCCGTCGCCCTCGCCGAGGCGATTCTCGGCACGAACCTGAATCCGCCCGGCTCCGACATCTGCCCGGGCGTGGACATCACCGCCACATTCAACAGCGCACTCGACACCAACAGTGACGGGGTGATCGACTGGTACTTCGGCACGGACGGGAACACGCCGCAGGGCCAGTACGATTTCGCGACCGTCGTCCTTCACGAGCTCGGGCACGGGCTCGGGTTCTTTGGTTCGTTCGAAGTGGTAACGGAGGAAGGAGAAGGCTGTGCAGAGGCGTTGGGGCCGGTCACGGTGAGACAGGGTTGCTGGGGGTTCGGTGCGGACGCGGTGCGCCCGTTCATCTTCGACCGCTTCGCCGAGGACGAGCAGGGCGTCTCGCTGCTTGATACCGGCGTCTATCCGAACCCGTCGTTCGAGTTGGGCAACGTGCTGCGAAGCGACGACGTTTTTTTCGACGGGCCGTCCGCTTCCGCTTCCAACACGACCTTCCCGATCGACCTCTATGCCCCGTCCGACTTCGAGCCGGGCTCCAGCTTCTCCCACCTCGACGAGGCCGTGTCGCCGCCGGGTGACATCAACTCGCTGATGACGCCGCTGCTGGCGCGCGCCGAGTCCATCTTCAGCCCCGGCCCGTTCACGTGCGCCATCTTTCAGGACATCGGCTGGCCCCTCGGTGCGGACTGCCTGGCGCTCTTGGAAGGGGGGCTCACCGCGTTCACCGCTCGGGTGGTCGAGGGCGACGTGGTGCTGACGTTCCGGCTCGGCATCGGCAGCGAGTTCGTCGCTGCCGTGCTGGAGCGCGAAGGGGCGGACGGGGTCTTCGCGCCGGTGGACGTGGAGATCGCTCCGCTCGACCCCGAAACCTCAGCGGCTTACACGGTGCATCTCGGGGCGCTGCCGCAGGGGATCTACGCGTTCCGCCTCCGCCTCCGGCGCGCCGACGGCACCGAAGTCGTGAGCCGGACGCTGCCCGTCTCCGTACTCGCCGGGGCCTTCGCGCTTGCCGCCTATCCCAACCCCTTCACCGATGCCGCGACGGTGGAGGTGATCGTGGAGGAAGCGCAGGACGTGCGGGTATCCGTGTACAACACGCTGGGCGAGCGGGTCGCGGTGCTCTACGAGGGCCGCGTGGCGGCGGCCCCGGGCGGAGCGCTGCAACTGCGGCTGGACGGACGAACCCTCGCTGCCGGCGTCTACTTCATCCGCGTCGTCGGGGAGACGTTCGAGGTGGCGCGAGCGGTGACCCGGGTTCGGTAGCGCAGGTACTTCCGACGGCCGACCCTTTGAACGGCAGGGAGTTGGAACGCCGAATAACACTGCTGGGGAGTGCCGTGTTTAGGGACACGCTGTTCGCGCTCAACTGCGCGCGCTCATTCCTTTTCGCCATCCTTTCGGCACGGCCCGGTGACGACCGGACTCTTGTGCCTCCTGCCTACTAATTGAGAACACGCCATGTCCTTCCAGACGTACCTCACAAACATCCAAGCCAAAACAGGAATAAGCCCTGCCGACTTCCGAGCTCTTGCCGAGCAGAAGGGGTTCACCGAAGGCGGGAAGGTGAAAGAGGGCGTCAAAGCTGGCCGCGTGGTGCAGTGGCTCAAAGACGACTTCGAGTTGGGCCACGGGCACGCGATGGCAATCTGGGCGCTGTTGAGCGGGGCGAAGTCAGAAGACAGCGTCTGAGGTCGGTCGACCTGAATAAACCGGGCTGAGACGGATCAGACCGGACTGAGGGGTTACGGTTTACGCTCGGAGCTTGAAGTCCCGCTCGTCGAAGTGAGTTCACACGCGTTCAGCGGAGCACGCCCTCGTCCTGTCGGGCGAGGTCGCGCAGCAGCCAGCCGAGGGCGAACGCGGCGGCGAGCAGGAAGGCGAGGCCCGTCCCGTGCCGACCGAGGATGACGTGGCCCGTCCCGAACAACGTCAGATAGACCACGGCGCTCCCTACGAACCAATACGCGCCGAGCCGCCCCAGCCCCGCGTCCGGCGTCACGTCCGTGTTCCGCGCGGCAACGGGTCGCCAGCCGGGACCGCCCGGCCGTACGCGCTGGTAGAATGCGTCGAGCCGCGCCGGGTCGGTGGGGCGGGTGAGGAAGGTGATAGCGAGCCAGACGGCCGTCGTGATGGCGGTGATGCCGAAGAGGTTGGCGGGGAAGTCAGCGGTGAGGAAGGGGACTGGCACGCCCGCGAGCTGTAGCGCGACGAGCAGGAGCGGCGTGAGCGTCGCGGCCAGCTCGCTCCACGCGTTCACCCGCCACCAGTACCACCGCAGGATGAGGACGAGCCCGAGCCCGGCCGACGCGCTCAGCACGAGGCCCCACGCCCCGCTGATCGAGTCGAGCCCTTGGGCCACGAGGAAGCCGGACACGGCGAGGCCGAACGTGATCCACCGCGAGGCCGCGACGTAGTGCCGCTCGCTCCGGTCGCGGACGGCGAAGCGGCGGTAGAGGTCGTTCACGAGGTACGACGTGCCCCAGTTGAGCTGCGTCGAGATCGTGCTCATGAACGCGGCGAGGAAGGCGGCGAAGAGGAGGCCGAGCAGGCCGGGCGGCAGCGTCTCGCGCATCACGAGGACGTAGCCCTCACGCGGCGCGTCGAGGCCGGGGTAGAGGACGAGCGCGCAGAGGGCGACGACGATCCACGGCCACGGCCGCAGGCAGTAGTGCGCCACGGCGAACCACAGCGTCGCCAGCAGGGAATCGCGTTCACAGCGGGTGCTCAGCATCCGCTGGGCGACGTAGCCGCCGCCGCCCGGCTCCTGCCCCGGATACCAGCTCGCCCACCACTGCACGCCGACGTACGCTGCGAACGCCGCCGCCGAGAGCGTCAGCACGCCCGCGCTCTCGGCCATGCTCGCGCCCGTCCCGACTTCGGGGAAGAAGCGGAACGTCGAGGCCGGCAGCTTCGCCATGAGGCCACCGATCCCGCCGACCGACGGGAGGCCGAGCGCGAAGAACGCGAGGGCAATCGACCCCGTCATCGCCATCGCGAACTGGAACATGTCGGTGACGGCGATGCCCCAGAGCCCGGAGGCGAGCGAATACGCCGCCACCAGCAACGTCAGCACTCCGACGACGGCCATCGGCGCGCCGACCTCCAGCCCGAGGACGCCGACCGACGCGTGGCCGAAGAAGGCGAGGCCGGGGAAGAGCACGCGGACGACCGTCTCCATCGCGAGCGTCACCCAGCCGATGATGACGCCGTTCATGAAGAGGCCGAAATAGACGGCTTTGATCCCGCGGAGGGCGGCGGCGGGCGGCCCGGCGTAGCGCAGCTCTACGAACTCCACGTCCGTCAGCACGCCGCTGCGCCGCCACAGCCGGGCGAAGAAGAAGACCGTTCCCATCGCCCCGATGGCGGCGTACCACCACAGCCAGTTGCCCGCGATCCCCTCGTTCGCCACGAGCTCCGTCACCGCGAGCGGCGTGTCGGCGGCGAACGTCGTGGCGACCATGCTCGTCCCGGCGAGCCACCACGGCAGGTCGCGGCCCCCGAGGAAGAACTCGCCCGTGTCGCGCCCGGCGCGGCGGTAGAAGTAGAACGCGAGGCCGAGCGAGAACGCGAGGTAGCCGCCGACGATGAGCCAGTCGAGAGGGGCGAGGGCCATGCGGCGAGCGGCGGGTGTATGCGGGGCGGGAGCGTGAGACAAATGATAGCTCCCCGCACCGATTCGCGCACGCCCTTCCGGCTCGATTTCTCTCTCTGCTCTCGACAACCTCCGTACACGACAGAAGTCGTCCGCAGTCCATACGACTTCTGTCGTGTACTGAACTCGACAACAACGAAAGTGGCGCGACCGAACTCCACGTCGGCCGCGCCACAGGGGCAGCATACTACAGGGTGCAGTCGGTCAGGGGGCCGTCTGGAACACCCACAGGAGGGTGAGTCCAACGAGTCCGACACCGGAGTACATCGTGGCAATAAAGCGTCCGTAAGCAGGCATCGCAGGAGGGTGTTGGTGGTGGGAGGCGTCGCCGGATTCGCCGTGCGACCGTCACGTCTGATGTCTCAACAAGGATCTTGCCGTGAGATCGAAGGTGGGACACCAACGCGGCTCTCGGCCGTTTACGTGCTGCTTTGGACGAGCCTGCGTGACAGCGAAACGGTGGAATCGTGAAAGAGTCCGTTGCCGCTGCGCGCCCGTGCAGGTAGTTTCGCATCTGCCCTTCCGAAATCTCACTCTCGAACCGCCCGTGACCGCTCGCTCTTCGCGCCTGCTCGCCCTCCTCCTGCCTGTCCTGCTGGCCGGATGCTTCCTGCTCGCCTCCCACGTCGGCGTAGGGCCGGAGGAGCGGGCCGAGCCCGCCGCGCGCACCGTGATGGTGGCGGACACGACCCGGCCGGACGGGGTGACGGCGGCGCACGGGATGGTGGTGTCGGGGCACCCGGAGGCGTCGCGGGTCGGGATGGAGGTGCTTCAACGTGGGGGCAACGCCGTAGACGCGGCCGTTGCGACCGCATTCGCCCTTGCCGTCACGCTCCCGAAGGCCGGTAACGTCGGCGGCGGCGGGTTCATGGTGCTCCGCTTCGCCGATGGCACGGCGACGACGCTCGACTTCCGCGAGGTCGCGCCGGCCGCCGCCACGCGCGACATGTTTCTCGGGGAGGATGGCGAGCCGGTGCGCAGCCGGAGCCGGACGGGTCACCTCGCCTCGGGCGTGCCCGGCACCGTCGCCGGCCTCCTCCGCGCGCTCGACACCTACGGCACGATGCCGCTCGCCGAGCTGATCGATCCGGCGATCCGGCTGGCCGCCGATGGCTTCCGGCTGACAGAGATGCAGGCCGGCCACCTCAACCGCTACCGCAACGACTTCCTCGACTTCCCGAGTACGACGAAGTATTTCATCAAAGCCGATTCGTCCTACTTCGTCCCCGGTGAGACGTTCGTGCAACGCGACCTCGCCGACGTGCTCCGTCGCATCGGCGACGAGGGGCGCGACGGGTTCTACCGGGGCCGCACGGCCGACCTCATCGTGGCCGAGATGGAGCGCGGCGGCGGCCTCGTCACCCACGCCGACCTCGAAGCGTACGAGCCGGTCGAGCGCGCGCCCGTGCGCGGGACGTACCGGGACTACCGCCTGATCTCGATGCCGCCGCCGTCGTCGGGCGGGATCGCGCTCCTCCAACTCCTCAACGCGATGGAGCCGGGTGACCTCGGCGCGCTCGGCTTCCACACCGCCGCCTCGATGCACCGGATGGCCGAGGCCGAGCGCCGTGTCTACGCCGACCGTGCCGTGTGGCTCGGCGATCCGGACTTCGTGGAGGTGCCCGTCGCCGGCCTGCTCTCGAAGGCGTACATGCGGAGCCGGATGGCGAGCTTCAACCCGAAGCACGCGACCCCGAGCGAGCGCGTCACCGAAGGCGTACCGCCCGGCGCAGTGCCCGCCGAATCGACCGAGACGACGCATTTCTCCGTCGTTGATGCCGAGGGAAACGCCGTCAGCCTGACCACGACCATCAACGACTGGTTCGGCTCGAAGGTGGCCGTGGACGGCGCGGGTTTCTTCCTCAACGACGAGATGGACGACTTCACCGCCAAGCCCGGTGCGCCGAACCTGTGGGGCAGCGTGACGGCTGAGACGAACGCCGTCGCGCCGGGCAAGCGGATGCTCTCGTCGATGACGCCGACGATTGTGGAGAACCCCGACGGTGAGCTGTTCCTCGTCGTTGGCTCGCCCGGCGGCACGCGGATCATCACGACGGTCTTCCAGACGATCACGGGCGTCATCGACTTCGGCCTCACGCTGCCCGAGGCCGTAGCGGCGTCGCGGTTCCACCACCAGTGGCGGCCGGACGTGCTCAGCTACGAGACCGACGTGACGGCCCCCGACGGCGCGCCCGGCAGCGGCTTCCGCGCCGCCGCGCTCGACAGCCTCGAAGCGCTCGGGTGGACGCTCGACCCCTTCGGCAACACCGGCGCCGTCTCGGCCATCCACGTTCAGCCCGACGGCAGCCTCATCGGGGCCTTCGACCGGCGACGCGACGTGACGCCGGTCGGATTTTAGATCAGGACTTGCGCAAAGGCACGGAAACTGTCATCCTGAGTGGAGGCCCCTTCGGCTGCGCTCAGGGCAGGCTCCGGCTGCAACCGAAGAACCCGGAGGCTCGGCGAAGCCCATCTTTGCGGGCACGGCTTCAGCTATCTGTCGCAGGTCTCCCCGGAGAGATCCCTTGGCTACGCCCCGATGGCGCTTCGCTCGGGATGACATGAACATTGCCCTGTGCGGACGTCCTGAGATTTTGGATTTCCGATTGCCGGCAACCTCCCAACCCCCAGTCAGAAATCCCCAAGCCAAAATCGGATATGCCCTTTGACCCCGCGCGCGTCCGCGCCCTCTGTTTCGACGTGGACGGCACCCTCTCCGACACCGACGACCAGCTCGTCGGCCGTATCGCCGGGTTCCTCGGCCGCCTGCCCCTCCTGAGCGGACGCTCCGCGCGGCAGCTCGCGCGGCGGATCGTGATGGACGCCGAGTCGCCGGTGAACACCCTCTACGGGTTGGCCGACCGGCTCGGCATCGACGACGAACTGGCGCAGGTGCGGAACTACCTCGGCCGGCTCAAGAGGACAGAAACCGCGTCGGGGGAGCACCTCGTCGTACCCGGCATCGACGCGATGATCCGGACCCTCGCCGCGCACTTCCCGATGTGTGCCATCTCGACCGGCGGGGCCGAGCGCGTGGAGGCGTTCTTCGCGCACTTCGGCATCCGCGAGCCCTTCACCGCCCTCGTCACGGCGCAGACGACGGAGCGGATGAAGCCGTACCCGGACCCGGTCGTCTACGCGGCCGAGCGGATGGGCGTCGCGCCGGAGGAGTGTGTGATGATCGGCGACACCGTAGTCGACATCCTCGCCGGGAAGTCGGCCGGGGCGCAGACGATCGGTGTGCTCTGCGGGTTCGGCACCGAGGATGAGCTCCGGCGCGACGGGGCCGACCTCATCGTGGACGTGACGCCCGATGTGGTGGGCCTCCTCCTCACCGCCGAGGGCGTCCCGCGCTCCAGCGCACACCGCTAGGAATCCGCGACTTAGGCGTCGACCTTCTGCCGGGAATGGGTTCTGATTGGAATCCTTTCGAGTTGGGGGTGGTCCTCTTCGTTCTCACGCTCAGCCTCACCCCGCTCCTACAGCACACCACACAACTCGGGTTGCCTAATACCGCACGCTCTGGAAGGGGAGACCCCAGCGGAGAGAGGCGAAAGGGGCCACGTAGCGGCCGAGCCCACGCTCGGCGTCGTCTACGGACTCAGCGCGGAGCACGCCCTCCACGAAGAGCGTAGGCAACAGTTCGTAGCCGACGTGGGCTTCCGCGAGGACGATGTTTTGCCGCACGCCCTGGAGCGTCGTGGTCATGCGGTCGCGGTCGCGGTCACGCAGGATGTACGAGCGAGTCGGGTCTGCGCCGAAGACCTCGCCCTCGGGGTCGCGCCCGCGCTTCGTGAACGCCAGGTTCAACGCGGTGAGCAGGCGCGGCCAGGGCCGGTAATTAGCGAACACGGCGAGGTCCGACGAGTTCGGCCCGGCCGGGTGGCCGAGGTAGTCGCCGTAGTGGACGTAAGCCGTAGCCTCGGTGCGGTGGCCGTAGAGGAAAGGCCGCTGCCGGGCATATTCGACCCGCAGATCGAAATTGTGCAGCCGCGTCTCGCCGACGCCCGGGTCCACGAGGTAGAGCCCGAGGAGGTAGCCCCACTTGTTCCCCCACCAATCGTTGGTGAACTCGCTGACGGTGAGTTCGTCGATGATGAACTGGCCGTAGACCTCCACGCCGGGCGTGGCGACCCATGAGCCGCCCGCCCCGAGGAGCGCGTTGTCCGGGCTGCCGAGGTCGTGCTCGACGGCGCGGTAAAAGATAATCGGGTTGAGGTAGGCGAGGTCGAACCCCGAGCGGCGACCCGCGCCCGTGGTGTCCGTGGCGAAGATGACGGACTCGAAGATTTCGAGCTGAACGCGGGCCGGGAGGTCGAGTGCAAGGCGGTGGAATACGCCGTACTTACGGGGGACGATGGAATCGATGGGTTCGTTGTCCGGCCGGAAGGCGACGAACTGAGCGAACTGGTTGGTGTAGTGAAGGCGCCAGAACTGCGTTCGCAGCTGGAGGTGGTCGTATACCGTGGCGTAGTTCGAGAGGATGAGGCTCGTGCGGCCGAACCCCCACTCGTTCCGGTCACGGCCGAAGCGGGCCTCGAAATGCTTGCTCCTGAATCCCACTACGCCGGTCGCGACGAAGTAGTCGTACGTGGTGCCGTCCTGGAGCTTACTGTTCCCGAGCCGGGGTGCCGTCAGCACCTGTCGGTCGTACGCTGTCTGGACCGGCCGCCGTTGATTCTCTTCGAGCCGGGCCTCGAAGAAGATGTGGCCTCCGACATGACCGGCCGCACGCAGGCCGCGGGTGTTCTGCCACACGGGGACCGTCGCCTCACGACCTTCTAGCTCCGACTGGCGCGCGCGGCCATAGGAGAGGAGAGCCAGCGGAGAGACTTCGACTGCGTAGTCCTCGCCGCGGGCCGAGTAGAAGCTGTTGCCGTCGCCATAGAGGAGCGGGGTGAGACGGCGGACGGTGCCGACGCCGGGTCCGGCGGTGCGCCCGGTGAGGCGTTGCAGCAGCGTCCGGTCCACTGTGCTGAGGGGGCCGCCGGAGGCCAGGGCGGAATCGGCATAGGCGTGTGCCGCATAGGCCGAGAGAGGCTGTGCCCCGAGAAACGCACCGGGGAGCCGTCCGAGCGCCCGTTGCCGCTGGAGCGTCCGGCTGAACTCGTCGTCGATCTGGAGGAGCCCTTCCTGCTGGGCGTGCGCGGCGGGAGCGACGAGGAGCAGAACGAAGAAGAGGGCGAATGACCGCATCGAGAAGGGGAAGACCAAGAATGGGGGCGGCTGAAAATAGGCGAAGAAGAGCGGCCGTGCGGTAGTGGAACTCGGTCGTTCACCGGTTCTTGCCAAAGCCGCTATAAACGACGAACCGGCGGCCCCATTTGGAGCCGCCGGTTGCGAGACGGAGCGCGCTGATGCACGGCCTAGCGCACGCGCGCCGAGCAACTACCCCAGCCGTAGGATGCATTCACGGTTTGGCCGGGCTTCCAGCCGAGGAAGAAGTACTCCTCCTGTGAGGGCGCGGCGCGGCTGTACGTGCCGGCGGCGCTCCGAGCGGCTCCCGAGACCTGCGGGTCGCTAGCCGCGCGGTTGAAGTAGTCGACGGCGCACCAATAGGCGGCGCGGGAGGGCACGTCGGTGCCGCGGATCGACGAGGCGATGGCGCTACCGATGATGTAGAGCGACGGCCCGTGGTTCGAGTCGAGTTCGAGCGCCTTCCGCGCGAAGTTCGAGGCAGTGGCGAGTTGGCCCTGCTGCTGCTTCATCACGGCGATGTTGTAAAAGATGTCGCGCTTCTCCGACGGGTCCTCGGCGAGTTCGAGCGCCCGCTCGTAGAGACGCTGCGCCTCGTCATAGTTGCCTTCGGCGGCGGCTGCACTGGCGACCTGGCGGAGGAGCCCCGCTGTCGGAGCCATTTCCAAGATGATATCCCGCAACTGGGTGTTCAACTCCGGGTCCTTCAGTTCCTCGACTTGGTTGAGTCCGTAGAGCGTCTTGATGTCCTCTTCGACGAGGGAGCTGGGGTCCTCCTGGAATTTCTTCTTGAGGAAGCCGTACTGCTCGCGTGGCGTCGTGATGAGGCTGTCCATCAGCCCCTGGATGTAGGCCGGGTCGTCCGCCTTCGGTTGCAGCGTGCCCGTGAGGAACTCGCGCGTGGCGGCTTTCTCCTCGGGCGTGTCGGCCTCGACGGCGCGGCGCGTCCGCTCCCCGGCGATGTAGTTGATGTAGTAGTCGCCGAGCGAGTCTGGCTGGAGCTCGAAGGCGCGGATGTAGAGGTCGTAGACCTGGCCCTGCTCATCGCCGAGCAGTTCGGGGTGAGCCTGGATAAAGCGGCCCTTGCGGAGCACGAAGTCGTACTCATTCACCTCCACACCAGCGTCCTTCAAAGTGGACGCACCCTCATCGAAGAGCGTGAGGGCTTCGCCGAGATATTCCTGCTGGAGCGTCGGGTCGTCGGCGCGAACGGCGAGGCTGTCGTAGGTCTCGATGGCGCGGCGGATGTTGCGGTCGTCCGGCGTGGGTCCGCCGAAGGCCGGAGCACACGCCAGGATCCACTGGAGCTCCGGGAGGGCCGACTCGTAGTCGCCGGCCTTATAGGACTCGTAGTAGAGGCTGTAGTGGATACGCATCTCGTTCTCGTCGTCGGTGCACTCCACGGGATCAGAGCTCTGCGCGGAGACCACTGGAGCGAGCCCCAGGAGGAGCAGGACGAGGGATGCGAGCGCGACGAAGGTGCGGGTCATCGGAAGGTCGGTTTCTGTCGGGAGGGCGGAGGGGCAGCGTCAGCCCAGCTTGCGCTGGCGGAACCAGCGCTCGCCGAAGTTGATCGTGGCCGAGCCTTTAATAAACAAATCGCGGACCAAACCGCTCTCCATCGTGCCCCGCGTGCCCACCTCGAAGCCGAGGTCGAAGCGCGCGGTGGGGAGCACGGCGGGAAGGCTGAGGCCGCCGGTGAGTGCGAGGGTAGTGATGGCCTGGGACGAGCCCGCCGATTCTCCGCCGAAGGCGTCGAAGTAGGCGCGGTCGTAGTAGCCGCCGAGGCGGTAGGCCGTCCGGGCAAAGTACGAACGTAGCCGGTTTTCTCCAGCCGGGATAAACTGAAAACCACCCCCAACGCGCAGGCGGTCGCGGAGCTGGTTGCAGAACTGGGTGCAGGCGGCGCTCGGGTCGAACCCGCCGAAGGCGAAGTCGCTCTCGAACTGGCTCCACGGCTCGTAGCGCACGTCGGCGGCGAGCGTCCACTTCGCGCTTGGGAGGTAGGAGAGGCCGGCGACGACCTGGAGCGGGACCGTGACGTCGCCCGAGGCCTCCGTGCCGAGGGTGTCCTGATCGAGCGAGAAGCCGAGGGTCTGGACGCGCTTGGCGTGGAGTCGCGTCGGCAACGAGAGGGCCACGCCGAGCGAGAAGGCGTCCTCTTGCCCGAGCACGCCCGTCTTCGACACGAGGGCACCGAGCGTGCCGCTGACGCCGCTAAACTTGGTCGACTGGGCGGCGCGCGTCTCGGCAATCGAGGTGGTGGCGAACTCGGTCCGCTGGAGGTAGTCGATGGTCCCGAAGAGCGCGTCCACGCTCGCGCCGACGGACACGTTCGGGCCGAGCCGGTAGCCGAGGCCAAGCTGGGCCTGCTGGAGGCCGCCGTCGCCCTCGAAGTTCACCCGGTAGCCGAGGGAGTCGCTGGGGAAGTCGGGGTCCGACACGAAGCCGTCGCGCACGGCGAGGTAGTTGACGCGCGAGAACGGGCGGAAGGCGAAGGTGAGGCCGAGCCGGTTCGACAGGAGGGGCACGCCGAATTGCAGCCCCGCCAGCGACCCGCTCGAAAGCCGGGCCTGATCGCCCAGCTCGTTTTCCGTTTCGAGGCCCTCGATCTGCGCGGCGACGCTGAACTGCGTGAGGTTCATGTCGCTCCACAGCGCCGGGTTATCCAGCCCGTTGTACGTCAGTGAGCGGAGCGCGACCGAGGCCCCGCCCATCATCTGCGACTGCGACGACGAGAACGACAGGCGCTCGCCCAGCCCGAAGCGGGAGTAGACCGTCCCGTAGTTACGGTTGCTCTGGGCGTGGGCCGCAGAGCCGGCGAACATCAGGAGCGAGAGGAGCAGGTAGCGCATGAGCACGGGAGCTAGAGCGAATCGGCCCGAAGGCCTTCAGTCGAGGAGGGGGGCGCGCCGAGAGGAGACCCACAAGCGGCAAAAACGTCGCTTACCCGCCCGAGGGAATCAGGAAGACGGTAGCGCGCGGTCCCCGGCACGTCACGGCGGGGTCGTCCGCACACCCGGTGTCGGACGATCGGACCAGCGGGATCACATCGATGCTGGAGGGGGCGAGGGGGAAACCGAGGGCGAACCCGGTCACCTCCGAGCGGCCGAGGACGAGCTCTTGGAAGATGTCGGTCAGGACAGCGGAGGCGAAGGAGAACGTCTGCCGCTCCTCGTTGAGCGTCGCCGTCGTGATGAGCACGGGGTCCTGGCCGTCGACCAGACCGTAGAGTGCGAGCTGCCGGGCGAAGGGGCGGACGAAGCCGGCCGGCAGGTCCATCGAGACGGCGGCCGTGTCCGCGGTCACACGCAGGAAAACCGTGTTGATGGCGGACTGGGTGAGGGCGGCGAGGTCGAAGCGGAGTTCGAGGCTGCGGCTGGTGCCGTCTTGCAGCAGGAGGTAGTCCTCGGAGACCGGCGTGGTCGGCGGTCCCTCGATGCCTGAGAACAGCTCGGAGACCCCATAGCGCACGGTGTCGCCCTGCGAGATCAATTGGAGCGACGACCCGCCGGTGAACCCGTACACCGCGCTCGCCTGATCGCCGGGGCTGAGCTGGAAGCCGTGAAAGATCGTCGAGAACTGGGTGCTCCGCAGTGTCGTGTCATTCGCCGCGATCCAGTCTGCGGGCAGCGGGACCTCGATGAGTGAGTCGCCGGGGGCGACATCGAACGTGGTGATGACGCCGTCTTGTACAGGGAAGAGGGTGTCGGCCGGTGAACCGACGGCGCTCCACTCCTCCGAGACCTGGCGGACGTCGATCCGCGTCGTCGCCATCGTGTCTCCGTAGACATAGCCGCGGTTCAGGCGTAGGATGGCCTGCTCTACGGGGCGGTCGCGGAAGCCGTCGGGGAAACTGCTCGGGGCGAGCACGTCGAGGTAGGCGAAGGAGATCGTAGTGCCATACACTGGATCGTCCACACGGCCGGCGAGCCCGCGGAAGGCGCTGAATCCCTGAGCGCTCAGAAAGGCACCCGTGACATCTTCGAACGGGGCGAGGGCGGCCGAATCGGCGGGGATGCTCCGAGCACGCGGGTCGTTTTCGGACGGGTCCAGCACGGTGAGGCCGACGCCGGAGGGGTCTTCGCACGCAGCGAGCAGGAGCAGGCAGAGCGCCGCCGCGCTGAGGGGGCCGGCGAGGCGGAGACCAAGGGGCCGGAGTCGGCGCATGAGGTACGGGCGTGGGTGGGGCAGGGCGGATACGGGGGAGCTAACGCGGACGCGCCGGTCCTAAGTATGGCCGGCGCGTGAGATTCTAAAGAACGGACGCGCGGCGGCGGGTAGGGGGGAAGAGTTGGAGAAAAGCAAGGGTGCGATGCGTGAAGCGAGGGACGTGACGCTCTCCTTCGACGCTAGAAAGAGGTCGGCGCGAGGCTTCGCATTCACGTAAAAACGCCCCGGTGGAGTGATCACCGGGGCGCTCGAAAGGCTGCTCGTCTCCTCCGCTCACGCGGCCACTTCGTCGCCGATCTCGCGGTAGAGAGCGGCGGCTTTCTCGGCGACTTCCTGTGGCTCGCCCGTGAGGTCCGTGCCGCCTTCGCCGGGGCGTCCGGCGCTGTACGCGACGGCATCGGCGTAGTCCATCCCGAGCTCGCGAAGCTCCTGATCGGCGGCTGCGGCGGGGAGGCCAAACGCTTCGGCCTCTTCCGGCGTGAACCGCGCGTCCACTTCGGCGGCGTCCGGCGTGTAGACCGTTTTGGTGCGCTCGAACATCTCGTGGTCGGCGAACTCGTTCTTGAGGAGGAAGGGGACGAGGCCGGTGATCCACCCCGTGGCGTGGACGATGTCGGGGGCCCAGCCCAGGTTCTCGACCGTCGTGAGCGCGGCGCGGGCGAAGAACAGGGCACGTTCGGCGTTGTCTTCGAAGACCTTTTCGGTCTTCCGGTCCTGGAAGAGCCCTTTGCGCTTGAAGAAGTGAACGTTGTCCATGAAGTAGACCTGAAGCCGGATGCCGGGGATCGAGGCCACCTTCACCTTCAGCGTCTCGGTGCGGTCGCCGGTAGCGATCTCGCTGCCGGAGAGGCGGATGACTTCGTGGAGTCGGTTCCGTCGCTCGGAGACGGTCCCGTAGCGGGGCATGATGATCCGGGTTTCGAAGTCGCCCAGTTCCTGGAGGTGCTCGGGCAGTTCGCGGGCGAGACGAGCGGTCTGCGTCGATTTAGAGAAGGGGGCGACTTCGCCTGCTATGAACAGTACTTTCATGCGCGCTCTCGTTTCAGGATGGTCGGCTCGGCCAGAGGAGCCGCGGGCGGGCCACGTCGTACCGCGCCGCCGCGGCGGGAAGCAACTAAAACAGCACAAAAGGTACGGAAACGCACGGCCGAAGGGCAAACGTAGCGGCCACCACCGCTGGGTCGAAGCGAGGGAAACAGCCGCCGAGCTGGGCGGTTCACTCGCCCCCACGCACCTGACCGCTTCGCTCGCATGTACCCCCGCCCCTCGTCTTCGGCCTCGCTCGGCCTCGCGTTCGGCGGCGGCGGGGTACGCGGCTGGGCGCACGTCGGCGTGCTCTCGGTGCTGAAACGGTTCGGGCTTTGCGCCGACCTCGTGGCCGGGTGCAGCGCCGGGGCCATCACGGCGGCCCACTACGCCGCGGGATTCTCCGTCGAGCGGATGATCGAGACGATGCACGCTCAGAATACCCGCGCGCTCTTCTCGCTCCGGTTCGACCGCTACGGGCTCGTCTCCACCGACGACTTCGCCGCCTACCTTCGCAGCCACCTCGGTGACCGGCGCATCGAAGACCTCGACCTCCCGCTCTACATCGTCTGCACCGACCTCGAGACCGGCAAAGAGGTCGTCCTCGACCGGGGGCCGCTTGTGGAGGCCATCCTCGCGTCGTCCGCGTTGCCGGGCATCTTCGCGCCCGTCCGCATCGGCGGGCGTCTGCTCATCGACGGCGGCGTGTGCAACAACGTCCCGGTCTCGGCCCTCGTCAACCACGGCGCGGCCTACACTGTGGGCGTCCAGCTCTATAAGCGGATCGGTGCCCTCAGCGCACGCGGCGACGGTACGCTCGACGAGGCAGACGACGAGTTGGAGCAGAAGGTGGGGCTCGGGCTGTGGGCCGATCGGGTCCGCCAGCGCTTCGGCCGCGAGCCGGACGACCGCCCGAACGGGCTCGAAGTGGTGCAGCGGGCGCTCGACATCATGATGGCGCAGCTCGAAGGATTCCGGCTCCAGTCGTACCGCCCGGACGTGCTCGTCGTCCCCAAAGTCGGGTCGCTCGGCCTGTTCTCGTTCAGCCAGGAGAAGGAGCAGATCTTCCAGGCCGGCGTGGTCGCCGCCGAGCAGAAGGCCGACGAACTGGCCCTGCTGGCCCGGCAGGTAACAGGCCCGTCGCACGACGCGTGACGAGCATTTCCGACCGGTGCCGATCAGGCGTCGCCGCGGAGGCGGGCTTCGAGAGCCGCGTGGCGGTTCCGGGCCACGCGGAGCCGCCGGCCGTCGGTCAGACAGGCGTCGAGGGCTGGGTCGAGGCCGTCGCCGCGCACGCAGTGTGGCTCATCGTGGGGCTGGCCGCACGGGCGGTCGTAGCAACGCTGTGGGCGCGACGCCGAGCGCCAGCCCTACGCGTAACCGAAATAGCGCGGCATGTCACGGCGTAGGGACGGGTGCTTACACTCCGTCCGCTTGCTCGGTGAGGGGGAGAAACGGGCTGCCGAGGTCGAGAAAGCGGGCGTCGAACGTGCCGGTGATGATGGCGGTGCGGCGCCCGCCGCCTTCGAGCGGGGTGTAGCTGCCGCGAAACGTGAACGAGCCCGCCGTCCGTTCCTCCGTCGAGACCTCGACGGTGAGCGTGCCCGACTCGGAGGCGAGCACGGTGCGGCTGCCGCCGGAACGGTCGGCACTGGTAAAGAGGGCGGTGAAGCCGGAGCGGTCGAAGCCGCCGATTGGATACGTGCCCACTGCCGGCCGCTCGCTGTCGAACTGCATGAAGGATATCGACCGGAAGGTCTGCTCGGTCGGCCCCTGCGTCGGGTCGAAGTCGGTGAGCGAGATCAGGAATGACGTGCTGCTGTCGGGCGTGGCGAGGCTGTCGCCGGGAACGAACAGCGAGTCGATGACGAAGACGGGGAAAGTAGAGGCGGAGGCGAGGCCGGCCAGGTCGATCCGATCCCCGCCGTCAAACGTTATGCTCGCGCGGAACTCGCCCAGGTTCACGGGGGAGAGATCCTCCGCCTCATTCGAGTCGCAGGCGGCGAGGAGCAGCGTCGTCAGCAGCAGGAGGAGGGGAAGCGCGCGTTTCATGATGGCTCGTTGCGTCGGGTATCGAGAGGTAAGGAAAGCAGTGGCAAACGGGAAGATAGAAAGCGAACGGCCTTTTTTCAGCGCCAACCACCCGCTAGGTTTCAGCGGCATCATCACAGTCCCGTCTCGACGCCGATCAGCCAGCAAAAGCCGAAGGCGTCTTCGTCCGGCCCGATCTCGTCGGGGTCGCTGACCCAGATCGGGAACTTCGCCGTCAGCCGAAGTCCGCTCAGCACGTCGGACTGCGCGATGAGGCCGCGCAGGAGCGTGAACTCCGGCACATCGTAGCGCAGCCCGAACCCGGCATCCGCCATGAAGGAAGGGAACAGGTCGCCGCCGGGCCTGCCCAGCGACCCGAACCCGCTGAAGATCTCGAATCGGAGCGGGTCAAGGGCCGCCTGCACCTCGGGTTCGAGTCCCGGCACGCGGAGGGGGCCGAGGCGGAGGGCAAGCGTGCCGGCCAGCACGTTGCTGCCCGTGGTCGGGTACGGCGAGCGGTTCACGGGCTCGAACGCGACGGGCTCGTACGGCCGGCTGACGAGGGGAGCGACCGGGCCGACGCCGGAGAGCGCGAAGAAGTGGAGGTCGTCCTGCGGGTCGTCCGGTGCGGCGGCGAGGGCGCGGTAGGCGTGCGAGCGCCAGCGCGTTTCGACGGAGGCCGCGCCCAGCCCGAACCACTTCTGCGGGCTGAGCTGGTCCGAGCCGAACCCGAGCGCGAGCCGGGCGAGGCCGGAAAAAGGCCCGATGCCGCCGGACTTCGTCGCCGTCACGAACAATCGGTTCGCGCTTTCGCCCTCCCGCTCGAACGGGCGCTCCATTTCCCCAAGACTCCCGCCGACTTCGAGAAAGGCGGCGATCTCGCTGGCCGCGTCGCCGATCCGGTAGTCAAGCCGTGCCGAGAGCAGGGGGTTCCGGCTGAACCCGGTGTCGAAGCCTAGGGCGTCGTCCAGAAAGAAAGGGTAGAGCGGATCGAAGTCTTCGAACGCCCGGTCGGAGGTGCGGACTTGATGGCCGAGGGTGAGGCGGAGCGTGTGGCTCCAGTTCCGCAGCGTCGGGTAGCGGCCGAGCACCTTCGTCAGCGCGATGCGGTTCTCGGCGATCCCGAGGTGCTTTTGCGCGTCGAACCGCAACTCGTCGAGCGGGCCGAGCGCACGGAGACGGCGGGTGTAGACGACCGTGTAGTCGATCCCATCGAGCGGCGAGCTGTCCGGGTTGGCGGGATCGAAGCCGGGGAAAGGCGGTGGGGTGTCGTCCGGGGAGAAGTCGGGGAGCACCTCGTCGAACCCCTTCGTCTCGTCGGCGATGACCTCGGGCCAGAGCGTCACGCCGAGCTGGAAGGTGCCTCGGCCGTTCGGCAGCGCCGCCCGGAGCTGACCGCCGACTCCGCCGCCGTAGTCGTGCGCGTAGAGCGCGATCGGGCTGAGGGCGTAGGTGATCGCGTCTCGCTCGGAACGCGGCGATGCGAAGAACCCGGCGAACTCTCGCGGCACGTCCGGCCCGCCTCGCACGGTCCGGTTGTTCGACGGGTCGAGGTCGATCATCCGGCCCTCCGGGTCTACGACGGCCTCCACGACCGGGCTCGGCCCCTCGACGACGAGGTCGTACGTCGGCTCGGTCCAGTGCCACGCGGGGGCCACGGTCCAACCGGCGGGGATAGGCTTGTGGCCCTGCATCACGCTGAGCGGAATCGTAACCCTCTCCTCGGTGCCGTCGGCGAAGCGGAGGCGGAGATCGACGGGGAGCACGCCGGGCTCGCGCCGACGCAGGGATACGGTCGAGCGCATGCTGCCGGGCGTTTTCTCAACGTCGATGTCCTCCGCGCTGTAGTCGTAGCGCTCGGCCCCTTCGAGGAACTGCTCGAAGAGCCAGTCGAGCTGGAGCCCACTGACGTCCTGTGCCGTGGCGAGCACGTCGGCGGGGTAGGGGTGGCGGAACCGGAAGCGCTCGACGTAGGCGCGCAGGAAGTCATCGCGCACGGCGTCGCCCATCACGTAACCGAGGAGGTCGGCGAGGGCATCGCCGGCGGAATAGGCGGCGGTGCTGTACCCCGTGTTTGTCTCGTACCAGTCGGCAGGCTTGTTCGGCCGTTCGTAGAGGTTGAGCAGCTGGAGGCGGACGATGCTCTCCCTCGAACGCGCGTGGCTGGCCGGCGGGGCGGTTCCCGTCGAGTCGGCGCGGAGGACGAAGTTCATGCCCTCGCTGCTGGCGAAGCTGGTGAAGCCCTCGTCCATCCAGGCGAAGGCGGTCTCGTTGGAGGCGACCATGCCGTAAAACCACATGTGGGCGAACTCGTGCGCGGTCACGCCGAGGACCGAGCCGGGGGAGCGCTCGCCCGTGATGAGGGTCATCATCGGGTACTCCATCCCGCCGTCGCCGCCCTGCGCGACGGTGAATTGAGGCCAGGCGTAGGCCCCGTACTGCGCGCTGTAGAACCGCATCAGCCCGGCTACCCCCTCGCCCAGCGACGCCCAGGCCGGGGCCACGTCGGGCTGGTAGAGGAGGTGGACGGCGACGGGCTCGGCTCGGCCCGGCACGTCGTCCACGAGAGTTTGGACGTGGAGGTAGTCGGGGTCGGCGGTCCACGCAAAGTCGTGGACGCGCTCGGCACGGAAGTACCACGTGAGCGAGTCGGCGTCGGTGGCGGGGCCGGTGGAGGTGAGGCCGATGTCCGGCCGCTGATCGTAGCCGTGGCCGACGGCCTCGGGGTTCTGCAGCACGCCCGTCGCGCCGAGGACGTACGCCGAGGGGAGCGTGACGCGGACGTCGAATGTGCCGAACGGGGCGTAGAACTCGCGGCCGACGTAGGGCACGGCGTGCCAGCCGACGGCGTCGTATTCGGCCATTTTCGGGTACCACTGAGTCATCGAGTAGTCGATGCCCTCGCGGTTGTCGCGCCCACTGCGGCGGGTCTGGAGTGGCACCTGCGCCTCGAACACCATCTCGAACGTCGAGGACGTGCCGGGCGGGATCGGCCGGGCGAGCTCGACCTGCATCACGGTGTCGTCTACGTGGTACGTGACCGGCATACCGTCCTGTGTGAGCGAGAGGACGTGCTGGTAGCCGACCTCGTCCGGCCCGAGCTCGAAGATGCGTGGCACGACGCGTCGGTCGGGGTCGGGGAGGTGGCGGTTGCGTTTCGCCATCATCGACTCGGGCTGGAAGGCATTGAAGTAGAGGTGGTAAAACACCTGCCGGAGCGTGTCCGGGCTGTTGTTGGTGTAGACGAGGCGCTGCTGCCCGGCCAGCCGGTGGCGCTCGGTGTCGAGCCGAACGTCCATGTCGTAGGCTACTTCCTGCTGCCAGGATGCAGTCTGCTGGGCGAGCGCGACAGACGAGGTGAAGACGAGGATGCAGAAGAGAAGACGGAGCATAAGAGAAGGGCTAGGAAAAAGACCGGCGGAAGGTAGGTGCAGAGGCTAGGGACTGCAATGCAGAGAAATCAGGACGGCCGTCTGCCGGTGTCGGCGCACTCCCAAACGGGCATGCACAGCGGAAGGGGTAGGGCGCTACGGGGATCACATGAACATATCGACAAGGTGATCCCCGACGCAATTTGGACAAACCCTCAGATATGCTATCTTGTTAAAGCAACACATGAGGTCGCGCCAGTCCGGCTGAAGGACGGGTACTGACGCGCTCGAGGCGTCAGATCCTGCTTCTACAACTCCTGCTCCTGTGACGAAAGCTGATATCGTGGACCGCATCGCCGAAGGGACGGGCCTGACCAAGTTGGAGACGGAGGCTGTGGTGGATGGCTTCGTGATCACGGTGATGGAGGCGCTCGAATCCGGCGCGTCGGTCGAGCTGCGAGGCTTCGGTTCGTTCCGGGTGCGGGAGCGCGCGGCGCGCATGGCGCGCAACCCGCAGACCGACGAGCCCATCGAGGTGCCGCGCCAGTTCGTGCCGGCGTTCAAACCGTCGCAGGAGTTCCGGCGCGTGGTGAACGAGGCGCGCACCGCGGCGGAGTCGGTGGCCGAAGCTTCTGCGAAACGGTAGGATCGGTTGGGGATGCGGGCGGTCTCCTCGTACTTTTCGGCGACGATTTCCCAGCACACCGCGGGCTCCCCGCGTTTTTGTATGAATCCTCCCGTCTGTCCCGCCTGCGGTGCTCGGCTCGCGCCCGGCTCCGCCCAGTGCGACCTCTGCGGGCACGTCCTCAGTGACGAAACCCCGGCTGCGCCGGGAGAGCACGCGCCCGAGCCCGAAGCCGTGACGCCTGCGCCCGGGCCTTCGGTTGCGGAAGCTGCCGCGTCGGCGGGCGAAGCCTCTGGCCCGTTCTGCGTCCACTGCGGCGCGAAGAACCCGGACTACGCCCGCTTCTGCTACCAGTGCGGCCACGCCCTCCACGGCTCCGGCGTGGCCGAGGGCAGCGTGCCCGTCGTCGCGACGACACCGGTGGTGCCGGCACCGTCGCCGTCTCCCGCACGTCCGGAAGCGACGACGGCCGTCGCCGGGGCGCGGCCCGATTCCGACGCGGGCAAGCGGGCGCTCACGCTTGTCGGGATAGGGGTAGCGGTTGTGCTCGTGCTGTTCTTCATCACGCGGGCCAGCCAGAACAGCGGCTCCGTCACGGCGCAGACTACGAACGCCGGCGCGACACCCGCCGCGCAGCAGGCCGCCCCGGACCAGCTTCCGGACGAGGTCGTGGCGCGGGCCGCGTCGCTCGAAGACGAAATCGCCGCGGCGACGAGTGACGAGGAGCGGGTTGCGAAGAAAGAGGCCCTCGCCGGGCTCTACACCCAGGCTGGGGCGTTCTCCCGCGCTGCCGTCGTGCAGGAGGAGATCGCCGAGATCAAGCAGACCGCCCTCGCGTGGGCCGACGCCGGCTCGCTCTACCTCGCCCAGATGCTCCGCACCCAGGGGCCGGAGCGCGCGACCTACGCCCAACTCGCCGCCACAACCTACGAGCGTTCCCTCGAACTCGATCCGAACGACCTCGACGTCAAGACGGACCTCGCGACGGCCTACCTCAACGATCAGACGAACCCGATGCGTGCCGTGGCGACGGTGAAAGAAGTGCTCGCCACGAATCCGGATCACGTCCGCGCCAACTTCAACTACGGGCTGATGCTCGCGCAGATCAACCGGGTGGACCAGGCGATGGAGCAGTTCGAAAAGGTGATCGGGCTGACGGAGGGCGACGATCCTGTTCACCAGCGAGCGGAGCAGGAGCTAGCGCGGATGCAGGCGGCGCAGGGCGGCACCGCGAGCGGATAACCGGTGGCGCGCACTCGGTCCGTCGCTGCCCGGCAGATCCGCCGCCGATTCCTCGTGGTAGGTGCTCTGGTGCTCGCATTCCTCGGCCTCCTCGCGGTGTCGGCCCTGTTCCCACATGCAGAGCAGGAGGAGTTAACGGTCTTCGCCGCCGTGTCGCTCACCGACGTGATGAGCGAGCTGAAAACCGAGTTCGAGGCGGCCTATCCGGGCGTGGATCTCGTCATCAACACGGCGGCGACGTCGATGCTGGCCCGGCAGATCGAACAGGGTGCCCCGGCCGACGTGTTTTTCGCGGCTAGCTCGGAGTGGACGGACTACCTCGCCGACAAAGGCTTGCTACGCTACCCGGCCCGTGCCGTCGTCGGAAACCGTCTCGTCGTGATCGGCTCGTCCGACGCCTCGGCCATCGCTGGCCCCGGTGGCCTGCTCCGCTTCGACCGGATCGCGCTGGCAGACCCGGCGAGCGTGCCGGCGGGGCAATACGCGAAGGAAGGGCTGGAGCGGGCCGGGCTCTGGGACGCCGTCGCTTCGCGCATCGTCCCGACGCTCGACGTGCGGGCGGCAGTGGCGGCGGTGCAGACGGGGGCCGTTCCGGTGGCGGTCGTCTACGCGTCGGATGCCCGCGCGGCGTCCGACGTCCGCGTGCTGCTCCAGTGGCCGGAGGCGTTACAGCCCCGTATCCGGTACATGGTGGCCGTCCCGCGCCGGACGCAGCACCCGAACCGGGCGCTGGAGTTCGTCGAGTTCGTCCGGCAGTCGAAGCGCGTCGAGGTGTGGCGGCGGTACGGGTTCGAGCCCCTCGCCGAGCAGGTGCTGCCGTGAGCGGGGCGGAGTGGGAGGCGGTCCTGCTCTCGCTGCGCGTCGCCGCCGTTGCGACGGCGGTGAGCCTGCCGCTCGGAGTGGCAGTGGCGTATGGGCTCGCCCGGCGGCTCGTGCCCGTGCCGCTTCTCGTCGAGAACCTCGTCCAACTACCGCTGGTCCTTCCGCCCGTCGTGACGGGGTATGGGCTGCTCGTGCTGTTCTCCGGCAACGTCGCATTTTCGTGGATTGCCGCCGCGTGCGCGGCCGGGGTGATGGGCTTCCCGCTCCTCGTGCAGACGGCCCGCGTTGCGTTCGAGGCCGTGGACGTGGAATGGGAAGAGGCCGGGTTCGTGGACGGCGCGACGCGGTGGGGCGTATTCCTCCACGTGACGCTCCCGCTCGCTGCGCGGGGGATCGCCGCGGGGGCCGCGCTCGCCTTCGCCCGCGCGCTCGGCGAGTTCGGCGCGACGATCGTGGTGGCGGGCAACATCCCCGGCCGGACGCAGACGATCCCCCTCGCCATCTTCTCTCGGCTGAACCAGGCGGGGGGCGAGGCCGCGGCGCTGCGGTTGATCGGGGTCTCGGTGGCGCTCTCGGTGGGGAGCCTGCTCGTCTACACCCTCCTCACCCGCCGCCTCCACCGGTCGGGCGGGGCGTAATGACCGGGCGGGTTGCTCGTTGTAGCTTTAGGCACCAGGCAACGCTTCACACTCCGGCTCGCTTCCACCACCGATGCTTCCGATGCACCGACGACTACACCTTCTCTCGCTTCTGCTGTTCCTCGGCCTCGCGGCCTGCTCGTCGTCCGAACGGGTCGCGCAGCCGCCGGCGGAGCCGCCGCCGTCCATGCTCGACCCGGCGTTCCTCGCCGAGCCGGTCGGGGTCGACCCGTCCGTGCGGACGGGGACGCTGCCGAACGGGCTGACGTACTATGTCCGGCGGAATGCGGAGCCCCGCGACCGCGCCGAGCTCCGGCTCGCCGTCAACGCCGGGTCCGTGCTCGAAGACGAGGACCAGCGCGGGCTCGCCCACTTCGTCGAGCACATGGCGTTCAACGGGACCGAGCGTTTCGAGAAGCAGGAGCTCGTGAACTACCTCGAAGGCATCGGGATGCGCTTCGGGCCGGACCTCAACGCGTACACCTCGTTCGACGAGACGGTCTACCTCCTCCAGGTCCCCACCGACAGCGCGGCGCTGCTCGATACCGGCTTCGACGTGCTGAAGGAGTGGGCGTCGGCCGTGACGTTCGAGGACGAGGAGATCGACAAGGAGCGCGGCGTGGTGCTGGAGGAGTGGCGGCTCGGGCGCGGGGCGCAGGCGCGCATCAACGACGAGCAGTTCCCCATCCTCTTCGGCGGCTCGCGCTACGCCGAGCGCCTGCCCATCGGCGACCCGGAGGTGCTGCGGAATGCGCCGTACGAAACCCTGCGGCGGTTCTACCGCACATGGTACCGCCCGGACCTCATGGCTGTCGTCGCCGTCGGTGACTTCGACCCGGACGCCGTCGAGCAAACGATCCGCGAGACGTTCGGCGGCCTCACGAATCCGACCGACGAGGCACCGCGTCCGGCGTTCGACGTGCCCGGCCACGACGAGACCCGCTTCGCCATCGCCACCGACCCGGAGCTGACGACGACGGGCGTCGCCGTGCTCTACAAAGAGCCGGCGGACCGGAGCGGCGACGTGGCAGCATTCCGCCGCCTGCTCATGGACCGGCTCTACAACCGGATGCTCAACGACCGTCTCTACGAACTGACGCAGCGGCCCGACGCGCCCTACCTCGGCGCGTTCACCGGGAAATTCGGGTTCGCCCGACCGAGCGATCTCTACGTGATGCAGGCCGTCGTGACCGACGGCGGCGTGCCGACCGGGCTGGAGGCGCTCTTGACCGAGGCCGCGCGTGTCGAGCGCCACGGGTTCACCGCGTCCGAGCTGGAGCGCGCGAAGGCCGACGTGCGGCGCGAGTACGAGGTGGCGTTCAACGAGCGCGACAAGACCGAGTCGCGCTCGTTCGCCGGCGAGTACGTCAGCCTCTTTCTCGAAGGGGAGCCCGCGGCGGGCATCGCGCGCGAGTACGAGCTCGTGCAGACGCTCCTCCCGTCGATCACGCTCGGCGACCTGGACGCGCTCGCCGACGCGGTGGTCGGGGAAGCGAACCGCGTGATTCTCGTGAGTGCGCCGGAGAAAGAAGGCGTACCGGTGCCGACGGAAGCGGATCTCCGGGCCGTGTACGCGGCGGTCGAGAGGAAGGAGATCGAGTCGTACACGGACGCCGTCTCGGCCGAGCCACTCGTGGCGAGCCCGCCCGCGCCCGGCGGGATTCGGACGACGTCGGTGTACGAAGACGGGACGGGCATCACCGAACTCGTCCTCGACAACGACGTCCGCGTCGTGCTCAAGCCGACGGACTTCAAGAACGACGAGGTGCTGTTCTCCGCGTTCAGCCCCGGCGGCACGTCCCTCGCGCCCGATAGCGCGTTCCGCTCGGCCGAGCAGGCGTCGGCCGTCGTGAGCCTCGGCGGTGTCGGCAGCTTCAGCGCGACCGACCTCGACAAGAAACTCGCGGGGCAGGAGGTGAGCGTGCGGCCCTTCGTGGACGAGCGCGAGGAGGGGCTCGTCGGCAGCGCGTCGCCGGAGGATCTCGAAACCCTCTTCCAACTCATCCACCTTTACGTCACGGCGCCGCGTCGGGACGCCGACGCGTTCGAGGCGTTCAAACAACGGATTGCGGGCGTGCTGCAGAACCGGAGCGCGCGGCCCGAAGCCGCCTTTTCGGACACGCTGCAGGTGACGCTCGCGCAGCACCACCCGCGCCGCCGGCCGTTCACGCTGGAGACGATCCCCCAACTCGACCTCGACGAGTCGCTCGCCTTCTACCGGGACCGCTTCCGCGACGCGAGCGACTTCACGTTCGTGTTCGTCGGCGCGTTCGAGCCGGCCGAGATCGAGCCGCTCGTCCGGCAGTACCTCGCGACGCTCCCGGCGGCGGGGCGGGAGGAGGAGCCCCGCGACCTCGGCGTGCGCACGCCCGAAGGCGTCGTCAAGAAAGTCGTGCAGCGCGGGATCGAGCCGAAGGCGCGCGTCCAACTCGTCTTCAGCGGTCAGCTCGACGTGCGGATCGACACGCTCAACTACGCCGACAGCCTGCTCATCGACGACGTGTGGGTGCCTGTGGCCGACTCGGTGTACACGGCGCGGCACGAAGCGGCGCGCTCGGAGCGCTACCTCCTCGGTGCGCTCGCCGACGCGCTCAGCATCCGGCTGCGCGAGGATCTGCGCGAGGACCGGGGCGGCGTCTACGGCGTCGGGGTGAACGCGAGCGTGGACCGGATGCTCGGCACCTACACGATCTCCATCGGCTTCGGCAGCGACCCGGACCGGGTGGACGAGCTGACATCCGCCGTCTTCGAGGTGATCGACACGTTCAGGCAGGACGGGCCGGACGACGCCCTCGCGAAGGTGAAGGAGGCCGACCGCCGCGAGCAGGAGCTGGCCCGCCGCGAGAACGAGGCGTGGCTCGGTGCCCTCGCCGCCGCCTACCGCTACGGCGAAGCACCGCTGGACTACCTCGACCGGACGGATCTGATCGAGGAGCTGACGTACGGCGCGCTGCGGGGAGCGGCGCAGTACTACCTTCGCCAGAGCCGCTACGTGCAGGTGGTGCTTCTTCCTGAAGGGTAAAGGGAGAGGAAGGGTAAAAGGCTCTGACTCGACCGACGTAGTTTTCTTTCACCCTTTGTCATTTACCCTTCACCCTTTCAAAGCCATGTCCGCCAATCTCACCGATGCCGACCTCGAACGCATCCGCGCTGCCGTGGGCGAGGCGGAGCGGCGGACCTCCGGCGAGATCGTGCCCTACATCGTCGAGCGGAGCGGGAGCTACGAGGTGGCCGTATGGCGTGGGGCCTCGGCGGCGGCGCTGGGGGCGATGGCCGTCGCAGTGCTCGTGCTCCAGGTGTACAGCGGATGGGGCCTCGGCTGGCTCTTCACGAGCTGGGGGATGGCGCTGCTCGTCTCCGTCGCCGGCGTCGCGGGGGCCGTGCTGACAGCGGCGGTCGCCCCGCTCAAGCGGGTTTTTGTCGGGACGGCGCTGATGGCCCGGAACGTCCACCGCCGCGCCTCGCTCGCGTTCCTCGAAGAGGAGGTCTTCCACACCCGCGAGCGGACGGGCATCCTGCTCTTCGTCTCCCTCTTCGAGCACCGCATCGAGGTCCTCGGCGATGCCGGTATCAACGCGCAGGTGACGGCGGACGAGTGGATCGAGGTCGTGGACACGATTCGGCGCGGCATCCAGCACGACCACTTCGCCGACGGCCTCGTCGAAGCCATCGGGATGTGCGGCCGGCTGCTCGAACAAAAAGGCGTCGCCGTCCGCCCCGACGACACGGACGAACTCCCGGACAACGTCCGGCTGCGGAAGGAATGAAAAGCGCCCGTGGCATAGGGGTGTTGGCGAGGTGCTGCGCCGTTTCCCTGCTGCTCGCCGTCGCCGCGCACGCTCAGCAGGCGGTGCCGCGCCTCTCGGGCCGCGTCGTGGACCGCGCCGACGTGCTTTCGGACGCGACCGAGCGGACGCTCACGGACCTGCTCGCGAGCTTCGAGCAATCGACGGCGAATCAGGTCGTCGTGCTGACGGTGCCATCGCTGGAGGGCGAGGCCGTCGAACAACTCGCCTCGCGCGTGTTCAACACGTGGGAGCTCGGGCAGGCCGACCGCGACAACGGCGTCCTCGTGCTCATCGCCCGCGACGAGCGCGAGATGCGGATCGAGGTGGGCTACGGGCTCGAAGGCACGCTCACCGACTCCCGCGCCGGCCGCATCATCCGCAGCGAGTTCGTCCCCGCCTTCCGCAACGGCGACTACGACGGCGGCACGCTCTCCGGAGTCAGCGCCATCCTCGGCACCGTCGACGGAACGTACGAGCCGCCGGAGGACGAGTCCCCGAGTGACGGTCTCCCGTGGCCGATCCGCCTGCTCTTCGGCTGCACGCACGTGCTACTCCCCGGGTATCTCGCCGCGCGCACGCTCTTCGTGCCCGGCTGGGGGCGCTACTTCACGCTGGTGTTCCTCCTGCTCTTCATCGGGGCGGGCTCGGCGTTCGTCGTGCCGTGGCCGTATGGGCTGGGAGTTCCCCCGCTCTTCCTGCTGGGCTACATCCTAGCCGACGTGTACATGAGCCGGTCCCCGAAGTGGCGCGCCGTGCGGGAGCGGGTCGCAAAGGCTACGAAGAAGGGGAAGACGACGAAGGTGCGCATCGGCGGCGTCGCGTTCAGCGTCGGCGGCTCGTCGTCGAGCAACGGCGGATTCGGCAGCAGCGGGGGCGGATTCAGCGGGGGCGGCGGCTCGTCCGGCGGCGGCGGGGCTTCGGGGAGCTGGTAAGCGCGGCAGCGCGTTCGGCCGAACGGGTCAGCACATGCCGAGCGGCTCGATGCGCAGCAGGATGCCGTCGGGGTCACTGAGGGAGAGGGAGCCGTCGGCCTGCTCGTACGGCACGTCATGGGCGTCGAGGCGGGAGCGGAGGGCCTGCCACGAGCGCAGCGGCAGCCGAAAGCCAATCCGGTTCACGACGGGATCGTTCGTCTCCGGCTTCATCGCATCGTGGGCCTCGACGATCTCGATCACATCCTGCCCCTCGGCGTCGATGAGCACCGCCCGCAGCCGGTCGAAGTAGAGCGGGTGCCGCTCGACGGTCCGAAGCGAGAGGCCGAGCATCCCGGAATAGAACCCGAGCGCCTCCTCGAACCGCGTAGTGGTCACGCACACGTGGCCGAGCCAGATGGTCGAGGACGGGTTTCTGAGCGCCCGTTCGAGGACGCGATGCGGGGTCGAAGGGGAGCGTTCGGCGGCGAAGTGAGCCATGAAAACGAGTGCGAGTGGGAGGCCGTGGGTGGGTTGTGCAGCATCGGATGGCAGAGTCCATGCCAGTCCTCGGGCGGCCTCTTCATTGCCACGCAGCGTAACAGCTCCACAACCTAGGTTTGCGCAGAACCCCTGGTCTCGCGCGAATTCGCACCCTTTCGCCTGATCCCTCCGCCGCCGGTCAGTCTACCGATACGGTGCGCCGCTTTGTGAGCGCGGCGTGGGCGAAGCGGAGCGCGTCGGCGAGGCGGTCGGCGTCGGCGAGCGGGTTGTAGACGTAGGCGCTCGCGCGGAGCGAGGTTGCCGGGTAGGAGCCGTCGGCAGAGAGGTGGGCGTGGAGCGGCATCGTGCAGTGGTGGCCGGCGCGGCACATCACGCCCTGTGCGTCGAGTAGCACGGCGAGGTCGTGCGGGTGCAGGCCCTTCATCTGCAGCGCGACGATCCCGCCCTCGGCTTCAGCGTCGCCGGGCGGGCCGACGAGCCGGACGCCGGGGATCGCCCTCACCTGTTCGACGGCATGGTGGCCCCAGTCGCGTTCGTAGGCGGCGACGGCCGCCATGCCCGTCTCTCCGTCGTAGCTCATCCGGTCGAGGTAATCGCACGCCGCCGCGAGGCCGACAGCCCCCGCCGCGTGGGGCGTCCCCGCCTCGAACCGGTGGAAGCCTTCGAGAAACGTCGAGCCCTCGACGGCGACGGACTCGATCATCCCGCCGCCGGTCTGATACGGAGTCATCTCCGCCAGCACCTCGGGCCGCGCCACGAGCACGCCGATCCCCGTAGGCCCGAGCATCTTGTGGCCGCTGAAGGCGAGTACGTCGCAGCCGAGGTCGTGCACGTCGACGGGTCTCGTCGGGACGCTCTGCGCGCCGTCGAGTACGGTGAGTGCGCCCACTTTCCGCGCTGCGGCGAACACCTCGCGCACGGGGTTCTCGACGCCGAGCACGTTCGAGACGTGGGCCATCGCCACGAGCTTCGTCCGCCGCCCGATCAGTTTGAGCGCTGCGCTCACGCTTATCGTCGCGTCGTCGTGCAACGGCAGATAGTGGAGTGTGGTGCCGGTTCGCTTCGCAAGCTCCTGCCACGGGAGGAAGTTCGAGTGGTGTTCCTGCGGCGAGACGAGCAGTTCGTCGCCCGGCCCGAGCCGGTCTTCGGCCCACGACCGGGCGATCAGGTTCAGCCCCTCCGTCGTCCCCCGCGTGAACACGACCCACTCGGCCCCGGCCCCGACAAATGCGCCGACCCTCTGCCGCGCCTGTTCGTAGAAATCCGTGGCCTTCGCGCTTAGCTCGTAGACGCCGCGGTGGACGGGCGCATTCTCGTAGGCGTAGAACTGTGCGATGCGATCCACCACCGCTCTCGGCTTCAGCGACGTCGCTGCCGAATCGAGGTAGCACAGCCGCTCGCCCTCGGGCACATCGAGGAGCGGAATCTCGGAAGGCGAGAGGGGGAGTGGAAGTGCGTCAGGCATGGCGTCGGCAGAAACACGTAGGGGCGACCGGCGGCCGCCCCTACAACGTACAAAATCGAAAACCGCGTTTACATGAAGCCGAGCGTCACCTTCGCCTCGTCGCTCATGTAGTCGGGGTGGTAGGGCGGGTCGAATGTGATGTCCACCTTGCAGTCGCGCACATCGGGGATCATCGAGACCTTCTCCTGCACTTCGCTCGGCATGGACTCGGCGGCGGGGCAGTTCGGGGCCGTCAGCGTCATCTTGACGTAGACCTCGTTGTTCTCGTCCACGTCGATGAGGTAGATCAGCCCGAGGTCCCAGATCGGCACGGGGATCTCCGGGTCGTAGATGCCCTTGAGCACCTCGACGACCTGCGCGCCGATGGGGCCGAAGTCCTGCTCGCGGTCGAGTGGGGATTCGAGGGGTTCGAAGGGATCGCGTTCGGCCATCGGATTAGGCGTTGAGCCGCTGTTCGATGAGCCCGTCGAGGTAGTTGCGGAGCGCCTCGTGCGGAAGCTCGGTGACAATGTCGTGGGCGAAGGCGTATAGTAGGAGCGACTTCGCCTGCCGCTCGCTGAGGCCGCGGCTGCGGAGGTAGAACACGTGCTCCGGCTCCAGCTCGCCGGTCGTCGAGCCGTGCGAGCACTTCACGTCGTCGGCGTAGATCTCCAGCTCGGGCTTCGAGTAGTGGTGCGCGTCGTCGCTGAGCACGACGCCCTGGCTGGACTGGTAGGCGTTCGTCTGCTGCGCGTCGCGGCGGACGAAGACTTTGCCGTTGAACACGCCCGTCGCACGGTCGTCGATGATGCCGCGGTAGAGCTCGTTCGAGAAGCAGTTCGGCGCAGCGTGGTCGATCAGCGTGTGGTTGTCGACGTGCCGCTCGCCGTCGGCGATGTAGAGGCCGTAGAGGTGCGTCTCGCAGCCCTCGCCGTTGGGTACGGCGTTGATGTTGTTGCGGACGAGCGCGCCGCCGAGCGTGTACGTGTGCGCGGAGAACGTGCTCTGCGCCTCCTGATACACCTGCAGCGTGCTGACCTGCGAGGCCTCGTCGTTCTCGTTCTGTAGCTGGAGCAGGTTGATCCGCGCCGCGCGGTCCACGACGACTTCGGTCACGCGGTTGCTGAACGTCTTCACGTCGCTCGCCGAGTGGAACGTCTCGACGACGAGCGCCTCGCTGTTCTCGCCGAACAGGTAGAGGTTGCGCGTCTGCAACAGCACGTCGCGGTCGGCGTCGGTGACGTAGACGACCTGAATCGGCCGTTCCAGCGTCACGCCTTTCTCGACGCGGAGGAACACGCCGTCGAGGTCGAACGCGGAGTTGAGCGCGACGAACGCGTCCTCGTCGACATCGGCGTACTTCCCGAAATAGGTATCGAGCACGTCGGCGTGCGTCTCGGCCGCGTCGCGGAGGCTGCCGACGTGGACGCCCGCTGGCAGCGCGTCGGTGTCCGAGAGGTCCACATCCACGATGCCGTTGACGACGACGAGCGTGTACGCGTCGAGGCCCGCGATCCGGTACGCAGCGACATCATCCGCACGAACGTCCGAAGCTGCGCCGGGGTCGAGCACGGCGTAGTCGTGGCGGAGCGCTTTGGCGATGTTGGTGTACTTCCACGCCTCGTGCTTCCGCGTCGGAATACCGAGGGCATCGAACGAGGTCATCGCCCGCTCGCGGAGATCGCGGAAGGCGGGCGGGTGGCCGTTCGAGCGCTCTTCGAGCTGGCGCTCGTAGGCGGACACGAGCCGCTCGTTGAGGTCGGGGGCCTTTTCCAGCGTGTCGATCATAGTCGGCAAATCAGTCGGTCTTGGCGGTAGGGGCGTTACGCGGCGACGAGTTCGGCGGCGTGCTCGCGGATCCACTCGTAGCCCTTCTCTTCCAGCTTGAGGGCGAGCTCCTTGCCGCCGGACTTCACGATCCGGCCGTCCATCAGGATGTGGACCACGTCCGGGACAATGTAGTTGAGCAGGCGCTGGTAGTGCGTGATCAGCACGAACGCGCGCTCCGGCCCGCGCAGCTTGTTCACGCCCGCCGACACGATCTTCAGCGCGTCGATGTCGAGCCCGGAGTCGGTCTCGTCGAGGATGGCGAGGCGCGGGTCGAGCATGGCCATCTGGAAGATCTCGGCGCGCTTCTTCTCGCCGCCGGAGAAGCCCTCGTTCACCGAGCGCTTCATCAGGTTGTGGTCGAGGTTGACGAAGTCGGCCTTCTCGCGCATCCGCTTCATGAACTCGGCGACGTTCATCACGGGCTCGCCGCGGTGCTCGCGCATCGAGTTGACGGCGGTGCGGAGGAACTGCATCGTGCTCACGCCGGGCAGCTCGACGGGGTACTGGAAGGCGAGGAAGACGCCGTCGCGGGCGCGCTCCTCGGGGGCCATGTCTAGGAGGTCCTGCCCGTCGTAGGTTACGGAGCCCTCGGTGATCTCGTACTCCTCACGCCCGGCGAGGACGTTCGCGAGCGTGCTCTTGCCGGAGCCGTTCGGCCCCATGATCGCGTGGACTTCGCCAGCCTCGACGGTCAGGTCCACGCCTCGGAGGATCTCGTGGCCTTCGACGTTCGCGTGCAGGTTTTTGATCTCAAGCATGTCGTTCGGATTTCGGAATCGGGTGATGACGGGCGGAGCGGACGTGGCGGCGGGATTAGCCGACCGAGCCTTCGAGCTGAATCGAGAGAAGCTTCTGCGCTTCGACGGCGAACTCCATCGGGAGCTTGGCGAGGATCTGCTTGGCGAAGCCGTTCACGATGAGGTTGAGCGCGTCCTGCTCCGAGATGCCGCGCTGCTGGCAGTAGAACATCTGGTCCTCGCCGACCTTCGAGGTCGTGGCCTCGTGCTCCACCTTCGCCGTCGAGTTGTTGATCTCGATGTAGGGGAAGGTGTGGGCGCCGCACTTGGAGCCGAGGAGGAGGGAGTCGCACTGCGAGAAGTTGCGGGCGTGCTCGGCCTTCTTGTTGATCTTGACGAGGCCGCGGTACGAGTTGTTCGAGACGCCGGCCGAGATGCCCTTCGAGATGATCGTGGACTTCGTGCGCTTGCCGAGGTGGATCATCTTCGTCCCCGTGTCGGCCTGCTGTGCGCCCTTCGTGAATGCGACCGAGTAGAACTCGCCGACGGAGTCGTCGCCTTTGAGAATGACGGAGGGGTACTTCCACGTGATCGCGGAGCCCGTTTCGAGCTGGGTCCAGGAGATCTTCGAGCGGTCGCCCTCGCACATCCCGCGCTTGGTGACGAAGTTGTAGACGCCGCCCTTGCCTTCCTCGTTGCCGGGGTACCAGTTCTGGATGGTCGAGTACTTCACCTCGGCGTCGTCCTTCGCGATGATCTCGACGACGGCGGCGTGGAGCTGGTTCTCGTCGCGCATCGGCGCGGTGCAGCCTTCGAGGTAGGAGACGTAGCCGCCGTCCTCGCAGATGATGAGTGTCCGCTCGAACTGGCCGGTGCCGGCGGCGTTGATGCGGAAGTAGGTCGAGAGCTCCATCGGGCAGCGGACGCCCTTCGGGATGTAGCAGAACGAGCCGTCGGAGAAGACGGCGGAGTTGAGCGCGGCGTAGAAGTTGTCCGTGTACGGCACGACCGAGCCCATGTACGCGCGGACGAGGTCAGCGTGGTCTGCAATCGCCTCGCCCATCGAGCAGAAGATGATGCCCTTCTCGGCGAGCTCCTTCTTGAACGTCGTCGCGACCGAGACGGAGTCCATCACCACGTCCACGGCGACGGGCATCCGCTCTTCGTCCTCGACGCCGGTGAGCCGCTTCTGCTCGGTGAGGGAGATGCCGAGCTTGTCGAACATCTCCAGCATCTCGGGGTCCACGTCGTCGAGCGAGTCGTACTTCGGCCGCTTGCCGGGGGCGGAGTAGTACGAGATGTTCTGGAAGTCGGGCATCTCATACTGGAGGTGCGCCCACTGCGGGTAGTACTCGTCGGTGTTTCCCAGCAGGGTCAGGACGTGGCGGTAGGCCTTGAGCCGCCACGCGAGCATCCACTCGGGCTCGTTCTTTTTGGACGAGATGAGGCGGACGACCTCCTCGCTGAGGCCCTTCGGGATCGTGTCGGCGTCGGTCTCGGTGACGAAGCCGTATTTGTACCCACCTTCTTCCTGCTGGATGTCGGCGATGAGGTCGTGCTCGGTGTACGTCGGCATAGTCGGAGCGTCGTTGCGTAGGTCGGGGCGGCGGGCGGTAGCGAGCCGTGCGGATCGGTACCGATGCTCGGGAGGGCAGTTCCCTCGGGAGCGCGCGACGGCGCGGCCGGTCGAACCCTGCGTTAAACGGGTCTAGGTCGAACCCTGCGTTAAACGGGTCTAGAGGCCGCGCAGCGATGGAAACCCTGCCGTCGGGGAATGGTATGCTGCGCGCTGCGAAGTGTTGCCTCAGCCCCTGTTAAGTTCTCCCCAAGTCACGCTATTTCGAAGCCGTCATGGAAGGCATTACGATCACTGAAGCCGCCGCCGAGCGCATCCGCGAGATCGCCGCGCGCGAAAGCATCCAGCCGGACGAGCAGTTCCTCCGCGTCGCCGTCGTCTCGGGCGGCTGCTCGGGGCTGACCTACGACCTCGGGTGGGACTCGGCGTTGCAGGAGAAAGACCGCGTCGTCGGCGAGGAGCCGTTCCGCGTGGTGATGGACCTCAAGAGCTACCTCTACCTCGACGGCACAACGCTCGATTTCTCGGACGGGTTAGAGGGGCAGGGCTTCCACTTCCACAACCCGCAGGCCGCCCGCACCTGCGCCTGCGGCGAGTCGTTCTCACTCTAAAGCAGGGACGGTTTTCTGATGCCTATGGACGAAGGACCGACGGCGCTGCTCGCACGGAGTTGAGAGGCCAACGCTGCCGCTTGGACGCGTGCCGTGCGAGAGGAACAGATCGAGAGCCGCCGTCTTGCCACCGACGCTACAGTCCTTGACGCGGTGCTCCGTCGTGCGCCGGAGCGCATGCTCGACGCAGGATGTGGCGAGGGTTGGCTTTGCCGTGCTCTCGCACGACATGGCGTGGACGCTGTAGGCGTGGACGGTTCGGCCTCCCTGATTGAGGAGGCGCAGAGGCTGGGGGGTGGCCGCTTCGTCACCGCGTCATTCGAAGAGGTGGCGGCGGACCCGACACGGCTGGGAAGCGAGGGCTTCGACGTAGCGGTCTGTAACTTCGCCTTGCTGGGGCAGGAGGTGTCCCCGTTGCTGCGCGCCCTGCGCTCACGCTTGCAGCCCGGCGGGGCTGTGGTGATTCAGACCGTGCATCCGTGGAGCGGGGACAATGCCGTCTCGTATGCCGACGGATGGAGAACGGAGGATTTTGCTGGGCTCGGGAGCGGTTTTGTCGAACCGATGCCGTGGTACTTTCGCACATTGGCCTCGTGGGTTGAGCGGTTGACGTCGGCAGGCCTCGTGATCGCTTCGGTCGAGGAGCCTGTGCATCCTGAATCGGGCCGGCCGCTCTCGGTTCTGCTGGTTGCGATCCCTTCTGACCTGAAGGCCCTTTGAACGGCCCCCGGCCCTTCCACAACCCGCAGGTCGCCCGCCCCTGCGCCTGCGGCGAGTCGTTCTCGCTCTGACGTCTCAGGTATACGGAACGCCGTCAGCGCGTGCCGCTTTGAGGGCGCGGGCGTACCAGCACAATTCGCCGAGGAAGCGGGCCGTGCGCTTCTCGTAGCTCTCGTCCTTCGGCGCGCCGTCTTCTTCGAACGCCTCGGACACTTTCGGAACGGGCAGCATCGAGGGGATCGTGACGAGGCCGACTTCGCCGAGTACGGCGCGGAGGTGGACGGCGGCCCGCACGCCGCCGAAGCTGCCGGCGGAGTAGGTGACGATCCCGGCTGGCCGCCAGAAATACTCGTGCAGGAAGTGATCGATGAGGTTTTTGAGCGCGGGCGGGAGGCCGTGGTTGTACTCGCCGGCGACGAACACGAACCCGTCGGCGGCACGATAGATCGTGGCGAGGCGCTCCAACACTTCCGGCGCTTCGCCCTCGCCGTACTCCGAGTACGTCCGGGTGAGGAGGGGGAGCTCGACGTCGAGTGGGTCGATCAGATCGACGTAGTGCCCGCGCCTTTCGAGCTCGCGGGCGACGAACCGGGCGGCGCGGATGCCCTGCCGCTTCGGACGGACGGAGCCGTAGACGACGGCAAAGCGGAGACCGCCGCGGTCGTCCCCTCCGCCTTCGCTCGTTTCGCAGGGGGGGAGGCCGGCGAGGTCGGCAGGCGTCGTGGGTTTGGACTCGGAGGACATGGCAGGCGCGAGGTGGGAGCGGTTCTCCATGAAGGTACGGCGCGCCCGACTATGCCTTATTCCTCGACCACATCGTCGATGGCGCAGGAGATGGCGAGCCACAGGTCACCGCCGTCGAGCGAGCCGCCTTCGAACGTGCCGTGGCCGACGAGGATGAGCGTGCCGTCGTCGAGTGTGAACGGATCGCCGTCGGCTTCGAGCTCGGGCTCGCGGATCGTCGCCTCCGACGAGAGGGCGAGCTTCACGCGCGACTTCCGCGCCAAGAGATGCTTCGGGGCGAACGTGAGCGCGACCTCGATGTGGACGTGGCCGGTGTTGCGGTCGTAGTCGCCGGTCGGGTCGCCCTCGATGGTGACCGTCGCCGCGACCTCTCCGAGGGCGGTGCCCACATGGTCGGTGACGGGCGGGAAGTCGAGGAGGCGGACGGTGCCTGCCTCGCGGTCGAGCGCGGCGCGGAAGAGGAGCGGGTCGTCGCCCTCGTCGGGTTCGCGGACGAGCTGCCGGTCGCCGTCGAGGATGGGGTGGACGAGGAGGGCATAGACATCCGCATCGAGGCGAGCGGAGAATTGCGACGGCAGGTCGGTTGGCATCAGAGAGGGGAAGAGAGGAGCGAATACAGAAAACCCCGGCAGCCTTACGGGGCTGCCGGGGTCCCGGCCTGCGACAGCCTTACGGGGCTGCCATCTTTGTAGTAGCTAAAACGGAAACGCGCGATTTTTAGTTTCTACCCCGACCTGTTTAACGCACGCTTCACAGTCCTCGCAATAGCGTCACTTTGGGGTCCAACGGACGCGGTCCCCAGCGGTGATGCCGTACGTGTCGGTGAATCCGGCCGGGGTCTCCACGATGAAGTGGGACTGTCCTTCCGCGTAGACGGACTCCGTCGAGTACGGCGTGGTGTACTTGGCCGTGTTGAGGACGGTGGAGTCTGGACTAACGAACGTGATGTCGAGCGAGAGCGGGGTGTTCGCCATCCAGAAGCCGTGGCGCTCCACGGTCGGCATGACAAAGAGCATCCCGCTTCGCTCGGGCAGCGATGTCCGCTGCATCAGCCCGCGCTGCGTCGCCGAGTCGCCCTGTGCGATCTCGACGTTGATCGTGACGATCTCTTCGCCGTCCTCGCGGAAGAAGGTGAGCGTCCCGTCGCTGCGGAACGGGATGCCGGCCGTAGTCGGAGCCGTGCTAGCGGTCGGGGCCGGTTGGTCCGCCGCTTCGTTGCGGCAGCCGGTGGTGAGGAGGGCGAGCAGGAGGAGGGGAGCGAGGAAGCGGAGCATGGAGTTGTTGGCTGTTAGCTATGGGCTGTCAGGTTTCTATCCTGTCGGCCAAGCGCCGAAGGCGAAGAGCCAAGAGCGAGCCGATTGCTCTGTTGGGAAGCTCTGCGATACGGCCCTTCCTGTCATCCCGAGCTCCGTCGAGGGATCTCTGACGAGCAGCACGATGCCTCGAACGATGGGCTTCGCCGATCCTTCGGATTCTTCGACTTCGCTGCGCTCAGGATGACACCGAAAAAGGCTTCTCAACAGGGTACTAGCCGATCAGTTTTGCCGTGACGGCGTCGCAGACGAGCGCGCCTTCGTCGGTCAGGCGGACGGTGCTGTTGCGGATGGGGTAGATGAGCCCGGCGGCTTCGAGCTCGGCGAGTTCGTCGAGCTTCTCGACGAGGAGATCCACGCCGTACTCCTCCTGTAGCACGTCGAGGTCGAGGCCGTCGTCGAGGCGGAGGCGGAGGAGGACGTACTCGTCGGCGAGGTCGTCCACGCCGAGGCGCTCCTGCGTGTCGATGGGCCGCTGGCCTTGTCGGAGGAGGGCCTGGTAGCGCGGGAGGTTGCGGACGTTCGCCCAGCGGCCGGCGAGCGAAGGGCCCTGCCGCCAGAACGAGTGCGCGCTCGGACCGAGGCCGAGGTAGTTCGCGTGCCGCCAGTAGAGCTGGTTGTGGCGGCTACGGGCACCGGGCTGCGCGAAGCTTGAGATCTCGTAGTGCTCGTAGCCGTGGTGCCGGAGATAACCCATCGTGTCGAGAAACAGCTCGCGCATCGCCTCGTCGGGCGTGGGGTGGACGAGGCCGCGGGCGACCTGATTCGCGAGCGGTGTCCGCTCTTCCACCGTCAGCCCGTACGTCGAGAGGTGAGGGACGTTCAGGCGGGCGGCCCGTTCGAGGTTGGCGTTCCAGTGCTCGGCGGGCTGGTCCGGCAGGCCGAAGATGAGGTCCACGGAGAACGTGTCGAACCCAACGCGGCGGATCGTGTCGATGGCGCGCTCGGCCTCGGCCGCGCCGTGGACGCGGTTCATAAAGCGGAGGTCCTCGTCGAAGAACGACTGTACGCCGAGCGAGAGCCGGGTCACGCCGAGGCTGTGCAGCCCGCTGAGGTAGTCCAGCGTCGCGTTCTCGGGGTTGACCTCGAAGGTGACTTCCTCGACCTCCGAAAGGTCGAAATGCTCCGCGATGCCCTGCATCAGCCGAGCCACCTCCTCGACGGGCAGCAGCGACGGTGTGCCCCCGCCGAAGTACACGGTCTCCACTGGCTCCCGCGCCCCGTACTCCCTCCCGTACGCCTCGATCTCCACGAGCATCGCGTCTACGAAGGGCCGGAAGTCGCGGCTCGTCGTGACGAAGTAGAAGTCGCAGTAGACGCAGCGCTGCGTGCAGAAGGGGATATGGAGGTAGAGACCGGCCAGGACGATGTCGGATTGAAGTGTCGGACGCGCTCACGCGCTCGCTGCCCAAGCGTTCCCCCGCGCCGTCGCCCCGTGGTATCTTCGCGACGACCTAACCCCCCATAACAAGGTGGGTTGTCAAGAGGCACAGTTCGATTTCATAAAGGCATACGGGGTCTGGCGTCGCACGGAGGCACGACGCGGCTCCAAGAGCGTAGCACCACCTTCCTAGATCTCAAAGGTCTCCGCCAGCACTC
>JBBSMX010000001.1:0-93547 GCA_038232935.1 Rhodothermales bacterium | reverse complement strand
AAGCTCCGGGCCTCGCCGCCGGACTTCTGCGCGAGCACGCTCGTGATGGCCGCCGTGAGCGTGGTCTTCCCGTGGTCGACGTGCCCGATCGTGCCGACGTTGACGTGCGGCTTCGTCCGCTGAAACGTTTCCTTTGCCATGGCTACTGGGTAATGCGAGAGAGGGAGTAAGTGCGTCGCCGAAGCGGAGCGCAGGCGGTGAGGGTGTATAGCAAAAAAGCGTATCCCCTGGCCCTTCAGTACCGGGCTAGCCGGCAGGGCGGGCGTGGGAACACGCCGCGCAGCGCCGTCGGCGCACCCACGTCGGATAGTGACGTTTCGGGCGGCGCTCCGGGCACCGTAGAGCCTCCTCTCGGACTTGAACCGAGGACCCCTTCCTTACCATGGAAGTGCTCTACCGCTGAGCTAAGGAGGCGTACAACATGTCGAACAGGCGCGTCGAAGGGTCCCCCACTCGGGACTCGTCACGCACTGGAGCGGGAGACGGGATTCGAACCCGCGACCCTCAGCTTGGAAGGCTGATGCTCTACCAACTGAGCTACTCCCGCGAATGGGTCGAGGGTTTTGGGTCGCAGGCTGTGGGTCCCTCAGAACCCAAAGCCCCTAACTCAAAACTCGTGGGCAGGGAAGGATTCGAACCTCCGTACTCGTTTGAGAACAGATTTACAGTCTGTCGCCTTTAACCACTCGGCCACCTGCCCAGGTGCGTCAACACGTCGAGGAGTGCCGTTGCATTCCAACGTGGTGAGCTGGCGAAGGGACTCGAACCCCCAACCTGCTGATTACAAATCAGCTGCTCTACCAGTTGAGCTACGCCAGCCTGTGTGGCACACCTCACGCGCGCAGACAGACAGGAAAGGTAGGCAGCGCGCCGCCCGGTGTCAACTCTCCGACTCCGCCGAAATCCCTGTTTCAGGGTCTTCGCCGTTTCTTTGAGAGCGCCGACGCCGCCACGCCTTCGCGCCGAAGTAGCACCCGAGCACTACGGCGAGGACGACGGTGACGACCTGGCTGTACCGCTTCAGCCAGTCGCCGATGATCGCCCAGTGGTCTCCCACGACCATGCCGAGATAGGCGATGAGTCCCGTCCACACCGCGGCGCTCAGCGTCGCCCAGAGCGCGACAGGCACGGGCCGCATCCGCGCCACCCCTACCATGAGGGAGATGACCGACCGCGCACCGCTCAGAAACCGGTTCGCCGCGACGACCCCGTAGCCGTAACGCTGCAGCCACGCGCGAACCTTCCACGCCGCTTGCTTCGGGATCCAGCGCAACCGGGCCGGGTCCAGCACGGCCTCCCCCACCCGCCGCCCGACGGCATACATCGACATGAATCCGAGGCCGCCCGCCAGCGTCGCGAGCAGGACCATCGGGAGGAACTCGATCCGGCCGAGCCCGACGAGGTACCCGCCGAACACGACGATCATGTCGCCGGGAATCGGCGGGACGACGTTTTCGACGTAGGCGACGACGAAGATGGTGGCATAGATCCACCCCGCCGAGAGTCCCTCCATCCACGTGACGATATCCCCGAGGAGTTCAGTCATCGGCGACCAGCAGACAAACCGCATGCGCCGCCGCGCCCTCTTCGCGCCCGACGAAGCCCATCGTCTCTCCCGTCGTCGCCTTGACGGACACCTGCCCGATCTCGACGGCGAGCACGTCCGCGATGTTCGCCCGCATCGCGTCGATGTGTGGGCGGAGCTTCGGGCGTTGCAGCACAACGACGGCGTCTACGTTCCCCACGCGGTAGCCTTCGCCGCTCACGAGCGTGCCGACGTGCGCGAGGAGCTGCATGCTATCGGCCCCTTTCCACTCTGGGTCCGTGTCGGGGAAGTGCTGGCCGATGTCGCCGAGCGCCGCCGCGCCGAGGAGCGCGTCGATGATGGCGTGGACGAGCACGTCCGCGTCGGAGTGCCCGTGGAGCCCGCGTTCGTGCTCCACGCGGACACCGCCGAGGATGAGCGGACGGCCTTCGGTGAGGCGGTGGATGTCGTAGCCGATTCCGATGCGCACAGGCGAGGAGAATGGAGGAGAGAAAGCGAGGGAGGGGGAAACTACAGCGGCCTCCCCTGTTCTCCCGTTCCCCCGCGCTCCCTTTCCCAAAAAGGCCACAGCGCCTCGGCCAGCGTCCAATCGTCGGGCGTCGTGATTTTGAACGTGAGCGCGCTGCCGGGGACGACGCGGACGGCGTGCCCGAGCCGCTGCACGAGCTCGACCTCGTCCGTGCCTGCGATGTCGGCGAAGCGGGCGTGCGCCTCACGCAGCAAGTCGATGCGGAAGGCCTGCGGGGTCTGCATCCGCCAGAGGTCGTCGCGCGGGACGGTCGGGCCGAAGTCGTCGCCCCCCGCCTCCGCGGGGGCAGGCTTGGCGCGGCGGACGGTGTCGGCCATCGGGACGGCGAGGGCTGCCGCGCCGTGCGCCTGCGCCGCCTCGATCACGGCGCTCAGCCGGTCGGCCGGAAGGAAGGGGCGGACGGCGTCGTGGACGAGCACGATCTCAGTGTCCGGCGGCAGCGCCGCGAGCCCCTGCCCCACCGAGGCCTGCCGCGTCGCACCGCCCTCGGCCACGCCGTACAGCTTCGTCAGCCCGTGCGCCCGCAGTTCGTCGCACAACGCCTCCCCCTCGCCGGGCGGCCCGACGACGACGAGCGCGTCCACCCCAGCGTGCCGCTCGAAGACCTCCAGCGTCCGCACCAGCACCGGCACGCCGCCGAGGGAGCGGAACTGCTTCCGCTCGCCCCCCATCCGCCGCCCCACCCCGGCAGCGGGCACGACGACGGCAACCTTATGCTCCATTATAACCTCCCGAAACAGGTAGGGGCGCACAGCCGTGCGCCCCCACGGTGAAGCCTCCAGTGAACCAGATGCCCTACTCAGCGCACGAGGGTGAGCCGGCTCGTTATCACATGCGTGTCGCCGCTCCCCTGACACGTCGCCCGCACGAGGTAGACCCCGCTCGCCAGCCGCGACCCGTCGAGCACGAGCGCGTGCCGACCCGCCTCCATCCGCCCGTCGGCCACGACGGCCACCTCGCGCCCGAGCACGTCGTAGACCGCCACGCGCACCTCGGCCGCTTCCGGCAGCGCCACCGGCAGCGTCGCCGTCCGGTCGAACGGGTTGGGGTAGGCCGCCTCCAGCGCGAACGTGGCGGGCAGGCCGCTCGCTTCCGCGCTCCCCTTGTCGGCGACCGTCGCCGCCTCCCCTACCGGGGCGTTCCGGGCTCCGCCGCCGACGTGCGCGGCGACGGCTTCGGCCACGCGCCCGAGGTCCTCGGCGAGGTCTGCTTCCTCTGCGGGGAGCGCGGCGATCACGGCCCCGAGCGTGGCGAGGGCCTCGGCGTAGCGGCCTGCCTGCTCGTCCACCGACACGCTCGCCAGCGCCAGCGCCCGCCGTTCGTCCTCGTCCGTGACGAGCGGTGAGTACGCTGCGAGGAGGCTATCGGCTGTGGCGTAGGCTCCGTGGAGGAGGGCGTCGTGAACCTCCGCCTGTAAGGCGGCTTCGGCCACACGGCGCAGCGACGGGGGCACGGGCTGCCCCCCGTCGAGCCGGCGGCGGAGGCGGCGGAGCGCCCGCCGCGTCGGGCCGCGCTCGCCGAGCTCGTCGGCGCGGTCGAGCCGCTGGTAGTAGACGAGCTGGCGGGGGAGCCCGAGCGCACCGGGAGCGCCGGGGCCGCCCTCGACGCCCTGACGGGCCTCGCGGATCTGCGCGCGGAGCCACGCCCGGAAATCCCCGCCGCGTTCCGCCGACGTTGCGCCGCCGTCGGGGTTAGCCTCCGCGTGGAACACGCCAGCATCGGAGGGCGCGCGCCCCGTGAACCCTGCCGGCGCTCCACCCCCGTTCCGGCAGGCGACGCTGCCGCCGTCGGGGTCGGCCGTGAGGTAGGGGGCCGCGTCGACGTAGGCGGCATCGTAGAACGCCCCGGCCGGTGGGCCGCCCGGGTCGCCCCAGTAGACCGACTCCGCCAGCACGACGGGCTTCTGGCGCACGTCGAGGAGGTAGTGCCCGGAGCCGGGGCCGCACGCCTTCGCAACCACGTTCCCCACACCGGGGGCCGCGTCGATGAAGAGCGTCCCCCCGCTCGTGACGGCGATCTCGTCATCGCCGTTGTCGGTGACACGGTTTGACCCAGAGAAATACGAGAGCGAGGCGAGGCGGACGTCGGCGTAGGCCCCGACGCGGAGACCGTCGTAGGTGTTCTCGGCGACGAGGTTGTCGCGGAGGGGGTCGAGCGTGGCGTTCGAGGTGTAGATGCCGTAGTTGTTGTAGCGGGCGGTGGTATTGGTAAGGGAGGCCGTGGCGTTGCGGAGGTAGAGGCCGTAGAGGGTGTTGTCGTCGAACGTGCTGTTGGTGATCGTGAGGGTGGCCGGCTCGACAGGCGGGCAGAACGTGGTCGTGCATCCGGTACCGGCGTAGTCGGAGTAGAAGCCGTACTGATTGGCACTGGCCGTAACGTGGTCGAGGGTGACGTTCTTGGCGCGGACGGTGAGGGCCTTCGCGGCGTCGGAGACCTCGGCGTAGGCGAGCGAGGAGCCCTCGCCGTCCACGGTGAGCCCGTCCCACCGCTCCCCGGCGGCGAGGCCGTCGCCCTCGAAGACGACGGGGGCGGCGGCCGTCCCGGTGATCTCGGTGCGGCTCCGCACGGTAATGCCGGCATCATCGCCGAAGCGGAAGACGGAGCCGGCCGTGGCCTCGAAGCGGTCGAAGGTCTCGGTGGTGAGGTCTTCGAGGACGACCTCGGCTCCGGCGTCGAAGAGCATGGTACCGCCGTCGTTGACGAGGAAGGCCCCGCCGGAGAAGGTGTGGGTGCCCGCGCCGAAGCGGATCGTCCCGCCGTCACGGGCCATCAGGCACGCCGCCGCGCACGACATGTCGAAATCGATGTTCACCTTGTCGATGAACCCGTTTTCGAAGGCGACGACCTCGCCGCCGCCCTCGCAGGTGACGGCGGAGCCGGCTCCCGGCACGCCGACGAGGTTGCCGTAGACGAAGATGTGGGCGGGGGTGCCGTCCTCGTTGCCGAGGTTGAGCGTGCCGCCGTCGAGGGTGACGGTGGCCCCCTCCTCGATGGTGAGGTCGAGGCCGCGGAGGTCCACGGCGCTCGTGATGGTCCAGTCCTCGGAGACGACGAAGGAGCGTCGGAGCGTCGCGCCGTAGTCCTCGATGGTGAGCTTGAGCGCCTCGAAGGCGTCGATCCGCCCCTGACCGCACTCCTCATCGTCGGGGATGTTGGAGTCCACACTGACGCAACCTGTAGAATCGGCGCTCGCCCGAATGATCTGCCGGACCTCGACAGGCGAGAGGCCGGGGCCGATGGAACGGACGAGCGCGGCGAGGCCCGATACGTGTGGAGCCGCAGCAGACGTGCCGCCGAATAGAACGACCGGGTCGCAAAATTGTGGGGGCATGGTCGGCATGCTGCCGTCGAGGTAATCCCCCACCGGGTCGCATCCCAGCACGTCTCTGGGGTCCGTTGCGGTGATGACACCGATTCCGAGTGTGTCCTGAAACGGCACTCCTCCCCCCGGTGCCATCACATCGAGTATAAACGTTCCGGACCCCATATGCCCCGGAGGGACGCCGCCCACTGAGCTAGCTCCCGCCGTGTTGCTCCAGCGATTATCGTCCAACAGCGTAGCCCCTACCGAAAGGACTTTGGCATAAGCTGCCGGATAGATGAGATACCTGTAGGCATTCGGATTTTGAATCCTATAGTTCCCCGCCGCCGCGATCAGGACGACGTTCGAGGCGTCTGCCAGATCGATAGCACTTCTGAGGAACGGGTAGTCGGCTCGATACCCGAAGCTCATCGAGGCTACGGTAGCTCCGTTCTCGGCAGCGTAGCGAAGCGCCCGAGCCACTGAGGTGGAACTCGCTATTTGAGTTCCAGCATCCGTGTCGTTCTTTAAAAAGAGAGCGAGTGGCATATAGCGACTTCCCGAACCTGCTTGATCGTCGCCACCGGCGATACCGGCCAGCCCCTCTCCGTCGTTGTCTATGCGAGCCAGCGCAATCCCGGCTACCGCGGTCCCGTGAACTAGCTGAAGGAATTCTGCGTCCTCATCGAAACCAGGATCGTTATCCCCGACACAATAAACGGTGGAGTCCGCTTCCTCAACATCGAAATCCCACCCGTGGAAGTCGTCTACACACCCGTTACCGTCGTCGTCCACATTCGGAGCGCCGTTGATCTCAAGCTCGTTCCTCCAGAGGTTGCCATCGAGTTCCTGGTGCTGGTAGTCAGCGTAGGAATCGATTATCGCCACCACCACGTTCGGATCACCCACCGAGATCGGCCACGCCTCCGGCATCCGCAGCTTGCGGAGGTTCCACTGCCCGGTACCGTCGAGCCCCCCGCTGTCCCAAAGGACGTCGTCTGGTGTGAAGTCTCCAGAACCGCCGGACAGGAACAGCCCGAAGGCGTCGAAGCCGACGTAGTCGATGAGGGGATCGGCTGCGAAATCCGCAGCTACCGTGAACGGAGCGCGCGTCGAGTCCACCCGAAAGACGTAGTAGTCTCCCGGCAACGCGCGCCCCTCTTGCGTGAGCCCCTGCGCTCCGCCGACCTTGCTGAAGTCGTAGCCGCTGAAGGTAGCCCCGCCGGACAGCCGCACGACGATCCGCTCCGGCACGACGAGATCCCCCTGGAAACCATCGGAGAAGTTGTACCACTCGCCATCAACCTGTTGATATTCCGTTCCACGCAAAGAAAAGGTCTGTTGCGCTCGCGCTGCCGGAGCGAGCGCAAGGCCGACGAGCAGCGCGACGGCACTGAGGAAGGCAGCGTTGGAGCGCGATACGTTCGGAGAGCCGGGATGAGAGGTGGAAATAGCGGTAGGCGTAGCATAAGGCATGAGAAAACCCTCCTGTAGGTAGTGGTTGTGGTTTCCTAACCTGGCGTTTGAGTGGCGGCGAGTGTGGGAGGAAGCGGCGAAGGCGGTTGGGGTCTCACTCGCACTCCAGCCCCGTCGTCATCCCCGGTCGGTAGCGGTACACTCCCCGGTCCGTCCCGACGAGCAGCGCCTCCTCCACCGCGTCCCACGCGAGGCTGAACGGGGCGGCCTCCGGGTCCACCACCTCCGAGAGCGCGACCTCCGCCCACGTCGCCCCCGCGTCCTCCGAGACGATCAGCGCGAAGGGGTCCTCCTCGAAGCTCAGTATCAGCGCCGCCCACACCCGCCCCGGCATCTCCGGATCGCCCATGATGTCGCGGTGGTAGTAGTGCCCGAACCCCGTTGAGAGCGCTCGCCACGTCGCCCCGTAGTCCTCCGTCTTGATCAGGCTCCGGCTCGTACCGGCGAGCGAGAGATAGGTTACGCCCCCGTCGAGCGGGTCGAACGCAAAGGCCGTGGGCTCACCTTCACCGCAGGCGGGCGGGCAGATGTCCACCTGCTCCCACGTCCGCCCTCCGTCGAGGCTCCGCCGAATGTCTGGCGTGAAGATGATCAGTTCGGACCCTGTCCACAGCACGTCGGGGGCGGCCGAATGCCGCGCCGAAGGGTTGAACCCCCACCCGTTCGGACTCCCCTCTTCCCGTATCGACTCCCATGTCTGCCCGAAGTCTGGGCTGCGGTGTACCCCTCCATCCACAGCAAGGACGGAGCCGGGCGGCTCGCCATCGCCCTCCCCGTAGAGCCGCTGTGAGAGGATCTCCCCGTCGGTCTCCCACGTCTGGCCTGCGTCGAGCGAGCGGAAGACGTTGCCGGAGGAGTCGCCTGTGAGGTCGGCCGTCGCCAGGAGGCGGGCGGGGTCGCCGGCGTCGGCCAGCACATCGACGGCTCCCTCGATGCCGCGAACCGCGTCCTCGGCCAGCCCGAGGGGTTCCCACGCGGCATCGCCGGAGCGGAGGTCGAGGCGGAAGAGGCCGTCGCGGTTGGCGACGGCGTAGAGGTAGGGCTCGAAGAGGCGGAGGCGACGCGCGCGGATCTCCGGTCCCGAGAGGGCCTCCCAGGTCCCGACCGCGCTCGCTGTGGCATTGCGGCGGCAGGGCACGTCCTCGGGCAGCGCGGGCGCGGACGGCGGCGCGGCATCGCAAGCGGCGAGGGCAGTGGGAAGCCCGAGCGCGAGGAGCGCGGTGAGGAAAAAGCGGGGGAAGCAGCGACTCATCGGGCGGGGTTGGCTCGCGCGGCACATGTGAATGGCGTGTGTTCCAACGTAACGACCCACCTCCCCATCCGCAAATACTTCACCGAACGGTAAAGACAGCCCCTCTGCGCGTAGCACACTGGAGTTGGGAGGCTCTTCGCAACCGAGCCTACGCGGTCAGCCACTCAGGTCCCGATGCCGTCGGATTGCCCCGGACCCGTCGCGCGGCAGTTTACATCAGCCCCTGCCCCACTGAGCCCTGCCGCGTCGCCCCGCCTTCGGCCACGCGGTACAGCTTCGTCAGCCCGTGCGCCCGCAGTTCGTCGCACAACGCCTCTGCCTCGCCGGGCGGCCCGACGACGACGAGCGCGTCCACCCCAGCGTGCCGCTCGAAGACCTCCAGCGTCCGCACCAGCACCGGCACGCCGCCGAGGGAGCGAAACTGCTTCCGCTCGCCGCCCATCCGCCGCCCCGCCCCGGCAGCGGGCACGACGACGGCTACATGTGGTGCTGCCTTTTTCGGCATAGATGGGTGACCTGTTGGGGGATCGGGTCCCAAGAAGCTACCACCACGTAACCCAAGAACCGGGCTGTTCCGTACCCTCCTCCCCCACCCACCGCGCTACCGGCGAATTGAACCTACCGCTCCCGAACGTCCGACGTGCTCCTGTCGAGATAACCCATGCAAGCGTTGACCCCACTCCTTCTCGAAGGCCGGTACGTCCGGCTCGAACCGCTCAACTTCGATCACCTCGACGCGCTCTGCGCTGTCGGCCTCGACGACGACCTCTGGCAGTGGATTCCGAAGCCCGTTCGCTCACGCGATGATCTCGCCGCGTACGTTCGCACCGCGCTCGATGGACAGGAGCGAGGCGAGATGCTGCCCTTCGCCACCATCGAGCGGGCGAGCAGCACCGTCGTCGGAAGCACGCGCTACGGCAACATCGACCTCGCGAATCGCCGCCTCGAGATCGGGTGGACGTGGGTCGCGCAGCCGTGGCAACGGACGGCGGTGAACACAGAGGCCAAGCTGCTCCTGCTCCGTCACGCCTTCGGCCCACTCGGGTGCCACCGCGTCGAACTCAAGACGGACGCGCTGAACGAGCGTTCGCGGCGGGCGATTCTCCGACTCGGAGCGGTCGAGGAGGGCACGTTGCGGAAGCAAGTCGTGACGGCGAGTGGTCGCGTTCGGGACACGGTCTACTTCAGCATCACCGACGACGAGTGGCCGGACGTGGAGACCCGGCTGGAAGAGAAGCTGGCCCGTCACGCCGTGTGACGTGAGCATTTCACTTTCATCCTTCTCGTAGGGTCGGGTTTCCGGTCACCCCTGCGAGGTATTTTGCGCCTCTCCTCTCTCGCCCCTCCGCGCCCGTGCTCGCCGTCACCATCCCCTTTCTCAACGAACTCGTCGCCCTGTTCGCTGCGAGCGTGGCGATTGCGTACGTCTGCTACCGGCTGCGTCTCGTCCCGATTGCCGGGTTCCTCATCGCAGGCGTACTCATCGGCCCGAACGCGCTGGGCCTGGTGTACGAGCAGGAGTTGGTGGACGTGCTGGCCGAGGTGGGCGTCATCCTGCTCCTCTTCACGATTGGCGTGGAGTTCAGCCTGGGCAAGCTCGCGAAGCTCGGCAGCGCCATCTTCGTCGGGGGCGGGCTTCAGGTCGGGATCACGATCGGGCTCATTACCGGCGTGCTCGTGGCGTTCGGCGGGTCGTGGCAGAGCGGGGTCTACACGGGCTGCCTCGTGGCACTGAGCAGTACGGCGATCGTGCTCGGCCTGCTGGCGGAGCGGGCAGAGGCGGACACACCGTCGGGCCAGCTCTCGCTCGCGCTCCTCATCTTCCAGGACCTCGCCATCGTCGTGATGGTACTCCTCGTTCCGCTCCTCGCCGGGCAGGGCGGGACGACGAGTGCGTTCCTCTGGGTGCTCGCGAAGGCGGCCCTCCTCATCGTCGCCGTGCTCGTGCTCGCGCGCCGCATCGTGCCGTGGCTGCTGGAGCAGATCGCGCGGACGCGGCGGCAGGAGCTGTTCCTCCTCACCGTCGTCGCCATCTGCTTCGGGACGGCGGCGGTGTCGAGCCTCGCCGGGGTCAGCCTCGCGCTCGGGGCGTTCCTCGCCGGCCTCGTCGTGAGCGAGAGCGAGTACAGCGAGCAGGCGCTCAGCGAGGTGCTCCCGCTACGGACGATCTTCAACGCCGTGTTCTTCGTGTCGGTGGGGATGCTGCTCGACCTCTCGTTCTTCCTCGCGAACCTCCCGCTCGTCCTCGCCGTGGCAGCCATCGTCGTCGTAGTCAAGCTCGTAACAGCCTCGGCGGGCGTACTCGCGCTCGGTTACCCGGTGCGGATCGCGGCGGCAGTGGGGCTGACGCTCGCGCAGATTGGGGAGTTCTCGTTTGTGCTGGAGCGGGCGGGCCGCGCGGCGGGCCTCTCCCCCGCTGGGCTCGGCGATACGGGCGAGCAGGTGTTCATCGCCGCGACGGTGCTGCTGATGCTCCTCACCCCGCTCCTCATTCAGACCGGCCCCCGCCTCGGCACGGCCCTCGCGCGGACGCCCCTCCGTCGCTTCGGCTCCTCCGCCGATCCCGAAGAGGGGTCCCCCACCGGCGATCCGACGCTCGAAGACCACGTGATCCTCGTGGGGTACGGCCCGGCAGGGCGTCGGCTCGTGCCGGTGCTCCGCGATACGGGCATCCCGTTCGTCGTGTTGGAGATGAACCCGGAATCGGTGAAAGCGATGCACGGCGAAGGCGTCCGCGCGATCTACGGCGACGCGACGCGGCAGCACATCATGGAGCTCGCGGGCGTCGAGCGCGCCAAGCTCGCCGTCGTCGTCATCAACGATCCGTCGGCCTCGCCCCGCATCATCCAGCTCGCGCGGTTCCTCAACCCGACGCTCCAGATCGTCGCCCGGACGCGGTTCCTGAGCGACATCGAGACGCTCCACCAACATGGGGCGGACATCGTCGTGCCGGAGGAGATGGAGACGACGGTGCGAATCTTTTCGCACGTCCTCGGCGCGTACATGATCGCGCCCGAGGAGATCGAGCGGAAGGCCCGTGCCCTCCGCGCCGAGGACTACGGCGTGCTGCGCGGCAGCATTCAGGAGGCCCATCTGATGGTGCTTCAGGGGCTCGACGAGGAGGGGATGCACACCCGCGTCGTGGCCGTACGCACGGGCGCGCCCGCCGCCGGGAAGACGCTCGAAGCCCTCGCCCTCCGTCGGCAACACAACATCACCGTCCTCGCCGTCCGCCGGGGCGCTCAGACCATCGCGAGCCCGGCCGGCGACTTCCGCGTCGAGGCCGGCGACCGCCTCGTCCTCGTCGGCCTCGCCGAATACTTCGCCGCCTGCGCCGACCTCTTCCGGTCGCCGGCCCCACGCCCCGCGGACTAACGAGTCTAAGGGCGTAAAAGGGCCGGTGCAGCGATGCCACCGGCCCCCTCGGCTGTCGGCGTTGGAGTTCAGAGCCGCACGAGCTCGACGCGGCGATTCTGCTGGCGGCCTTCGGGCGTGGCGTTGTCGGCGGCCGGCTTGCTCTCGCCGTAGCCCTGCGCATCAAGCCGAGAAGCGTCGATCCCATACGCCTGCACGAGGTACGCCTTCACGGCGGCAGCGCGGCGCTCGGAGAGCGATTGGTTCACGGCGTCGTCGCCCTGATCGTCCGTGTGGCCTTCGATGGCGAGACGGAGGTCGGCGTGGTCCTTCAGCATGTCGCCGATCTCTTCGAGCGTCGGCGTGGACTCCGGGCGGATCACGTCGCTCCCGCTGTCGAAGAGGATGCCCTGCGTAGCGACCCGGCCTTCAGCGGCGAGGGCGTCGTAGAGCTCGCGCCCGCCGGCCATCACGCGGATGTTCCCGACGTAGACCGGGTGCTCGGGCGTGGCAAACCACAGGATGACGTGGACCTTATCCCCCCGCAGCATCTTCGCGTTCGGGACGTTGACGACCCGCTGCTCACCCATGTACATCTTCGCGTAGTTCCCGTCTACGGCGATCCGGACGGGCACGAGCGCTTCGCTGATCCTCTTGGTCTCCGTTCTCGTCTCCGGCCCTTGGCCTGCTAAGCTGACGGCCCCGTTCTCGATGAGGAAGTAGGAGCCGGGGAAGCCCCCGTAGTTCATCGGCTGCTCTTCCATCCCCTCCGGGGAGGTCATCACGGTGATCCACTCGGCCTGGGACTCCCCGGTTTTGTACACGTCGAACTCGATGGTGAAGCGCTCCGGGAGCGCCTCCGGGAGCGGGATGCGGAAGGCGCTCCGGGCCGTGGCCCGGAGGAATCGCTGGCCCTCCCAGTCCACGACCTCCATGTTCCCTTCGGCGAATTCGAGTCGGCGGGGGAAGTTGCCGACGCGGTCGCCCGAGAAGTCGTCGACGAAGAGCGGGCGCTCGCCAGGGACGAAGTCGTAGTTAGCCCAGGCGCCCTCGCCGGGGCGGAGGGCGATGCCGCCCGCAGCGGCTCCCGAAGCCGTCACGGAGGCGTCCCCGCTAGCCGAGGGATCGACGGGATTGCCGGAGTCGTCGACGTAGACGACCTCGCGCCCTTCGGCTTTGGCCTCCTCGGCGCAAGCGGTATCGCCGAGGGTGCATTCGATGGCACCGGTGACGGCCCGGTCAGCCCGCTGCTCAGCCTCGCGCTCGACGGCGCGCTCGGCCCCGCGCTTGGCCGCGTCGCGGGCACGCTTGAGAATGCCCTGCGCCTCTGCCGACGAGGGGACCAATAGAAGTACGGCCAGAGCGAGGAGCCCACCGCGAATAAGTGTATGCATGATTGTCGTCATTAATAACGGAGGAGATCCCACAGAACACCGGACGCGGTGGGGAGGAATCCGAACCGAGCGAGTCGCTCTGACGCAGCCTCGGTTCTCTCGCACACCGACTGGCACGGCGAACGTGGTGGGCGTCGTAGCCGCCTGCGCTTCGGCAGGCGTTTGGGGCAGCACGTGGTGCCTTTCCAAACCGCCACGGTGACGGGCCGGCATGGGTGGCATCAGCAGTACTACTTAGGCCAATATTACGAAGTCCTTAGCCTCCCTGAGCCGGGCCGACACACATGACAAACATTTTTTCTACCCACGCTCTACCCACATAGCCCACGCTCAGCCGGCGACAGAACTCACCGTCTGAGCAGAGTCGGAACCGAGGGTGGGCGCATTTTCATGCGTACGGACACAGCCGCCTGCCCCCGCCTGTATTTTGAGCCGTGGCAGCACCGCTCTCCACTATGACCGATCCGGACCTTCCCTCTCGCCCGCCCGACGAAGCTGCGCTCAACGCCGCATTCGAGGCCTCGCGCCCAACCGTCGGCGACTCTGCGCCCAGCGAACCGGACGGTGTGTGGGCACCTCGGGCCACCTGCGCTACCTCACCGCCCCTGCCCGCACCGCCGGAACGAGACGCAGCGCAGGAGGCTACCCGCCCTCCTGTAGTCTCCCCAACTCCAGAGCCCTCCGGCTTCGACCTGCTGGAAGAGGGGCCGCCGCCGAGCCTCGTCCGGCGCTTCCTGACGACGTGGCGGCACGCGATTGGGCTCGTCTACGGGGCCGCCGTCGCCGTCGCCCGCGACCGCGAGCAGTTCGACTTCGTCAAGGGCTTCCCGCTCTTCCTCATCCAGGTCGCCGCGTTCTTCGTCACGCCGTTCGTGCGGAAAGACCTCCGGGTGCTGCCCCTCGAAGTCCAGCTCCGACGCCGGCTCGAAATCCTCGGTCCGACGTACATCAAGCTCGGGCAAGTCCTCGCCCTCCGCACAGACATCTTCCCGCCGTTCATCACGGAGGAGTTGAAGAACCTCCTCGACCGGCTCCCCGTCGTCCCCTTCTCCCGCTACCGCGAACTCGTCGCGCACGGGCTGAAGCGGCCCATCGACACCATGTTCGACTGGGTGGACCCGCGCCCCCTCGGCAGCGCCTCCATCGCGCAGATCCACCGCGCCCGGACGGTCGAGGGCGACGACGTCATCATCAAAGTCGTCAAGCCCAACATCGGCGAGATCCTGAAGCGGGACGCCCGGCTGCTCGGATTCTTCGGCTCATTCCTCCAGATTTTCTTCGCGAAGTACCAGCCGAAACGGGTGATCGACGAGTTCACGGAGTACACGCTCCGGGAGGTGGACCTGCGGCGCGAGGCCGACAACGCGCGGCAGTTCACGCTCAACTTCGCCGACCTCACCGGCATCCGTTTCCCGCGCATCTACCCGGACTACAGCGGGCGCTCCGTGATGACGATGGAGCGGTTCGATGGGCTCCGGCCGGACAGCCCGGCGGCGCAGCGGCTCCCGCTCGAAGACCGCGAGGCGCTCATCGACCTCGGCGCGGAGTCCATCATCCGGATGCTCTACCGCGACGGCTTCTTCCATGCCGATCTCCACCCCGGCAACCTCTTCTTCCTGCGCGGAGAGCAAGGCGAGGTCCAACTCGGCTTCATCGACCTCGGGATGGTCGGCTATTTCGACGGCGAGTTGCGGCGGACGCTGATGTACTACTACTACTCGCTCGTCACCGGCGACGCCGAGAACGCCGCGCGCTACCTCGCGTCCATCGCCGAGCCCGGACCGGGCGGGAATGTGGACGGCTTCCGCAAGGCCGTCGCCGAAGTCTGCCGACGCTTCCAGCGCGCGGCCAATTTCAGCGACTACTCGCTCGGGCAGATGATCATGGAGTCCGTCTCGCTCGGCGGTCGCTACCGGGTCTACTTCCCCGTCGAGCTCGTCCTCATGGTGAAGGCGCTCGTCACGTTCGAGGCCGTGGGCCACGCGCTGATGCCGGACTTCGACGTGGCCAAACTCTCGCAGCGGCACGCGAATAAGACGTTCGTCGACAAGTTCAACCCGCTGGCGCTCGGGAAAGAGAGCCTGCGCGGGCTGCCCGAACTCGTGGACCTGATGGTCCATGCCCCGGTCCTCCTCTCCGACGCGATCCGCTTCGTCGAACACCGGATCAAGCGCCCGCCGCCGAACCCGCTGGACGGGGTGAAGCCCGCGCTCCTCTCCGGCTTCTCGCTCGTCGGCGGCGCGCTCGTGGCCGGGCTCGGCGGGCCGTGGTGGCTCGCGGCGGGGCTGTTCGTGCTCGCCACCGTCTTCGGCGTCGGAGCCCGGAGCCGGTGAGCCTGCCGGGGGTGTCTCGCGCGGCGTCCGGGTTTTTATCGGCCGCCCGGTCGGAACGTGGCCCGGTTCACTCGGTTTGACGAAGTACACTTCCGGGCACCCATCTTCGCCCGATCCCCTCTACCCCATTCCCCCTCTCGTTATGGCTATCAGCAATCTGAACGACCTCTTCGTTCACCTCCTCAAAGACATCTACTACGCCGAGAAGCAGATCGTGAAGGCCCTGCCCGACATGGTTTCGAAGGCCGACAGCAGCGAGCTCAGCAAGCTCTTCTCGGCCCACAAGACCGAAACCGAGAACCAGATCAAGCGCCTCGAAGAGGTGTTCGACATCCTCGGCGAACCGGCGAAGGGCGAGAAGTGCCCCGCCATCGAAGGCATCCTCAAAGAGACGCGCGAGCTCATGGACGAGGTCGATGACGCCGACACGCTCGACGCGGCGATGATCGCGGCGGCCCAGGCCGTCGAGCACTACGAGATCACGCGCTACGGGACCATCATCGCCTACGCCGACCAGCTCGGCAAGGACGAGGTCGTCGACATCCTGCGCGACACACTCGCCGAGGAGAATGACACCGACTCCAAGCTCAACCGCCTCGCCGAGGACAAGCTGAACAAGCAGGCCGTCTAAAGCGAAGCTCCGGCTTCACGCGGCGCGCCCCCCCGGCTCCGGTCGGCGGGGGCGCACTCGTTTAAACTCAACGTCCGCCATGCCTGCATCCGACGCATCCCCGACGTCCGCTAACGACCCGGTCCGCGTGGGCTTGCTCGGCTTCGGGCTGGCGGGATCGGCCTTCCACGCCCCCCTCATCGCCACGACGCCAGGGTTGAAACTCGCCTTCGTCGTCACCGGCAACGCCGAGCGGGCACAGCAGGCCCGCACCCGCTATCCGGGTGTGCAGATCGTCAACTCCGCCGAGCGGCTCTGGGAACGCGCCGACGCCCTCGACCTCGTTGTGCTCGCGACGCCGAACCGGACGCACATACCGCTCGCGTTCGCAGCGCTCGATGTCGGGCTGCCCGTGGTCGTGGATAAGCCCCTCGCGCCCACGGCCGAGGACGGCCGCCGTCTCATCGCGGAGGCCGAGTGGCGGAACCTCCTGCTGACCGTCTTCCAGAACCGGCGGTGGGACGGCGACTACCTCACGGTCCGGCGCTTGTTGCGCAAAGGGGCGCTGGGCAACGTGCTGCGGTTCGAATCCCGCTTCGAGAAGTGGCGACCACAGCCGAAGCTGGGGTGGCGCGAGCGAGGTGCGCCGGAAGAAGCCGGGGGCGTGCTGTACGACCTCGGCAGCCACCTCATCGACCAAGCCCTCTGCCTCTTCGGCCCGGCGCGCGAGGTCTACGCCGAGCTCGACGCCCGCAGGCCCGGTGCCGTGGTGGACGACGACGCGTTCGTCGCGCTCACCCACGTCTCCGGCGTCCGCTCGCACCTGTGGATGAGCGCCGTCGCGGCCCAACCCGGCCCCCGCCTACGTGTGCTCGGCGGCCGCGCTGCGTACACCAAGTACGGCCTCGACGTGCAGGAGGCCGCGCTGCGTGGCGGAGCGTCGCCGGATGCTCTCGGGTGGGGCGAGGAGCCGCCGGACCGGTGGGGCCTCCTCGGTAGGGACGGCGACCTCCGTCCCATCCCGACCGAGTACGGCGCGTACCCGGCGTTCTACGCTGGCGTGCGCGATGCCCTGCGCCACGGCGGCCCACCACCCGTCGCACCTGAAGACGCCGTAGCAGGGCTCGACGTTATCGAGGCGGCCCGACGCTCGGCTACAGGACGGTGCGTCGTCGCGCTAGGCTGAAGCCTGCTGCGCTCGTTTGCCGGGTGGCTCATTGGAGCGGCCCGTTCATATCAAACCGGGGCGGGCTCGTGACACGGGCGCATCCCCACACCGGAACGCTCCGTAGCGTTTCACGTGCGCCTCTCCCCGAGGGGCCGGACCAGCCGGCGGGCTGAGCAGGACTCCCGGTTGGGCCGCCCTCGGGGGAGGCGCTTTTTTTTATTTTCTCCGTCACCACGCCTTCGCACCTCCCTCCATGCGTGCTGCCCGTCTCTCCCTCCTCGCCGCCCTGCTTTTCGTCGCCTCGGCAGCTCATGCACAGCCGGACTCCACCGCCCTCCCTGAACCCGCGCCGGACGATGTCGCCTCGGTAGGTGCGATCCTCACGGCGCTCTACGACGTGATCTCGGGATCGGCCGCCGAGGCGCGCGACTGGGACCGGATGCGCTCGCTCTTCCACCCCGGCGCCCGCCTCATCCCGACGGGGCACCGCCCGGAGGGGGGCCACGTCGCGCTCGTATGGACCGTGGACGAATACATCGAGCGGGCCGGGCCGCAGCTCATGGAGAACGGGTTCTGGGAGCGCGAGATCGCCCGCACGACGGAGCAGTTCGGCAGCATAGCCCACGCCTTCAGCACCTACGAGAGCCGGATCCGCACGCCCGACTCGGACCCGTTCATGCGCGGGATCAACTCGATCCAGCTCTTCGACGACGGCACGCGCTGGTGGATCGTCTCGGTCCTGTGGGACAACGAGCGGCCGGATCAGCCGCTCCCCGAGGCCTACCTGCCCGCCGGCCAGTGAGCCACGCGCGATGCCACGCCTCCGAGAAGGCTATCGCCGTCGGTTCCTCTTACGCTCCCGCAGAGCCGACTGCCGGAGCGATTCGAGCTGGGTCGTATAGCTCTCGACGGCGATGCGCACCGCGCTCCGTACCATATCCTCGTCCACGCAAGCACGCTCGACCTCGTCGAGCTTGGCACGCAGGAGCGCAAAGGCGATGTAGTAGGCTTCACGCTCCTGCCGCCCCTCGCTGGTAATCGTAACATCTTCTCCCATATCCGCTCCGAAGCACGTGAGGAGCCGGAAATGTACTATTCTTCCTGTCGGCCCCGACAGCGTCCGCTCAGGGCACCGCACATTAAATTTCTCTCGACTAGGCTCGTGGTATACCTCCCATGGCCTCCCCCGCCGATCCCTTTCCCTTTCCTACCGCGCTGAGCCTTCAGCGCCTCGCCGCCTTCTGGGACGAGGCCGGCGCGGACGGTTCCCCCTGGGCTCCGTTCGTGCACGCCGTCACAGAGCAGCTCGCCGAGGCCCCGGAGCTTCTGGCCCCGGACCTCGACCCGGACCTCCTCGACGACCACGCCGACCTCGTGGACCTCATGCTGAGCGCGGTCTTCCCGCGCGCTCGCTGGGAGGAGACCGTGGCCGCCGTCATGCCCGTCTTCGGGACCGATGTCGTCTACGCCACGCCGATGTGCGAGCGGCTCGGCCTCTTCGACGCGGACACACTCCATCACCGCATGAGCCTCGGCCTGCGTGGGTTCGAGCTCGGAAGAACGATGATGGCGTACTACTTCCTTCTGGAGCACTGTTACGGCGTCCACGTTCCCTACGACTTCCCCCTCGTTCTCATGCTGGAGGACGAGGAGACGGGACTGGAGCGGCACTTCAAACTCGTCATCGACACGCGCTTCGCGTGGGCGGACACGAACGGCCCGCGTCCGGAACTGAGCGACGCCGACTGTGCCCGCCTCACCGCCGCGCCGGCCGACCGGGACCTGTGGAACCGGCTGCTCCCGCCCGAGCGCTTCACCCTCCGCGGCTTCGGCGTCGTGACGGCCCTCGACGTCACGGACCAGCAGGTGCTCTCGGCGTTGAAAGACGACCTCCTGCAGAAGGGCGCGATGACGTCCGAGGCGAGCGTAGCGATGCTGGAGCCCCGCCTCCGCTCGCTCCTGCGGTGCCCGACCGCCCGCTTCGGGCTGATCTGCCTCGAAGACGGGCGGCTGACGGACAACGAACCGGCCGATCCGGCCGTGCGCCGCGTGCGGCCCGTCGGGCGAAGCCTGCTGCTCTCGACGGGCGAGGTGCCGTTCTGCCCGAGCCGAGGCGCATCCGTGTACGCCCGCGCGCTCGAATCGGGCCGCCCCGTCGTCGTCGGAGATCTCGCCGTACACAAGCCGCAGACGGGGTACGAAGCCCACCTGCTGGCCGAGGGGTTCGGGAGCGTGATGGTGGCCCCGCTGCGCGCCGGGACGCGGACCGTCGGGCTGCTGGAGCTGGCCGCGCCCGAGCCCGGTGCGATCAACGCCTTCAACACGATGAAGATAGACGAGGTGGCCGGCCTCTTCGCCACGGCGATGCGGCGGAGCCTCGACGAGCGCCGCGACCACGTGCAAGCCGTCATCAAGTCACAATGCACGGCGATCCACCCCGTCGTCGAGTGGCGCTTCCGCGAAGCGGCCCTCCGGTACCTCGACGCCGAGGACGACGGGCGGCGGCAGATGGAGCCCATCGTCTTCCCCGGCGTGGTCCCGCTCTATGGCCTCTCCGACATCCGCCGCTCGTCGTCGCACCGGAACGAGGCGATTGCCGCCGACCTCATCGAGCAGCTCAGCCTCGCCTTCGCCGTCATCGTGGAGGCCGCGTCGCACCGCTCGCTGCCGGGGCTGGACGAGTTAGGCTTCCGTCTCCAACGCACCATTGAAGAGATCGAGCAGGGGCTCAGCACCGAGCATGAAATCGGCGTGCTCGAGTTTCTGCGGCGCGACGTGGAAAGCCTGTTCGACCACCTCGTCCGCTACGGCCCCAGTGTCCGGGGCCGCGTCGAGGCGTACCGCGCCGCGCTCGACCCGAACCTCGGCATGCTCTACGAGTCGCGGCGGCGGTACGAGGCGTCGGTCACCCGCATCAACGAGACGATCTCGGGCCATCTCGAACGGCAGGAGGAGTACGCGCAGGCCCTCGTCCCGCACTACTTCGAGAAGTACAAGACCGACGGCGTCGAGTACACCATATACGCCGGTGCCGCGCTTCTCGAAGAGGGGGAGGTGGACCCCCTCGCGCTCCGCAACCTCCGCCTCTGGCAGCTCATGACGACGTGCAGCACCGCGTGGGCGCTCGACCGGATCGCACCGGACCTACCGATGCCGCTGGAGACAGCCCACCTCATCCTCATCCAGAGCAGCCCGATCGCCATCCGCTTCCGCTACGACGAGAAGCAGTTCGACGTGGACGGGGCGTACAACACGCGCTACGAGATCGTCAAGAAGCGGATCGACAAGGCGACGATTGCCGGGACGGAGGAGCGGCTCACGCAGCCGGGCACGCTCGCCCTCGTGCTCTCCCACACCCGCGACGTGGAGGAGTACCGCACCTACCTCGATTACCTGCGTGCGGCCGGCTACGTCGACGGGCGCATCGAGGCCATGGACGTCGAGCCGATGCCGGGGGTCCAGGGCCTCCACGCGCTCCGCATTCCCATCGCGCCGTGCCCACCGGGGATGGAGCTGGACGTGACGCCGGAGCGCGCGCGCGAGGCGGCGTTAGAGGTGGGATGAGGCTGGGCGTGTGGGCGTGTGGGCGTGATTCTACTGAATCCGACGAATGCGCTGAGCCGTTCTGCCGGGGCCGAAGGCACCCTCATTCCCGAGTTGTCTACCGCCCCTCTCTGCCCTTTCGACGTTCTCTCCCATCGAATACCGCCAACGGTTCAGAGAACGTCCCCTCGCCCCGGCGGGGAGAGGAACAGGGTGAAGGGAGCCTAGGGCAACCGACCGTCACCCCAGCGCCTTCGGTGAAACGAGCCAGATCAGCTCGCCCCGCCCGAACGCCACGTCCCGCCATTGCTGCACGTCCACATCCACGCGCGCGAGCGCGGCCGTCGGGAACTGAACGGCCCCGCCCCCGATGAGCCGGCTGACCGTCTCGCCCCACCCCGGCTGGTGACCGACGAGGAGCAGCACCTCCGCCGCATCGCCCTCGGCGTTCATCCACGTTATTAAATTGGAAAGTCAGCTTTCGGAGCCAGTTTCTTAGCCAAGAGATTCAGTCACTCTCTTGCATTCCGGTGATGTTTTTTTTAAACTAGGCGGTGACCTGACGGATTCATGCGTAGGCACGACACGTTGGCTGTCCAGTAAGGTGAGGAGTGGTCAGGCCGGTTTTGAACTCAACCGCTCTGACCATGACTGCTCGGACGCTACGGGCCTCGAGCCCGACCCTCTGGCTTGGCACACTCGCCCTCGCCGTCCTCGCGGCGGCGCTCCTCTGGCTCGGCGGCTGCGATGCCTTCCCGCCCGATCCCCCGGACCCGCCCGATCCGGACCCGCCCCCCGCCGCGTGCGAGTTCCCCCCCGTCGAGTTCCGGCTCTGTGAGGAAGCCGAGGGCTGCAACGACCCGATCTGGGCTCCGTTCTTCACCGACCCGGCCTGGCACCCCGACGGCCGCTACCTCGCCGCCGTCCACGCCGATAGCATAGATACCGACGCCGACTGCCGCTACGACGGCTACGTCAACGGAATCTGGCTGCTCGACACGGAGACGGGAGGGAAGAGGCCGCTCCTGGAGGGGGACTTCGCCGAGCCGGACTGGAGCCCGGACGGACGGCACCTGGCCCTGAGCGACCTGGCCGTGCCGCAGATCTACACGGTGGAGGTGGCCGACCTCGACTCGGCGCGCGTAGACCTCTCGACGCTGCGGCAGTTGACGACGGAGAATACCAACTTCGCTCCCGCCTGGAGCCCCGACGGGCAGCGCATTGCGTTCACCTCCTACCGTATCAACACGAGCGGAGATCTATGGGTCATAGGGGCGGATGGGAGCGGGGAAGCGTATGTAGCACCCGGATTTGAACCTGAGTGGAATGCTACGGGCGATTCACTCATCTACATCGACTATCTAAACCTCTATGGAGACTTGGCTCGGATCTCCGTCAGCGATCCCAGTAGCTACACCCGGCTCACTTGCTTGAATGAACCTCAGGTCAGGGACACCTTCTTGCGCAGCCCCCAGTTGAGTTCGGACGACCAACGCATTGTGTTCTGGGGACTGCCAGATACCGGAGAAGGCCGCTTTATCTATGTGCTTGAAGGGTCCCATGTGGAGCGTCTTGAACCCAATGACGCACTCGAATACTTCACTTGGAACCCGAATAGCAATACGATTGCTTTTGTGCGCTCGCAGAACGTGCCGGAGCGGTGGAGCGGCCAGCTCTACACGATGGCGCGCGACGGCTCCGACCTCACGCAGCTCAGCGACTACTTCCCCGCCTGGGGCCGTTGCCCCGGCGGCTGCTGACCCCGGCGGCTTCCTCCACCTAACCCCCCATCCTACTATGCCTGCCCCCTGAAAAGACGAGCGCCCGGCTCGGGCGCTGCCGACCCCATACCCCGCTCGATCCTCCACAGATCGCGAAGCCACGCGCCGCACAGTCGCTCCCGTTTCGGGCGCTCGTGTGTTCGGCGCAAGATACGCTCACCTCGGTGCAAACCGAACCCACCCGACCGCCATGAACTCGCTACAGCTCCCGCGCCGGAGATTGCTGCTCTGCGCGCTCCTCGGCTTGGCCTCCGCCCTGCCTGCTCAGGCACAGTCCTCTGTCATCGACCGCGAGGTCATCGTCCGCTTCACGCCGGGCACCGTCCTGGGCAGCGCCACAGACGGGGCACCGGCCTCGCCGGAAACCTACGTCTTCAGCACACCCGCACTCCTCCAATTACTCCTCGACGCGCAGGTCGAGACGATGCGGCAGATCATTCCGGGCTTCGATCCCGAAGACCGCTTCGCTACACTCGGCACCGGCGAAACGGTGGGGCTCACCGACTGGACCGACGTCTACGTCCTCACCCAGCGCAGCGGGAGCACCACGTCGCGCGCGGCGTTCCTTGCCCTGCTACGGGCGCGGCCGGACGTCGTCTACGCCCATCCCAACGTGCGCGGCGAGCCCGACGACATCGTGAGCTACGCCCCCGTCCGAGAGGAACAGGCGCTGATCGAGGTGCTCCTCACCCCGAACGACACGGAGTTCGGCCGCCAGTGGATGCACAAGAACGACGGCACGGTGCTGCAAGGAAGCGGTACGCCCGGTGCCGACATGAAGACCTACCTGGCCTGGAACCGCGAGACCGGGGATAGCTGGGTGAAGGTCGGGGTGATAGATTGCGGCATGCAGACGAGCCACACCGACTTTACCGGGCGCGCGAGCGGGGACGCCGCCAACAACTGCTCACACGGGACGGCGGTGGCCGGTGTCGCTGCGGCGAAAGGCAACAACGGCACTGGCATCGCGGGCGTCGCCTGGGGTGTGGGCATCATCAACGAAGACTACGGCAACGGCTCGGCTGCCGATTTCGTCGCGGCCGTTCAGAGCGCCTACAACCGGGGCGCGAACGTCCTCAACAATAGCTGGAAGCTGGTCCCGGTGGGCACCTATTCCGTGGATCTCCGTCAGGCGTTCGCCGATGCCTACCGCCTGGGCCGCTCCATCGCCGTCTCGATGGGGAATCAGTCAGGCAACGTCGTCCAGTACCCGGCGGCCTACGGCCAGGGGTTCATCACCGTCGGTGCCACGACCCAGTTCGACGTGAGGGCGAGCTATTCGAGTACGGGCTCGTGGATCGACGTGGCCGCGCCCGGCGGTGCCACCAGCGGCAACGGCCGGATCTACACGACGTTCCCGACCAACACCTACGACTATAACTACGGCACCTCGTTCTCTACGCCCGCGACGAGTGGCCTGGCGGCCCTGCTTATGTCCTACGGCGGTAGCCTCCAGAACTACCCCGACGACGTAGAGCAGATCATCCGCCTCTCAGCAGATGACAAAGGCGATCCCGGCTTTGACAACCTGTACGGCACGGGCCGCATCAACGCGGACAAGGCGCTGGCCTTCCTCGAGAGCCCGTGGCAGCTCACGCGCGCCTCCGTCACTGGCGGCGGGAGCGTCTACAGCACCTCCGGCCAGTACGACCTCTACATCTACAACCCCAACGACAACCTCGTCGATGGGCTCTACCGCGTCAAGCGCCGCGAGGTCCGGCGGACGGTCAACGTCGGTTTCTTCGACGGGACGCCCTACATCTGGGGGCGGGGCGGTGGCTCCGGCATCCCGGCTAACCAGGGCTGGGGTCAGGACGACCCGCCCAACCAATCCGTGCCGTACACCTACGGCCTCTCTTTCACGGACGTGGTCTCGAACTCCTCTCCGAACGTGACGCTGAGGACCTACGTCTACGAGGTCTGGAGCAGCGATGGGCAGACGTACTACGGCTACTACCCGACTACCGCCGCCAATGCAGCTTTCGCTTACACGATCCTGGCGAAGCCGTGCGGGGCCAGTTGCAACGGGCGGCCGAGCGAGCCGGTAGCGGGTGAAGAGACGCCGGGGGTACCGGCTGCCTACGCGTTGCAGGCGGCCCGCCCGAACCCGTTCCACGCCGCGACGACGCTGACGCTGTTGCTGCCCGAGACCGCTGACGTGCGTATAGGCGTCTACGACGTACTCGGGCGTGAGGTCGTCCGCCTAGCTGAAGGAGCCTATGCAGCGGGTGAGCACGAGGTAGCGTTTGACGGCGCGCGGTTGCCGAGCGGGGTGTACGTCGTGCGTGTAGAAGCTGCGGGCAACAAGCGGGCCTTCACACAGACGCAGCGTGTAACGCTGCTCCGGTGAGCCGAACGTCCTGCGCATGCCTGAGTTAGCATGTGGGGGTCGAGCGGGGCGTTTCCGCTCGACCCCCCCATCGACTCCCGGCTGAGTGGTCGGTGGCTCAGCCCAGCGCTTTCGGCGGGACGAGCCAGACCAGCTCGCCCCGCCCGAACGCCACGTCCCGCCATTGCTGCACGTCCACATCCACGCGCGCGAGCGCGGCCGTCGGGAACTGAACGGCCCCGCCCCCGATGAGCCGGCTGACCGTCTCGCCCCACCCCGGCTGGTGGCCGACGAGGAGCAGCACGTCTGCCGCGTCGTCCGCCGCGTGGATTTCGCGGAGAAGATCGGTAGGGCCGGCCCCGTAAAGTTCGCGTGCTTCGCGCACCGGTGCCGTCAGCCCGCCGGCCTTGCACGCGAGCTCCAGCGTCGTCCGCGCCCGTTTGGCCGTCGAGGTCACGATGCGGTCCGGGAGGGTGCCACTCGCGACGAGGAATTTCCCCATCGTCTTGGCCGCCTTCCGGCCGCGCTTGGCGAGGGGCCGGTCGTGGTCGTGGCCGAAATCGGCGTCCCAGTCGGATTTGCCGTGACGGAGGAGGAGGATGGTTTTCATGGGGAAGATGGTTGTCCGTTGTCACTCGTCCTTCGACGAATGGCCACTCGCTAAAACTGGTAGCTGCGGAACGTCGTCACGAACTCCTGTACGAGCACTTTCAGCACGGCGGCGGCGGGGACGGCCAGCAGCAGGCCGATCAGCCCGAGCGCCTCGCTCGCCGCCAGCAGGACGAGCAGGATCACGAGCGGGTGCAATTCCACGTTCCGCGACAGCAGGAGGGGCTGCGAGCCGAGATTGTCGATGAGTTGAATGATGGAGAACGCGACGACGATGGGGAGCACCTGATCCAACGCCCCCGTCGTCGTGACGGAGGCGGCGACGGCGACGACGCCGCCGATGAGCGGGCCGAGGAACGGGATCAGGTTCGCCAGCCCCGCCACCGCGCCGAGGAGGAAGTAGTAGTCTACGCCGATCAGCCAGAGCGCAAACGTCGCCAGAAGCCCGACGATGAGGGCGGCGAGGAGCTGGCCGCGCAGGTAGCCGCCGAGCTGCGCGTCGGCCTTGCGCAAGGCGTTGAGGGAGAACTCGAAGTAGCGATTCGGGACCGCGCTAATGAAGCGCCGCCGGAAGCGCCGCCCATCTTTGAGCACGAAGAACGCGATCACCGGGACGACGATGACCTGCGTCAGGAGCCCCAGCACGCCCGGCACGAAGCCGACCACATCGGCGAGGTGCTCCGAGGCGAACTCCCCCATCCGCCCGCGCAGGTCCGGCTGCGGGATGCCCAGCGGGGCCAGCCGGCCGCCGAGCCACTGCTCCACCTCCTCCATCACGTCGGACGCTGCCTCCAGGTCGATCCCTTCCTGGAGCGAACTGATCTGCGCCGCCAGCGACGGGAACAGCAGTATGAGCGGCACCCCGATGACGACGAACAACCCGACGAAGACCGACGCCGACGCCCACCCGCGGCTGATCCCGCGTGCCTCCAGCCAGACCACGAGGGGGTCCAGCAGATACGCCAGCAGCGCCCCGAGCACGATCAATTGCACGACGCCGCCGACGGGCGCGAGCAGCCAGCCTGCGGCCACCACCGCCAGCGCGATCAGCAGGAGTTTAGCCCATCGCGGCATCGGAGTCCGGGTCTTCGCCCGCCGTATCTGGGTCGGATGTCGCTGAGGCAACCGTCTCTACGCGCTCGTGCAGGCGCTGAAGCTCGTCGTCCGCGTGGACGAGCCGCGCGCCGAGGTTCTGAGCGAGCGGCAGTAGCAGCTTCACGCCCAACCGAGGCGCGCGCTGTACGAGGTCGAACAGCTCGGGTTGGAACAGCCCGTAGAGGACCGTCGGCGAGGTGGCCGTCGCGCGCGCCGAGCGCGGGGTCTCATTCAAGAGGGCGATCTCGCCGAAGGACTCGCCGCCCTGCAACTCCGCCATCCGGCGGCCCGTGGGCTCGTGGAGGATGACGACGGTGCCGTACTCGATCACGTACATCCCGACGCCCGGATCCGCCTGCCGGAAGATCACCTCGTCGGTGCGGTACTGACGGCGGTAGAGGATCTTCTCCAGCTCCGCCAGCTCGCGCCGGTCCAGCCCGGCGAACATGGGGACATTACGCAGCAGCTCTTTCGTCCCGGCGACTGGTTTCGGCCGGAAAATGTTGGCCCACAGACTATTCATGGCCGCCCGCCTCCGGGAGCGCTCTCGGAATCGTGATGACGAACACGGTGCCCTCCCCCTCTCGCGACTCGACCTCCATCGTCCCGCCGTGTCCCTTCGTGACGATCTCGTATGAGAGCGAGAGGCCGAGGCCGGTTCCTGCGCCGGCCGGCTTGGTCGTGAAGAACGGCTCGAAGACTTGAACGCGGGCTTCCGCTGGGATCCCCGTCCCGTTGTCCGCCACGCGGATCTCCACCTCACCATCGCGTGCCTCCGTTTTCAGCGAGACCGTCGGTGCGAACGAGGGGTCGGTGCCCGCCTTCTCAGTGACGGCGTAGAAGGCGTTGTTGAACAGGTTGATGAACACGCGGCCGAGGTTGTGCGGCACGACCGGCACCTCGCCCACGGCCGGATCGAGGTCCTGCTCGATCGTCACGTTGAACTGGGGATCGGAGGCGCGCATGCCGTGATAGGCGAGGTTCGCGTATTCGGCGAGGAGCTTGTTGAGGTCCGTCGGCTGGCGCTGGTTGGCGTTCGGACGCGCGTGCATCAGCATGCTGCGGACCGTCCCATCGGCCCGCTCGCCGTGCTCGGCGATCTTCGCAGCGTTGTGGGCGATGTCATCGAGCAGGTCCTGCACCTCATCCAGCACCTCGCTCACGGGCGCGTCGCGGTGCTCTTCCAGCGTCTCCTTCAGCTCGTCCGCGAGCTCCACCGAGAGCCGGGCGAAGTTGTTGACGAAGTTGAGCGGGTTCTTGATCTCGTGGGCGATGCCGCCGATGAGCTGGCCGAGGGAAGCGAGGTGGCGCGCCCGGACGATCTGATCCTCTTTGACCCGGAGGCCCTCCCGCGCGGCCTCGAGCGCCGCCTCCTGCTCCCGCTGCACCGCCGCCGCTTCTTCCGCCTCCGCCCGCAACCGCGCGTTCTCCCCCGCCAGCCGCCGGCTCGACCACCAGAGGTAGCCGGCGAGCCCGAGGACGGCGATGCGGAACACGAGCAGGAGTGGGTCCATCGGCAGCGTGGCGGTGAATGGGTGGATGCTAGACTATCAGTTCGAGCGCCGTTGACCGGCAGCGAACGCTTGCAACGGGCCTCCGCAACCTACGACCGCAGGCATTTACGCGGCTTGGTCGACGTGGGCCCGGAGCACCTCACCTACCTCGTCCGCCATCGCGGTAAAGTGCACCGCGTACCCCTTGTCGGAGGTCTCCAACACCTTCGCGTACGCGTACCCCGGTTTCTCGGCCTTCGGCAGCGGCACGTGCAGCTTGAGGTCCGTGAACGGTTCGAGCGTGTGGTCCGTACGGAGCACGCCGCCGGTCTCGGAGAGCGCGACGAAATCCGCGTCGACGGCTTCGGTACCGAAGTGCTTCCCATCGAGGACGTAGAACCGGATGGGGAGCGGACGCGGCAACGAATGATGCACGCGCGACTCCGCAGGCAGGCCGAGCCCGTACGACCCGCCGACGCCTTCCACCTCGAAGAGCGGGATCGGCTCGGCGAACCCCTTCGCGCCCAGCTTCATCGCGCGGCGGATCTGCACGTCCGGCCCGGCCTCGGTCAGCGTCGACTCGGAGATCAGGATCTGCCCGCCCACCGTGGCCGACTCGATCCGCCCCGCCTCGTTCACCGGGCTCCCCACGACCCCGTACTTCATCCGCCTCTCCGAGCCGATGTTGCCAACCACCACGTCCCCGGTGTTGATGCCGATGCCCATCTGGAGGCGCGGCAGCCCGATGGCCGCGACGCGCTCGTTCACCTGCTCCATCGCAAGCTGCATCGCCACGGCGCAGGCGACGGCCCGGCGCGCGTGGTCATCGCACGCCACCGGAGCCCCGAACAACACGAGGATGCCGTCGCCGATGTACTCGTCGATCGTCCCGCCGTATTCGGCGATAACGTCGCCCATCACGCCGAGATGGATGTTGAGCACGTCCACGACGTTCTCGGGGTCGAGCCGCTCGCTGAGGGCGGAGAAGCCGCGGAGGTCGGACATCAGGATGGTCACGCACCGCCGCTCGCCGCCGAGCTCGGTCGCTTCCGGCCCGACGAGGAGGGCCTCGGCCACCTCGTCCGAGAGGTAGCGCCCGACCGTCTCGCGGGCGTGGGCCGCTTGCTTCTGCTCCCGCACTCGTTCCAGCGCCTTATCTACGGTGACTTCGAGGTCGTCGAGATCGATGGGCTTGGTGAGGAAGTCGAACGCGCCCCGGTTCATCGCCGTGCGGATGTTCATCATGTCGCCGTAGGCGGTCACGACGACGGCACCGGGCTGGCCCTCTCCCCCGCCGAGCCGTGTCAGTTCGGCCAGCAGGGTCAGCCCGTCCATCCGAGGCATGTTGATGTCCGTCAGCACGAGGTCCACATGGGGGTGCGAACGGATCTGATCGAGGGCCTCCTGCCCGTCACCAGCGAAGAGGAACGCGAGTTCACCTTGCCGGATGCGGCGGCGGAATTTCTGCCGGATGAGCGAGGCCAGGTCCGACTCGTCGTCGACGACGAGAATGATCGCCTCGGCGTGCTTCTTGCCAGACGGCCCGTTCTCCTCAGGCACGCTCGCTCCATTTCCCAGGATCGATGCGTCGGTCATGCGCTCTCTGCTTTCATGGACATCGGCATGGGCGGCGGCAGCACCACGTCGCCGCCGCCGAAGTCGAACGTCAGCCCCTCGAAGGCGACCATACATCCGATCTCATGCACCGCGAGTCGCGCACACGTGTCTGCGTGAATCTCGTCGAGCTGGAGATCGGTCCGGTCAGGGTCGTGGTGGAACAGGACGACGTTCCGCGCCCCCGCCTCCACGGCCAGGTCCATCGCCTGCTCGATGCTGCTGTGCCCCCACCCACGCCGCTCGGCGACCTCGGCCCCGAGGTACTGCGCGTCGTGGCAGAGCACGTCCGCCCCCCGGCAGAACGCGACGATCTCCTTGTGGGCGACCTCCCGCTCGGGCGGGTCCAGCTCGTTGTCCGGTATGAACACGAACGTCTGTCCTTCGTGCGTGATGCGGTAGCCGTAGGCCCCACCGGGATGGTTGACCGCCTGCCGCGCCAGCTCGATGCCGTGCTCGTTCAGGTACGACATGGGGTCGCCGCCGACGCGGAGCACCGAGCACGGGAGGTCGCCGGGGTGCAGCGGGTAGTGGATGCCGTCGAAGAGCGCGAGGGGCGACCACGCGACGCCGGCCTCGCGGTAATCGAGCAGGTGGACCGTCCGGCCAGGCTCGTAGAGCGGGGCGAAGAACGGGAAGCCAATGACGTGGTCGGCGTGGAGGTGCGTCAGCAGCACGAAGAGGTCTTCGTCGAGCCCGACGAGCGAGCGGCCGAGTGGGCGGATGCCGGTGCCGGCGTCGAGCACGAGCACCCGGTCGCCCACCGCCACCGAGACGCAGGTCGTGTGCCCGCCGTAGCGCGCGAACGCTGCGCCCGGCGCGGGCGTGGACCCTCGGACTCCCCAGAAGGTGACGCGCATCAGGGCTGCGGGCTAGGAACCATGTTGACGACGGGCGTCGGCTCCGAATCGATCACATCCGTGGCGATGAGGTAGTACGTCCCGATGAACAGGAGCACCCCTATCACAACGCTGAACATGAAGACCGTGTACGAGGTCCGGAGGAGCTTGAACTTCGCCGTCAGCACGCTGCCGAGCCCGTAGAGGTCGCGGATCATGTTCCGGTAGAGCCGATCGTTGTCGACCATCAGCTCGGTCATTCCCGTCTCGAAGTCTTCCCGCCTCATGTTGGCGTAGTGGCCGAAGAAGAGGATGTTCGCGGTGTTCTTCCGCACCTGATCGAGCGTGATCGGATCATCGCTGACGCGAGGCCGAGCCGCCCGGATGGCAAAGACCATCGAGATGAGGCACCCGATCATGAGCACCGATGTGGGGATGAGCAGCCACGGATTCGAGTCGATCTTCGGCGAGATGGCCCCGAGGAGAATCGGGAGGATCAGGCCGTTGATGGAGATCATGATGTTGGCCTTCGTGTCGGCGAGCGAGGTGAGGTCCATGTGGACGCGGTACGAGGTCCGGAACATGGTCTCGACACCCCGGCTCGTGCCGAGAGAGTCTTTCTTTTTCTCCTTCTTGGCCTTCTTTTTCTTCTTTTTCTCAGCCTTCCGCTCGGCACGGGCCTCTTCGACCGCTACGGCCGCGGCTTCGGCGACGGCCTCCACGTCTGCTGACTCCAGCACTTCGGGTTCGGGAAGGTCCCCGATAGGGTCGGGCTCGGCCGTTTCGACTGGCTCCGATCCGGAGAGATGAGATTCTTCAGGCTGCATGGCGAGTGAGCGTCAGATGGAGAATCGAGGCGCGTGCTTAGGCCTCATATCACGGGAGCAAGCAAGGAACACGCCGAACTCAGTAGAGGAAGCCGAGACCGACGTTCACCAAGGTACCTTCTTTGGACGCCCCGACGGTCCCGCGCAGGAGGATGAGGTCGAACAGGTTTACCCAGAGCCCGCCGCCGTAGCCCTGGTGCCACTCCTTCGAGGCCTGGCCGTCGGCCCAGACGCGCCCGTTGTCCACAAAGCCGAGCACGCCGAGTGTTCCCCCCGCCACGTACGTCCGGAAGTCGAGCAGCCCGAGGCGTAGTTCGGCATTCTGATAGAGGGCCGAGCGGCCGGAGAACCGCGTGCTCCGGTAGCCCCGCAGGTTCTCGACGCCACCGAGCGTGGCGGCCTCGTAGAACGGGAAGTCCCCGGCGATGTGGCTCGCCCCGACGCGGAGCGCGAGCGTGATCTGCGGGTCGAGGCTGGGCGAGAGGTAGACCGAGAGGGCCGAGGTGAGGGGAGCGAACGTGTCGCCCGTGCCGCCGACGCCCGTCAGGATGCCCGCGCGGTTCTCCCAGCGGAACCCCTGTAGCGGGTTCCCCGGCCGGTCCTCGTGGTGGAGCAGCAGGAGCCCGTCGCCGCCGGCAAACCACTGGTAGTCGAACAGCTCGGCCTCGGCGGGAAGCCCGCCGAGTACGCGGTCCTCTCCCCGTTCCACCTTCGTCACCTGCGCCGCAGGCGCGAGGCCGATCTCGACGCCTGACGCGTAGCTCAGCGCCAGCCCGACCGCCGCCGCCGCCTTTGCCTGCCGGACGCGGTAGAAATCGGTATCGCGGTCCACCGTCGTCTCGTTGCCCAGTCCGTAGAAGTTGCGGACGTCCTGCGGCGTAGCGCCCGTCGCCTCGACGAAGGTGTCGAACGGCCCCAGCGCCTCGACCCACCGGCCGCGGTAGAGCACGTTGACCGCGAACGTGGACGTGGAGACATTCGCCGCGAGGAGGTGCGAGCGCCCGTACGGCTCCCGCCGAAACTTCGGCGTGATGAACTCGACGCTCGCGCCGAGGAATGCGCCGTCGGTCGCGTTGTAGCCGACGAACGGGAAGATGAGGTACGACGGGTAGGCGAAGTCTTCGCGGTCGTAGCTGTTGTTGGCGGGGTCGTCCGAGAGCGTGACGCGCGCCCGGCCGCGCTCGACTTCGTTGCCGCGTTCGGTGTCATAAAAATGCACGCGGCGGCTCGCTCGCCCGTCGCCTTCGAACTCGTCTTCCCCCGGACCGCCGATGGCGCGGACGTACGGCCCCCGGCCGGACTCGCCCTCGAACACGAAGCGGTCGCGCCCGCCGAGCCCGAACAGCCGGAGCTCCTTCGTCTCGTCGGCGAGGAAGACGCGGTGGTAGAGCACCTGCCGGTTCTCGCCCTCTTTGTTCGTTTTGTAGACCGTCACCTCGGTCTCGTCATCGCTCCGCCGGTTCACCACGAACCGCTCGTGCTTGTCCGACCCAACGATATCCACGACGCTGGCCAGCAGCTCGTAGAACTCGTCGGCGACCTCCAGCAGTTTGTCGCGGCGGCTCTGGAGCGTGCGGAAGACCCGCTCGCCGTGGAGCGCATTGACCTCGGGCGGCCAGTCGCGGAGCGCTTCGCGGAAGACGTCGTCGGTCATCCGGGCTTGCAGGTCGCGGGCGATGGCCTGCCACTCGTCTCGCGTCAGCTCGTTGAGCAGGCGGCGGTCCTGGAAGAGCCCGTTGTCGGTGAGCCCGATGAGGTTGCCGTAGTCCGGGTCGAAGTCCTGGAGGCCGGGCACGAAAAGCTGAGCGATGCGCGGCAGCAGTCCCGTGATGCGGAAGAACGCCTGATCGCGGTCGCGGGGGATCGGCCGGTAGACCTTGCCCTGCTTCCGGGCCTCGCCCGTGAGCGTCGAGTCGAGCTCGAAGGGCTCGAACTGCGCCCAGCGCCATTGGTCTTCGTGCCGGTCCCAGTCACCGATGAGCAGGTCGAAGAGCCGGTTGCGGAGGTAGAACGGCTGGTCCACGCGGGTGTCGTTGTCCTCCCGCATCTCCTCGAACATCTTGACCGACGAGTCCACGTCCTCGGCCCCGCCGAAGTTGGTCTGGCCGGACGCATCGCTGGCCGGCCGCTCCTCGAAGAGGACGACCGTGCCCGCGAAGGTCTCGCGGTAGACTCCGAGGCGGGGATCGTCGGGCACCACGACGAGCTCGGGGTTCGTGTGGTAGATGCCGGCGGCCTCGGCGAGGCGCGGGACGACGAGCGCAGCGTACGGGTTTGAGGACGAGAGCTGATCGGCGAATACGTCGGCAGCGAAGGTGTTCTGGAGCGCGGGCGGCAAGAGAAGGTCAGGGCTCTTGCGGACCTGCCGGAGGACGAACTCGCGCTCCTCGGGATTCCCCAACCGGAGCGAGGTCGTCTGGTACCCGCCGCCGCGCTTGAGCGGCGTCAGCCCGCCCCGTGCACGGCCGAGGTCGAGGACGGGCAGGCCGACGGGGGCAGCCCATACGTCGCGGTAGTTATCGCCGAAGAAGAAGCGCTTGATGGGTCCGGCCGCGAGGCGCGGATCGGCACGGACGACGCGGGTGCTGTCCGTGTAATCGGGCAGCGTAGTGGGGTCGATCTCGGGCACGTCGGGGTCCACGTCCTCGCGGCGCGGCTCTTCGAGCTGGGTGCGGAAGGCGAGGCGGCCCTGCGGCTGTGCGGCCTCAGGCTCCCAGAACTCCAGCCACATCTCCCCGTCCTCGTAGAACTGAAGCGAGGCGAAGCCCGTCGCCCCGTGCGCGAAGCCCGCGCCGAAGCCGCCGGCCATCGGCCCCGCCTGCGCGCCGCCCCCGCTCACGATGAAATGCTGAAGCGCGAGCGCATCGGAGCGGAGCGGGACGTACTGGAGCCCGTGCTCGTGCGCGGCCGCGTAGATGACGCCGTCGTGCTTCTCGATCACGCGGGGGAGCGCCTCGCGGAGTTCGCGGTAGTCCCCATTCGAGAAATCCTCCCGACCGCCGAAATAGCTGCGGAGGAGCGGATAGACCGAGCCCACGACGGGCAGCGGGACGTAGAGGGGCCGCCACAGATCGGTCAGCGGAAAGAGGTGCTGGCGGAGGCTGTAGTGCCCGCCGCGCTCGCCGTTTGCGAAGACCGGGTGGTGCCCGACCATGAGGACGCGCTCGTCGTCGTACTCCGCAAGCAGTTCCGCCAGTTCGACTATCACGTCGAGTTCGGACTCGACGTCGTCCCCGTTCACCTCGCCCGTTGGCCGGTCGTCCGCATCGCGGAGCCACCACTCGGTGTCGAGGGCGATCAGGACGAGGTGGTCGTCCAGCTTGAGATCGACGGGGCCGGGCAGCCCGTCCGGGAGGAGAAACACGTCGTCGCCGAGGCGGGCCGTGAGGAAGTCCGCCTGCCGTTCGAGGGCCTCGGCGTCGTCCCTGTCCCGGTCGCCGGGGATCACGATCACGCGCCCCGGATAGCCCTCGACCACTTCGACGAGCCGCAGCAACGCCGCTTCGGCCTCGGCGCGGCCGGCCGCGAGCGAATCCGGCATGGGGCGGTCGAGCTGATCGCCTAGGAAGATGACGGCGCTGTTCTCGCTTGCGTCGGCGAGCTGCGCCTTCAGCGCGTCGAGGGCCGCGCTCCTCTCGTCACCGTGCGGCGCTACGTCTCCGATCAGGAAGACGCGGAAGGCGAGGTCGGCCCGCTCGGGCGGCGCCTCGGCCTTCCAGTCCCGGAACGGCTCGTCTACGAACGTGCGGGAGGAGGCACAGGCACCCAGCGTGAGGACGAGCGAGAGCAACCCGACGACCGGGAGGGTGGAGCGGTGGATCATAGGTTCTAGCTTCGCGATGTATGAAGCGTAGGGATGTGCGAAAGGCCTTGGCTCGCTCTGTGAGGTGAAAATTCCCGCTTCTTCCCTCTGCTATCGGCACCTTCACACCATACGTTTAACGAATCACAAACCATTCGGTCGGTAGTCGAAGCGGAGGAGGATGGCCTTGCCGCCAGCCGCCTCGCTGGCGATGAGGAGGGTGCCGTCGGGCAGAAACGCGAGGGCCTCGGGCTGGCGAAGCAGCCGGTCCGGCAGCGGCCACACGGCGGTGACCCTCCCGGCTCGGTCCAGCGTGAGCAATAGCTTACGAACGGACGAGAGCACCCACACCTCGCCGGTCCGCGGGTGGACCGCGAGTGCGGAGGGCTTGAAGGTGTTGATGTCGGTGATCGGCCGCACGAGCGCGCGCACCGTCGCGTTGATCGTGCGGTCGCCGCTGTGTGCGACGGAGTCGGCGTGGATCGTGAACGCGGGGGTCGGGTCGAGCGCGTTGGTTGCGAGACTAAAAGCGTAGACCGCGCGGCTGCCCCGGTAGCCCCGGCCCGGCCCCTCTTTGCAGGCGATCAGCAGGCGGTCATTCTCAGCGTCGTAGCCGAGCCCTTCGGCGTCGCACGAACCATGCAGCCCCGTTTTGATCTCCGTCGCGTCCGACTTTTCCTGATGCCAGTCGTCAATCACGAAGAGGTGCCCATCGCTGCGGAGCACGACCACGCGGTCGCCGACGCGCTCGACACCTTCGTAGTCCCCATTCTTGCCGAAGTCGTGTTCGGCGACCACCTCACCTGTCGCGGCGTCAAGAACGTAGAGGTGCCCCTTCTCGTCCTGCACCGCGCCGAGCAGCCCGTCGTCGAGCACGGTCAGGCCGGAGATTTCGTCGAGCCGGCCCGGCAACTCGAACCGGGCATCGGACGCGTCGAAGCGGTACGGCGATGCCGGCTGGGCGGACGCAACGCGAGCAGGCGGAGTGGAAGCGCCGGGCGTATCTCCGTTGCCGCAACCGCCGGTCGCGAGCGGGATCAGCAGGAGTCCTGCGAGAAGGCGCAGCACGGGCCGTGCGAAGCTGGTGGGAGGAGGACCGGCACATCGGGCCGCCGCAAGCCTCGCGGCAAGCCGATACGGTGTTTCAATAAAGATACGGCGGTTCGTCGTCTCATTATGCGACGAACGTTCGCTATGAATCAGCGTTGGACCTCCTCCGCTTTACGGCCGAGGGCGGTGCCGATCTCCTTTCACGCAATAAAGCCTGCCTGTGGCCCTCGCGTCTTCAGCTCTTCCCCCGACGGTCGTCCTGCTCCACGGGCTCGGCCGAACGGCGCGCTCGATGGCCCCGCTCGCGCGGCGGATCGAGCGGGCGGGGTTCCGAACGGCGAACGTAGACTACCCCTCGACGTGCCACCCCCTCGACACGCTCGTGGCCGAGCACGTCCACCCCGCCGTCGAGCGCGCCGCCGAGAGCGCTGCCGAGAGCGGGCCGGTCCACTTCGTCACGCACTCGCTCGGCGGCATCCTCGTCCGTGCCTACGCCGTGCAGTTCGGGCTACCGGAGGGATCGCGGGTGGTGATGCTCGCCCCGCCGAACGCGGGCAGCGCCATCGCTGATGCCCTCCACGACCGCTGGCCGTTCAACCGACTCTGCGGCCCGGCGCTGCGGGAGCTCGGGACGGGCACCGACTGCGTCCCTCCCCGACTCACCCCGCTCGACGCTGATGTGGGCGTAATCGCGGGCGACCGCTGCGTGTATCCGTGGTTCGCTCCACTCCTCGGCGGGCCAAACGACGGGCTCGTCTCGGTCGAGGCCGCACGGCTCCCCGAGATGGCGGACTTCGTGGTCGTCCACGCCGGGCATGCCTTCATTATGCGGAGCCGGACTGTGGCGGACGAGACGATCCACTTCCTCCGGCACGGCCGCTTCCGGAACGGCACGGCGGGGTGACGACGTTTACCCCCGAATGCAGCGGCGCGATATCTTTTACACAGCCCGCCGCTCGTACGGTCGCCGTTTTCCCCACCAGAGGCCACGCTATGAACACGCTGCGCAACAGCACCATCACCGGCTGGGGATTCTACGCCCCCGAACGCGTCGTCACGAATGACGAGCTCGCCGAGCGACTCGACACCTCGGACGAGTGGATCCGGACGCGCTCCGGCATCGGCGAGCGCCACATCGCCGGCCCCGACGAGTTCACGTCCACGATGAGCGTGCGCGCCGCCGAGCGGGCGATGGAGCGGGCCGGCATCACCGCGCACGACCTCGACCTCATCCTCGTCGCCACCTCCAGCCCTGACTACCTCACGCCGCCCGTCTCCAGCCAGATTCAGGACATGCTCGGCGCGGACCGGGCCGGAGCGATGTCGCTCGTCGTCGGCTGCACCGGCTTCGTCTACGCCGTCGTCACGGCGCACCAGTTCATCGCGACGGGCGCGGCCAGCACCGTCCTCGTCATCGGCGCGGAGACGATCTCGCGCAACCTCAACTGGGAGGACCGCTCGACATGCGTGCTCTTCGGCGACGGCGCGGGCGCGGTCGTGATGCAGCCGACAGAGCAGGAGGCCGGCGTGATGGCGCACGTCCTCGGCTCGGACGGCTCGGGCGCGGAACACCTCATCCAGAACTCCGGCGGCACGCGCAACCCGCCGACGGCGGAGTCGATTGCGGCGGGCGACAACTACCTGCAGATGAACGGCCGCGAGGTGTTCAAATTCGCCACAACGAAGATGGGCGAGTCGCTCGATCAGGTGCTCGCTCAGGCCGGGATCACCGCCGACGACATCGACCTGTTCATCCCCCATCAGGCGAACGCCCGCATCATCGAGTACGCCGCGCAGAAGGCCGGCATCCCGATGGAGAAGGTAGTGATGAACGTCGAGCGCTACGGCAACACGTCGGCCGCGACGATCCCGATCGCGCTCGCCGAGGCGTTCGAAGCGGGCCGCATCAAGCCGGGTGACACGCTCGCACTCGTCGGCTTCGGCGCGGGGCTGACGTGGGCCGCCTGCCTCTTCCAGCTCGCCGCCGAGCCCATCGCGCCGTCGAGGCGGAGGAAGCACCAACATCCGGCCGTTGAAGGATTCATCGCTTAAATGCTAAGGGTAGGCCGTACTTCAAGATGTCTCAATCTCGAATAGAAATGCCGACCGCGCTCCGGGTTCGGCGGGCCACCGCTGCCGATGCCGATGTGATCGCCCGCCTGCTCTCTCAGCTTGGCTACCCGACCGACAGCGCGGATGTACCGGTGCGACTCGACCGTTTGACCGGCAATGACCGGGCAGCGGTGCTGCTGGCGCAACAAGGCAACGAGGTGGTCGGCCTCGCGACCGTCCACCTCCTCAGCGTGCTGAACCGGCGCAGCGATGTCGCTTGGTTGACGGCTTTGGTCGTCGATGAAGCCGTGAGGGGAACGGGCGTGGGGCGCACCCTCATCGAGGCGGCAGAAGATTTCGCGAAGGAGTCCGGCTGTGAAAGGCTCTCTGTGACGACCCATGAGGATCGGGCCGACGCGCGCGCGTTTTATCCCCGGATGGGGCTGGAAGCAACCGGCCGACGTTTCAGCAAGACGTTAGCCCCTTGAGAACGAGGGTATACGCCTCCAATCCCCCTGCGTCTCCATCCTCAAAGCTCCCGCTCCGCCTGTCTCCTCTAGCTCGCCGCCGAACCCATCGCCTCATCGAACGGCAAGCGGCACAAGCATAGCGCCTTCAAGGGATGGATTGCTTAAACCTGCTAGCTCCTAATGACCGAGCCATGATGAAGGCTCAGCCCGTAATCAGACAAAAGGCTTTCGATTATAAAATGAATCCAACTCTCCATCTCACGTAGTGGAAGTTTATGCCCTGCGCTATCGAGATTCATTTCTTCTAACGATTTAGGGATTGGATACCGTCCCGCCCAAACTGAGTATTCTGTAAGTACTTCAAGAATTGCTTTCACTTCTTCATGGACATTCTTATGAGGAAAAAAGGAGTTATCACCTTGTCTGAAAAGCTTTACCGCATTCGCTAGATCTACGAGACTATGGCCTTTCTTACCTACATCAACGCCAAGCTGCTCCACTCGCGCATCACAAACCTTACCCTTCCCATCCGAAACAACCTTGATTCTTACCCTTTCGGGGTGATATTCGATAATACAACCTTTCAAAGCTAGTTCCACTGCGAATCCGTAGCACATCATTGACGAATCGTAGTGACCTAATACGATATACTTTGTACGTTCATCACTTCTGCTATAAGGTTGAGCAGATGCGGTATCGCTGAGTGTTTTGGCACTCAAATACATTTTCTTGCTAGCGATGAACCAAGATAATCCACTCTGATATTCACTAAGAAATATATCTGTACTCATGTAGAATCTAAAATCTAATTAGTGCCAAAGATACACTCGCCCAATCTAATCCCAGAAATTGAGCGGAGCGTCCCCTTCGCTACCTCCTTGTGATCCGGGACCACGGCGCGGCGATGCGGCGGGTCCTTCTGGCGCAGGATCATGTGACTCCCGCGCTGGCGGTCGAACGCGTACCCGAGCTTCCTGAGCGCTTTCACCACGCTGCGACCGGATACGACGGGGAGGTCACCCACGCCTACACCTCGACCATTTCCTCGGTGATCGGAGGCGGGATCGGATCGCCATGCTCCTCCAAACTCTCGATATAGAGCGCAATCGCATCTTTCACGTTACGCAAGGCCTCGTCGCGCGTCGAGCCGTCGGCGACGCAGCCAGGCAGGGAGGGGACGGTGGCGACGAACACGCCGTCCTCGTCGGGTTCGATCAGTACACGGTATTTCATCGGAGCGCATAGGTAAGGGGGGCTCCCCTCGTACCCCGCCGGAGCCGAACAGTTCGGGGGTCGAGATCACACCCGTTCCGCCATTCCTTTGAGGAAATGCCAGACGGTGAGCGCCGCCAGCCGCGCCGTCCGCCCGTCGAGGTCGAACGCCGGGTTCAGTTCCACCACGTCCATCGAAGACACGAGCGGCGAGCGGCCCATTTCGTAGGCCGCGTAGAGCCAGAGGTCCGCCGGAAGCCCACCGACATTCGGAGCGCTGACGCCGGGTGCCTCGGCCGCGTTCACGGCGTCGAGATCGAACGTGGCGAGGGTGGGTTCGGCGAGGCCGATGGCGATGGAGCGGATGCGGACCTCGCTCAGATTCCGCCGCCAGATCACTTCGCCGCCGTGGTCGTCAATGAGGTCGAGGTGGGCGCGGGCGACGCTGTGCGGCTGGAGCCCGGCGACGACGTAGCGCAGGCACCGGCCGGAGGTGTGTTCGAGGGCCTGCCGGAACGGCGAGCCGGAGTGCGCCTGCCCGTCCTTCAGCGGTCGCACGTCGGCGTGGGCGTCCCAGTTCAGCATCTCCACGTCCTGCACCGCGCCGACGTAGCCGAGGAAGTGCCCGAAGCTCGTCTCGTGTCCCCCGCCGAGCACGACCGGCACGACGCCGTCCGCCAGCAGCGGCGCGAGCACATCGCCGAGCCGCTGCTGATCGACCTCCACGTCGCCCGTAACCGGCACGTCGCCGAGGTCGGCGGTGCGGTCGAGCAGATCGGCGAAGAGGTCGGGGTGCTCCGCGTCGGGGGTGAGTTTGTACAGCGCGCGGCGGATCGCATCGGGACCGTCGGCGGCTCCGGGCCGCCCACCGTTGCGCCGCACGCCCTCGTCCGACGGGAAGCCGACGAGCACGACGCGTGCGCCCTCGGCGGAGCGATTCGCAGCGAGCCACCGGCCGAGACGGGGATCGTCGTCGGCCGTGTCGGGCACGGGGATGGATGTGGGAACGAGCGATTCATTCATGGGCTCGACGATACGGAAAGAATATGATTTTGGGCAGACTGTTGAGAGTTAGTTCTGCCTCTCCTACTTTAAACTAACGTCCGAACAAACCATTAAACACCCCATTCTCATGTCATTCTTTCGAGGTCTCTCGCTCCTCGCTGTCGTGCTCGTCGCATCCGGCTGCTACCACGCTCGTATCGAAACCGGCCTCACGCCGTCGGCTCAGGTGTTCGAGCAGGCCTTCGCATCGGGCTGGGTCTACGGCCTCATCCCGCCGAAAACGGTCGAGGCCGGCCAGGAATGCCCCAACGGGGTCGCGGTCGTCGAAACCGAACTCAGCTTCGTCAACCAGCTCGTCAGTGCGATCACGCTCGGGATCTACACGCCGATGCACATCAAAGTCACGTGCGCAACGGGCGGTACCTCCTCCCTGCCTGCACCCGCCAAGTCGGTAGACGTAGCGCATGGGGCCAGCACCCAAGAAATCTCGCGGGCATTCATGCACGCGGCCGACCTCGCCGTGGCTTCCGAGCAGGCCGTCCTGGTGCAGTTCGAGTAAGGCGGCACGCCGCTGTTACCGGAGGCCGGGCGACTCTTCGTTGCCCGGCCTCTTTTTATGCGGACCACACGGTTTCGCCGAAGATGACGGTGCGGACGCAGGCATTCGGGCGGAAGTGATAGAGCCAGTGGTTCACGTCCGGCGCATCAATCACCGCGAAGTCGGCGCGCTTGCCGGGTTCGAGGGAGCCGACCTCGTCTTCCATTCCGATGGCGCGGGCCGCGACAATCGTCGCCCCTTTCAGGGCTTCGGCGGGCGTCATGCGCTGGAGCGTGCAGGCCAGCATCATCGCCAGCGGCAGGTGAAAGCTCGGCGCGCTACCGGGGTTGAAATCCGTGGCGACGGCGACGGGCACGCCGGCCTCGATGAGCTTCCGCGCTGGAAGCGGATCGACGTTCAGATATAGCGTCGCCAGCGGGAGCGACACGGCGACGACGCCCGCCTCGGCCATCGCTGCGATCCCCGCGTCGGAGATGCATTCGAGGTGATCGGCCGAGGCCGCGCCGACCTCGGCTGCGAGCGCGCCGCCACCGGTGTCGGTGAGCTGATCGGCGTGGAGCTTGGCCCGGAGCCCGTGCCGTGCGGCGGCGGCGAAGATCGTCCGCGCTTCGTCGGCGGAATAGGCCGTGTCCTCGACGAACACATCGCAGAACCGGGCGAGCCCATCGGCGGCCTGAGGGATGATCGTGTCGGTGAGCAGGCGGAGGTATCCGGCGCGGTCCTCTCGAAACTCCGGCGGGACGATGTGTGCGCCGAGGAGGGTCGGGACGATGCGCGTCGGCTGCGTCTCGGCGAGGCGGCGGTAGACGCGGAGCGTTTTGAGTTCGTCTTCAACGGTCAGTCCGTACCCCGACTTCGCTTCGACGGTCGTGACGCCGAGTGCTCGCATCGCGTCGAGAAACCCGGTGGCGCGCTCGGCCAACGCCTCTTCGCTCGCGGCGCGGGTGTGGCGCATCGTGCTCGCGATGCCGCCGCCCTTCCGGGCGATGTCGAGGTAGCTCGCGCCCTGAATCCGCTGCTCGAACTCGTCGGCGCGCCAGCCGCCGAAGGCGAGGTGCGTGTGGCAATCGACGAGACCCGGGACGACGAGTCGCCCGCCCGCGCTCTGCCGCTCCTCACCTGCGTATTCCGCAGGGAGATCCGCCGCCGGACCGGCCCAGCGGATCGTGCCACCCGACCACGCTAAAGCAGCATCCGGGATGGCGTGGAGGGCCGCTTGCCCGCCGTCCATCCGGCACACGGCAAGGCTGGCGATATCGATCAGAACGGGCATAGGTCGGCTGGATTATGTTTTCCCAATATCGCACTCCATCACGTCCCTACTATCCCAGCCGATGGCCGAGTCCCGCCGCATCCGCATCGCCCCGATCCTGCTCGAAGCGGGCTTCGTCGTGCTCGGCGTATTCCTCGCGCTCGTGGCGAACGAGTGGCGGGCGAACGCGAACGCCCGCGCTCACGCCGCCTCGGCCCGCGCTACGATCGTCGAGGAAGTCCGGAGCAACCGCGAAGCCATCGCCGCATCGCGCGACTACCACGAGCGGATCTTCGACTCGCTCCGCGTGCGGATGCCGCCGGGCAGCCCCGCGCCACCTCCCGATCTGTTCTCCGAAGGCTTCATCCACACACCAACGACCCTCCGCACCGCGTGGGACGCCGCGAGCGCCACCGACGCCGTCAGCTACATGGACTACGGCGACGTGCTGACGTTCTCGAAGCTCTACGCCCTCCTCGACCGCTACGAGCAAGCGGGCGACAAGGCCGGCTCCGTGATCTTCAGCGAGATCATGGAGCGTGGCGTTCCCGGCGTCGCAGCGAACTACCGCAACCTGATCTACCTGATCGGCTCGATGCTCTACCTCGAACGGGGACTGATCGCGGAGTACGACAGCGTCCTCGCCCGCATCGATAGCACCGGCGCGTAACGCCGTCTTCCGACCACAGCCCGCCATGCTCGACGTCCGCGATCTCACGTATACCTATCCCGGTGCCGAGGCCCCGGCCATTCGCGACCTCGCGTTCCACATCGACGCGGGCGAGGTGTTTGGCTTCCTCGGCCCGAGCGGCTCGGGCAAGAGCACGACGCAGAAGGTGCTGATCGGGCTGCTGCGCGGCTACGCGGGCGCCGTAACGGTCTTCGACCGCGACCTCGCCGCGTGGGGGGCGGACTACTACGAGCGCGTAGGTGTCTCCTTCGAGCTTCCCAACCACTACCTCAAGCTCACCGCGCGTGAGAATCTGACCTACTTCGGTTCGCTTTACGCCGGGGAGACGGAGGCCATCGAGCCGCTCCTCGCGTCGGTCGGGCTGGAGGAGGCCGCCGATCAGCGCGTGGGCGCGTTCTCGAAGGGGATGAAGCTGCGCCTCAACCTCGCACGGGCGCTCCTCCACCGCCCTGCCCTCCTCTTTCTCGACGAACCCACCGCCGGGCTCGACCCCGTCACCGCCCGACAGATCCGCGCACTGATCCGCGAAAAACAAGAAGCCGGCACGACGGTCTTTCTGACCACCCACGACATGGCCGTCGCCGATGCGCTCTGCGACCGCGTCGCGTTCATCGTGGACGGCGAGATCCGGCTCATCGATGCGCCGCGCACACTCAAACGCCGCTACGGCTGCCGCGCCGTCCGCGTCGAGTTCGGCCCCGAGGATGCACCGGCCCAACAGGACTTTCCCCTCGACGGCATCGCCGACAACGCCGACTTCCTCGCGACGCTCCGCGACGAGGCCGTGCAGACGATCCACACGCAGGAGACGACGCTCGAAGACGTGTTCGTGCAGGTCACGGGGAGGGCGCTCGGATGACGCGCCTGCTGACGACCCTGCGGTGGGAGATGGTGCTCCAGGCTCGCGCCCAGTTCTACGTGGTCACGGCGATCGTCGCGGGGGTGTGGATCGGCCTGCTCCTCCTGCTGCCCGAGGCGCTGCGTTCGAGTCCTGCCGCCCTCGTCCCGGCGTTCATTGCGTCGAACCTTCAGATCACGGCGTTTTTCTTCATCGCCGCGCTCGTGCTGCTGGAGAAGAGCCAAGGCACGATCAGCGCCCTCGTCGTCTCCCCGCTCCGGCCGGGCGAGTACGTCGGCGCGAAGGGGCTCTCGCTCGCCGTGCTGGCGATGGCCGAGAACGCGGTCATCGTCGCCGTCGTGTACGGCTTCGAGCTGCGATGGGGCTGGCTCCTACTCGGCACGTTCGCGCTCGGGCTGGTCTACGCCTTCGTCGGCCTCGTCGCTGTCGCCCGCTTCGACACGATCAACCGCTTCCTGATGCCGTCGATGCTCTACATCGCCTTCCTCGGCCTGCCGCTGCTCGGGTATTACGGCCTTGTCCCCCGGTGGGTGTTCGCCGTGCATCCGGTCCTGCCGCCGCTCGTTCTTCTCGAAGCCGGCTGCACGGACGTCGGCGCGGGCACCCTCGTTTACGGTGTCGTCGGCAGCGCCGTGTGGATCGGGCTCACGTTTGTGTGGGCGCGGCGGCGGTTCGTGCGTGATGTCGTCCCTACTGCCGCCTGAGCTATGAACGCCCTCGGCCTACTCCGTACCCTCGGCCCCGTCGATCTCCGCAACGTCCGCCGCGATCCCCTCCTGGCATGGGCGCTCGGGATGCCCTTCAGCGTCGCCCTCGCCCTCCGCTGGGGCCTTCCCGCTCTCGCCGACTGGCTCGCCCGCAGCTACAGCTTCGACCTGATCCCTTACTACCCGCTCCTCGTGAGCGGCTACTTCCTCGTCGCGCCCACGTTCATCGGCTTCGTCGTCGGCTTCCTCCTCCTCGACGAACGCGACGACCGCGTGCTCGACGCGATGCGGGTGACGCCGGTCTCGCTCCGCAGCCTCCTCACCTACCGCATCGGCGTACCGCTCGTCGCCGGGCTCGTGGTGACGCTCGCGGGGTACGGGCTCGTCGGGCTCGTGACACTCCCGGCCTCCGCGCTCCTCGCGGCCACGCTGCTCGCCGCATTCGCCGCGCCGATCCAGGCGCTCTTCCTCGTCGCGTTCGCCGAGAACAAAGTCTCCGGTTTCGCGCTGATGAAGCTCTACGGTGCCGTCACTGACCTCCCCATCGTCGCGTGGTTTCTGCCGATGCCGTGGCAGCTTGCGGCCGGCCTCCTCCCCTCGTTCTGGCCGATGAAAGTCGTGTGGCAAGCATCCGCCGGTGCGCCATGGCTGGGTTATGCCTGTGTCGGCCTCGTCCTCAACGTCCTCGCCGTCGTCCTGCTCCTCCGCCACTTCCAGCGCGTGCTCGCCCGCTAGTTCAACCGACCGACTTCGGCCTCGACGGCCTCGACGAGCGCGCCGGACTGCACGAGGTCGAGGCAGCGGGCTACGTCGGCCTGAAAGTCCTCGTCGTGGTCGCGGTGCGGGACGCGGGCGCGGAGGAACAGGTGGGCGACCTCGACGCCGCGCCCCGGCCGGAGCGGGAGCCGGAAGTCGAGCGCTTGCGCCGCCGTGAGCAACTCGATGGCGAGGACGTATTCGACGTTGCGGAGCACATCGAACAGCTTGATCGCCGAGACGCTCCCCATCGAGACGTGGTCCTCCTGCCCCCGGCTGCTCGGGATCGAGTCGACGGAGGCGGGGTGGCAGAGCACTTTGTTCTCGGAGACCAGCGATGCCGCGGTGTACTGCGGCATCATGAACCCGGAGTTCAGCCCGGTCTCGCGCATGAGGAACATCGGCAGGCCGTCGTTCCCTTCGACGAGGAGGTACGTCCGCCGCTCGGCGATGCTCGCCAGCTCGGCGAGGGCGATCGCCGCGTAATCCATCGCTAGCGCGAGCGGCTGCCCGTGGAAGTTGCCGCCGGAGACGATGGCGGGCTCGCCGTCCTCGAACACGAGCGGGTTGTCCGTCACGCTGTTGATCTCGGTCTCGACGACGGACGCAGCGTGGGCGAGCGCATCGCGGCTCGCGCCGTGGACCTGCGGCACGCAGCGGAGCGAGTACGGGTCCTGCACCTTGCCGCAGTTGCGGTGGCTCTCGAGAATCTCGCTGCCTGCGAGCAGGGCGCAGACGTTCTCGGCGACGAGCCGCTGCCCCCGGTGCGGACGGATCGCCTGAATCCGCGCGTCGAACGGCTTGATGGAGCCTTGCAGCGCTTCGAGCGACATCGCCGCGAGCACGTCCACGGCACAGATGAGGCGGCGCGCGCGTTCGAGAATGAATGCCCCGTACGCGCTCATCATCTGCGTCCCATTGATGAGGGCGAGGCCGTCTTTGGCGTGAAGCGTGATCGGGGCGAGCCCGTGCTCGGCGAGGACGTCGGCGGCGGGCCGGGTGCGCTCGCCGTCGGCGTCCCAGACCTGCCCGCGCCCTAGTAGCGGGAGGCTGAGGTGGGCGAGCGGCGCGAGGTCGCCCGATGCGCCGAGACTGCCCCGGCTCGGGACCGCCGGGATCAGGTCGCGCTCGGCCATCAGCAGCAGCCGGTCGAACGTCGTCTCGGAGACACCGGAGAAGCCGAGGCCGAGGGCGTGGACTTTGAGCCGGAGCATCAGCCGCGTCACCGCTTTCGGGATGAGTGGCCCGACGCCGACGGCGTGCGAGACGATCAGATTCTGCTGGAGCGTTTCGAGATCGTCGCTCGGAATCCGCACCCGGGCGAGCGCGCCGAACCCGGTGTTGATGCCGTAGTACGTCCCCCCGCTCGTCAGCGCCCGCTCGACGATCTGCCGCGACGCGCGCACGCGTCCGGCGTCAGCGCGCAGCGCCGCGAGGCTCCGGTCGAGATCGTCGTACAGGCTGGCGATGGAGAGGTAAGTGTCGGTCGTCTGCATCGGGGAGCGGAGAGTCGAAGCGCGGCGAGGGTTACGCCACGAGGAGGGCTTGATGCGCGAAGCGGCGCAGCGTCACCGCTAACGCCTCGGCCGTCACCGGCGGCTCGCCGTCAGACGCGTTCAGGGTAGCGAGGAGTGCAGCGCGATCGTGCTGGCCGTCGAGCAGATGGAGGACGCGGCGTTCGGTTGGCTCGAGAGCGACGGAGTGGTGCCAGCCATCCGTCACGATCACCCTATCCTCCACCTGCCGCCGAGCGAGCGGCGATGCTTCGGGCCGCTCTGACACGTCGCGGACGAGTGTCGGCGCGTGGGTGTGCAGATGTACGAACCCGTCGGCGTAAAAGTCAACCAGCATCCCGGCGAGCACGTCCGGCGTTATCGCCTCATCTTCGGTGTCACCGACTGCCGACCAGAGTTCCTCGAACGCCACCGCGCAGGGCCACGCCGATCCGATGTACTCGCACACGGCTTTGGCGAAGGGATGCCCGGTGCGGACGGACTTCCCCTCCGCCCCTTCGAACGTGACGGTGCCCGCCTCGTAGCGCGCGGTGGGCCGGATGGGTGCCGCGACGGTGAGGGACCGGACGCGATCCGGCTGCGGCGAGCGCTGCACCGGCGCGTCGGCGCGGCACACGAGCGTCTGCCGGAGCATGCGGTTACGGAGGAAATCCATGTACTGCTCCTTCCGAATCGGGTCGCCATCGAGCCGGTCCAGCACGGCGCGGGTTTCGGGCGGAAACGTGCGGTCCTGCATCGCAGCGAAGTCGGCTTCGGCGAGGTATTGCAGCCCGTGCTGCTCGGCGTGCGCGACGAACTCGTGGAAATAGAACGGCCGGTTGACGTCGGCGAGGTGGTCGTGGAAGAAGTGCTCGGCGGTGTAGCGAGTGCACCGGTCTTGCTCGTCATCCAGCACAGTGCGGTAGGTCGAATCCTCCGGCTGTGCGTCGAGCAAGAAAACGAGGAGTGCCCGCGCCTGCTCGACTTGCTTGCCGGGCTCTGCCACCCCGGCGATGTGGTACTGCATCATCTCCCGCGTCATCCGGCGGAGGTGGCCGCCGGGGAGCGCGTTGTAGCTCACGAACGCCACCCCCTGCGGCGCGAGGTGCTCGCCGAGGAGCCCGAGCAACCGGTCGCGCACGGCGTCCGGCACCCACGAATACACGCCGTGCGCGATGACGTAGTCGAACGATCCGAGGGAAGCAGACACGTCCATCAGATCGAGCACGTAGAGGTCGAGGTTTGTCAGCCCCCACGCCTCCACCCACGCACGCCCCTGCGCAATGGGCTGCTCGGCGATGTCGATGCCGACAAACGTGCTCTCGGGAAACGCCGCCGCCATCGGCAGCAGGTTCGCCCCATCGCTGCACCCGACCTCCAGCACGCGGCACGACTCGACCGGCGCAGGCTCCAGTCCGAACAGCCGGGCATGTGTGGCCATCCGGTCCGGATGCGTCTGCGGTAGGGCAACGCTCAGGTAGCGAACGCGGTCGTAAGGCTGCATGGCGATTTAGCTTCTCCCTTAAAAAAGTCATCCCCGCGCAGGCGGGGACCCACCGTCGAGCACTTCGTACAGGTCCCGCCACCCAGGGTTCATCTCTTCGATCAGCCGCAGCTTCCACGCCCGGTTCCACTTCTTCAATTGCTTCTCCCGAGTAATCGCATCACGAATGTCGTCATGCTCCTCAAAATAGACGAGCCGATGCACGCCATATTTCTTCGTGAACCCGTCGATTATCTCGTGCTTGTGCATCCGAATCCGTTTCAGCAAGTCACTCGTGACGCCGACGTAAAGGGTGCCATTGCGACTGCTGGCGAGGATGTAGACGGTGCCGCGTTTCGACATCGGCGTGCCGGTCCTGTGGGTCCCCGCCTGCGCGGGGATGACTTGAGTTTGGGATATCAGCCATTTTCACTGCGCAACTTGGCGGCGCGTTCGAAATAAGGCCGCGCGCGATTTGGCTCGTCGAGGACGGCATCAAAGAAATGCCCAATGCTCTCATACCCCTCTACCCAAGAAGAGTCCAGTTCCAATGCACGCTCATAGCTTTGTAGTGCATCAGACAGCTCTAACCCATCCTCCGCGTCCTCTGACAACTGGATAATGTCGCCTCTCAGACACCACAGACTCGGCGATAGGGGGTGCGCCTCCAGTGCGGCGTCTACTGCTGCCAACAACCCCGGTGATGCGAAACCATTTTCCGGCCAAGTCGCTCGAATTGCTTGGATGTGTTCTTGTTCAGTCATCAGCCGTTGATCATCGGGAGGTCGACGCCGCGCTCGTTGGCAGTGTCGATAGCGAGGTCGTAGCCGGCGTCGGCGTGGCGCATGACGCCAGTGCCAGGGTCGGCGGTGAGGACGCGGGCGAGACGGCGGTCGGCCATCTCGGTGCCGTCGGCGACGCAGACCATGCCGCTGTGGATGGAGTAACCGATGCCGACGCCGCCGCCGTGGTGGAGCGAGACCCACGACGCGCCGCACGCCGTGTTGAGCAGCGCGTTGAGGAGGGGCCAGTCGGCAATCGCGTCGGAGCCGTCTTTCATCGCTTCGGTCTCACGGTTCGGGCTGGCGACGGACCCCGTGTCGAGGTGGTCGCGCCCGATCACGAGCGGAGCATCGACCTTGCCGTTTTTCACGAGCCAGTTGAAGCGCTCACCCATCTCGGCGCGCTCGCCGTATTCGAGCCAGCAGATCCGCGCCGGGAGGCCCTGGAAGTGGACCTTCTCCTGCGCCTTCCGAATCCACCGCGCGAGTGCTTCCTTCTCGGGAAACGTCTCCAGCACGGCGGTGTCGGTCGCGGCGATGTCGGCGGGATTACCAGAGAGGGCCGCCCAGCGGAACGGGCCGGAGCCTTTGCAGAAGAGCGGCCGGATGAACTCGGGGACGAAGCCAGGGATGTCGAACGCCTCGGCCATCCCGCGCCGGTCGGCGACCTGCCCGCGGAGGTTGTTGCCGTAGTCGAACACGACCGCGCCCTCGCGTTGCAGTGCCAGCATCGCCTCGACGTGGCGCTGCATCGAATCGAGCACAGCGTCGTCGTAGCCCTCCGGGTCGCGCTCTCGAAAGGCATCGGCTTCGGCCAGCGAATAGCCCGCCGGGATGTAGCCGACGCGGAGGTCGTGCGCGCTCGTCTGATCGGTGACGATGTCGGCGACGATGCCACGCCGCACCAACTCGGGCAGCACCTCGGCGATGTTGCCGACGAGGCCGACCGAGAGCGCCTCTCCGTTGGCCTTAGCTCCGAGTATCACTTCAAGTGCAGCGTCTAAGTCCCTCTCCATCCGGTCGCAATACCCCGTTTCTACGCGGCGCTGGATGCGGATGGGGTCCACGTCGATGCCGAGGAAGGCCGCGCCGTTCATCGTCGCCGCGAGCGGCTGCGCGCCGCCCATCCCCCCGAGCCCGGCCGTCACGACGAGCCGCCCTTCGAGCGAGCCTCCGAAATGCTGGCGGGCGCACTCGGCGAAGGTCTCGTAGGTCCCCTGCACAATCCCCTGCGTGCCGATGTAGATCCACGAGCCCGCCGTCATCTGCCCGTACATCGTGAGGCCGAGCGCGTCGAGGCGACGGAACTCGTCGATGGTGGCCCACTTCGGGACGAGGTGCGCGTTGGCGATCAGCACGCGCGGCGCTTCCTCGTGCGTGCGGAACACGCCGACGGGCTTGCCGCTCTGCACGAGCAGTGTTTCGTCGTTCTCCAGCCGCCGCAGCGTCTCGACGATTTTGTGATAGCTCGGCCAGTCGCGCGCCGCCTTGCCCCCACCGCCGTAGACGATCAGTTCCTCCGGCCGCTCGGCGACGGCCGGGTCGAGGTTGTTCATCAGCATGCGGAGGGCGGCTTCCTGATGCCAGCCTTTGCACGAGAGCGCGGTGCCGGTCGGGGCCTTGACGGTGACGGCGGTTTCCATCGGGGAGTCGATAGGTCAGAGGAGTCGGGAGCCGAAATTACGGAACGCGCCCCTCTGTGCTGTAGGGGCAGGCCTCCGTCCCTGCCCGGCCGTGCTGTCATCGCCGACGAGGGCGGACACGCAGGTCCACCCCTACGCCATCAGCCCCGGCAGGCTGCGCCACAGGATGTAGACCGCCATTACGACGAGGAAGACGGCGAACCCCTGCCGGAGACGCGCGCGCGGGACGTAGGCCCCGATCCGGTTGCCGACGATGCTGCCGACGATCCCGACCGCCCCGAACACCCCGACGAGCTGCCAGTCGATCCCCAACCCCGCCTCGGCCAGCACGTCGAGGTAGCGCACGAACCCGCTCGCGCTGTTGAGCACGATGATCGTCAGGCTCGTCCCAATCGCGACGTGGATCGGGAGGCCGACGAGGAGCACGAGCGCCGGCACGAGCACAAACCCACCGCCGACGCCGACGAACCCCGTCAGCACGCCGATCAGGAATCCCTCGACCGCCGTCAGCCACCACGGCTGACGCGGCGCGGCGGCTCCTTCCGAGGGCCTGCCGCGAAACATCAGCACGGCCGCGGCGAGCATCGTGACCGAGAACACCGTGAGCTGCACGAGCCCGCTGACGAGCCCGGAGAGCGACGCGCCCGACGCGGTTCCGATCATGCCGGGAATCGCGAAGAGGAGGACGCTCCGCCAGTCCACCTTCCGCTGCACCGCGTTCATCACCGCGCCCGAAAGCGCAATCAGCCCGACAATCCCGAGCGATTCGGCAATGGCTTCCTTCTCCGGCTGCCCGACGAGGTAGACGAGCACGGGCACGGTGAGAATCGAGCCGCCCGAGCCGAGCAGGCCCAGGCTCAGCCCCACGAATAAGGCCCCGACGAGTGCGAGCAGCATCTAATGCGCCCCCATCGTCACGCCTTGTTCCTTCTCGCGCTCCTTCCAGTTCGTGAAGTGGTCGCCGACGTACGCCACCGAGAACTCGTGCGCGTCGAGGAGCGCGGCGGCGACGGCCGAGCGGACGCCACTCTGGCAGTGGACGAGGATCGTCTTGTCGCGCGGGAGCTCGTCGAGGTGGTCGGCGAGGCGGACGTGGGGGATGTGCCGCGCACCCGGGATGTGCCGCCGGTCCCACTCGTCCTGCCGCCGCACGTCGAGGATTTCGACGTTCGTGTAGTGCCGCCGCCCGTCGAGCTCGTCGAAGTCGATGGTCTTGAGCATCCGCAGCGTGTCACCGTCGCGCCCGTACTCGCGGAGCGGGTCGGGCGGGATGATGCCGCGCACGTCGTCGAGCCCGATGCGCACGAGGTCGCGCACGGCTTCCTCCGCATCGGCCGGTTCGATGACGAGGTAGACCGGCGCGTCGGGCTCGACGTAAGAGCCCGCGACCGTCGTGAAGGACTTGTTGAAAGGCGCGAGGATCGAGCCTGCGAGGTGGCCGCGCATGTACGCGTCACGCGCCCGCGTGTCGATCACCGTCACCTCTGCGTTGTCTGCGAGCTCGGCGAGGTCGTCGGCTCCGAGCGTCTTCGGCTGCGGGAGACCGCCGAGGAGGGGGACGCCGTCACGGTTCTGCCGCTTCATCCGCGCGAAGTAGAGCGGCGGCTCGGGCTGGCCTTCGAGTATCTCTTTAACGAACGTCTCCTCTCCTTCTTTCGCCGCCTGAATCGAGCGGTTTTGCCTCATTTCATAGCCGAGCGTCGACTGGGGAACGGAGCCGAGGGCTTTGCCGCACGCGCTCCCCGCGCCATGGCCCGGCCAGATCTGGAGGAAGTCCGGCAGGTCGGTCAGCCGCTGCACGGAGTCGTAGAGCGCCTGCGCGGCGGGTTCCCGCGCGCCGGTCTGCCCCGCCGCCGTCTCCAGCAAGTCCGGCCGCCCGAGGTCGCCGACAAACACGAAGTCACCCGAAGCGAGGCCGAGCGGCTCACTCGCCCCGCCCCCCTCGTCGGTGATGAGGAAACTGAGGTGCTCGGGCGTGTGCCCTGGCGTGTGGACCGCCTCGACCTTGATGTTGCCGACGGTAAACGTGTCGCCGTCGTGGAGAAGCTGCACGTCGTAGCCCTCGCCCCACCCATATTTCCAGTCGGCGTCGCCCTCGTCCGAGAGATAGACCTTCGTGCCGTGCTGCTCGGCGAACTCGCGCGCGCCCGAGAGGAAGTCGGCGTGGATGTGCGTCTCGGCGACGGCCGTGATGCGGAGCCCTTCGGCAGCCGCCGCCTCGACGTAGCGGTCGATGTCGCGCTCGGGGTCGATCACGAGCGCTTCCTTCGTCTTCTGGCAGCCGATGAGGTACGCGTACTGCGCGAGGTGCGGGTCGAAGATCTGTCGGAACAGCATGGTCGTAGGGGTTAGTGCGAGCGGCTAGTGCGGCAGCAGAGGGCGGACGTGGCCGTAGACCCACGTCCCGGCGACGGCGCTGAGGAGCGCGACGGCCATCACGCCGACACCGCCGCCGACGAGCGCGAACATCGGCCCCGGACAGGTCCCCGTCAGCGCCCAGCCGAAGCCGAAGAGGATGCCACCAACGGCGTAGCGGACACCCTGCCCCATCGTCTTCGGCACGAGCAGGATCGGCGCACCCGTCGCCGAGCGCAGTCCGAGACGGTCGATCAGCCGGATCGGCACGGCCGCTACAACAATCGCCGAGCCGATGATGCCGTACAGGTGGAAGCTCTGGAAGCGGAACATCTCCTGAATCCTGAACCACGACACCACCTCCGCCTTCATCAGCGTCACGCCGAAGAACAGGCCGGGGAGTCCGTACGCGGCAAACTCGACGGAACGAGGCACGCGGGTTCGGGGAGCATCGAGGGTCGCGGTCGTCATAGCGTTAAAGTAGGAACGGGAGGACAAGATCAGGACTAAGACGCCCTAACAAAACCTCCCGTCTCTTGGGGAGGTTGAACGGGATGACCAAACCGATTCTCTCCGACGACCTCTGGGCCGTCGTCGAGCCGCTCCTCCCACCGGAGCCCCCCAAGCCGCGCGGTGGACGCCCCCGCGTCCCCGACCGCGCCGCCCTCACCGGCCTCCTCTTCGTCCTCCGCTCCGGCATCCCTTGGGAGATGCTCCCACCCGAGATGGGCTGCCGAGATGGGCTGCGGCTCCGGCATGACCTGCTGGCGGCGCCTCCGCGACTGGCACGAGGCCGGCGTCTGGACGGCGCTCCACCACGCGCTGCTCGACCGGCTCGGTGTCGCCGGCGAGATCGACTGGTCGCGGGCGTCGCTCGACGCGCAAGCGGTCCCGGCTCCGGGCACCGCAAAAAGGGGGAGCGAGCCTCCGACCGCGCCATCGGGCCGAATCCGACGGATCGCGGGAAACCGGGCACGAAGCGCCACCTTGTGGTCGACCGACGGGGCACGCCCCTCGCCGTGATCCTGACCGGGGCCAACACGAACGACTCGATGGTTTTCGAGGCCCTACTCGACGCCGTGCCGTCGATCCGCCAGCAGCGCGGTCGTCCTCGGAAGCGGCCGGCGAAGCTCCACGCCGACAAGGGCTACGACTTCCCGAAGTGCCGCCGAGCCCTGCACCTTCGCCGGATCAAGGTGCGCATCGCACGGCGGGGCGTCGAGTCGAGCGAGCGCCTGGGGCGGCACCGCTGGGTGGTCGAGCGGACGCTGTCGTGGCTGAGCGGCTTCCGTCGCCTGCGGGTGCGCTACGAGCGTCGGCTCGACCTGCACGAGGCGCTGGTCCGGCTCGGGTGCGCGCTCATCACGTGGGGTGCTGTCCAGAGGTTTTGTTAGGGCGTCTTACGCAGCCCAGCCTAAACTGAGCGCCTGAATCTGCCCCCTTCGGCCATGACCCGCCTCGACTACGGCCAGTTCTTGCTCTCGAGCCAGACCAACTACACCCTCACCTACTTCGCCGACCACGCCCGGACGTTGGCCGACCACTCGCGCTGGAGCCACGACACGATCAACCGCTACCTCCGCGGCGACCGCGTCACGCCTCGGCTCGTGTGGGACAACGTCAAGGTGGACCTCGTGCCGAACGCGCGCGGCTATCTCCTCTTCGACGACACCGTGCTCGACAAGCGCCACAGCCGCGAGACCGAGCCCGCTCGGCGGCAGTGGAGCGGCAACGCCCAAGGCGTCATCGAGGGGATCGGCGTCGTGACGTGCGTCTACGTCAATCCAGCGCTCGGCCGCTTTGGGGTCATCGACTACCGGGTCTTCGCCCCCGAGACCGATGGGAAGACGAAGCTGACCCACGTCGAGGAGATGCTCAAGCACACTGCTCGTCACAAGCGCGTCTTGGGTGCCGACGGTGTGGAGGTGCCGCTGCCGTTTTCGACCGTGCTCATGGACGCCTGGTACGCGACGATGCCGCTGGGGAAGCAGATCGAGCCGCTGGGGAAGCAGATCGAGCGGCTGGGGAAGCAGATCGAGCGGCTGGGGAAGCAGATCGAGCGGCTGGGGAAGGTCTACTACTGCCCTGTGCGCGGCAACCGCCAGGTCAGTCTCGGCCCGGGCCAAGACTACCAGCGCGTCGACGGGCTCGCCGCGCTCGACGGGCTCGCCGCGCTCGACGAGGGCCGACTCGTCCACCTCAAGGGGATGCCGAAGGGGCATCAGGCGAAGCTGTTCCGGCTCGCGCTCTCGACCGAGCGCACGGAATACGTCGTGACCAACGACGTGACTCAATCGTCGTCGGACGCCGCACGAGAAGAGTGCGCCGTGCGCTGGAAGATCGAGCAGTTGCATCGGGAGGTGAAGCAGACGACGGGGATTGAGAAGTGCCAGTGCCGCAAGGAGCGGGCGCAGCGGAACCACGTCGGGTGCGCGATGCTGGTGTGGGTGCGGCTGAAGTCGCTGGCCGAGCAGGCGGGCACGACGGTGTACGCGCTCAAGCGGGACCTGCTCTCGGACTACATGGTCGAGCAGCTCCGCAATCCGTCGATCCGAATGTCTCTTGCGTAAGTCCTGAAGATGTGTAACCAGCAGGCCGCCGACGAAGAATCCGACCACCGCGACGAGCGATGGAAGCTGAAAGCTGGCGAGGCCGGTGATGGCGTGCCCCGACGTGCAGCCGCCCGCGTACCGTGCCCCGAACCCGACGAAGAACCCGCCGAGCACGACCGCGACGAGGCCCGGCACCGTGCCGAGTGCCGACCACGAGAAGAGGTCGGAGGGCACAAATCCGGTGAAGTCCGTGACGCCGAGCGCGGCGAGGTCGGCGCGTGTGGCGTCGGAGATCGCGATGACGCCGTCGCCTGCCAGCACCGTCACGGCGAGCGCACCGCCGAGGAGGACGCCGAGAGCGAAGGTCAGATTCCACAGCCCCTGCGCTCGCCAGTCGTAGCGGAAGAACTCGGAGCGGCCGGGGACGACGGCGGCGCAGGCGTGGCGGAGGTTCGCCGAGACGCCGAACGCGCGGCCCCCGACGAGGAGCAGGAGGGGAACGATCAGGCCGATGCGCGGGCCGGCGACGTACCACGGCCAGGGCTGGTTGTGCGGCGTCGTCTGCGGACAGATCCAGCAAGAACTCCGCGAGCTGAGCGACCTCGGCGGTGAAGGCTAGCGCTCCTGAGCTTTCGCCTCGTCCCAATAGCCGTCCATTTCTGCGAGGTCTGCCTCCTCGAACGACCGGCCCTGCTCGGCGAGGCGTTGCTCGACGTGGCCGAACCGGCGCTGGAACTTGTCGAGCGTCCGGCGGAGGGCGTTCTCCGGGTTAACCCCGGTGAAGCGGGCGTAGTTGACGAGGGCGAAGAGCACATCGCCAAACTCGTCTTCGCGCTCGTCCGCCGCCGCCCCCTGCTCGACGAGCGTGCGCAACTCGCGCACCTCTTCCTCCACCTTCTCCCACGCCCCGGCCGCCTCGGGGAAATCGAAGCCAACGCCCGCTGCTTTCTCCTGCACGCGCTGGGCACGGAGCAGGGCCGGGAGGTGGCGCGGCACGCCGTCGAGCGCAGACCGGCGCTCGCGGCCTGCGTCGGCGCGCTCCTGCTGCTTGATCTGCTCCCAGTTCTTCAGCACCTCGCCGGTCCCGCTCACCTCCGCATCACCGAACACGTGCGGGTGCCGCCGCACGAGCTTCTCCATCTCGAAGCGGATCACGTCTTCGAGCGTGAAGGTACCCGTCGTCGTCTCGGCGATCTCGCTGTGGAAGACGACGTGCAACAGCAGATCGCCGAGCTCGCCTTTTAGCTCATCCCAATCGCCCTCGTCGATGGCGTCGAGCGCTTCGTAGGCTTCTTCGATGAGGAGGTGCTTGACGGACTCGTGGGTCTGCTCGCGGTCCCAAGGGCACTCCCGGCGGAGGCGGCGGACGACAGCGACGAAGTCAGCGTAGAGCTCGGGGACGGCGGCGGCGCGGTCTTCAGCGGTGAGGTTGAGGGGAGTAGTATCCACGGTGGCGGGCAGCGAATGGCGAGAGAGACAAAAGATACCGGAGAACGGCCGCCGGATTCGTGTGGTGATACGCCCGGCTCTTAGACAGCGATATGTATTATGACCAAACACTTAAATCATTCATCACACCAGGGAGGTAACCCCCATGTCTAAAGTCATTCGATGCCGCGACGTCGGGTTCGACTGCGAGGGCGTGATCCGCGTCGAGACGGAAGAGGGGGCGATGCAGCAGGCCGCCGAGCACGCCCGGACCGCTCACGGCGTCGAGGTCACGCCGGAGGTCGCGGAGCAGGTGCGCGCCGTGATGCACGACGAGCCGGCGTCCGCATGAGCGCTTCGGCCCGTATCCGAGATCTACGTGATGCGCCCTCGTTTCTTATGACGCGGGGCTGTCACTGTGGATAATTAAACTGAGCGCGGAGGTTACAGGGGACCGAGTGTCCTGTCTATACTCCAACAACCGGCTGCGAGGCCGGACCGACCAGGCCGACCAGATCTCTCCGAGACACGTCGGCGGAATCATGTACCCAATCAGTTAGGAGGCCATCCTATGGCACGCTCAGTAAACAAGGTCATCATCATCGGCAACCTCGGCCAGGACCCCGAGCTCCGCTACACCGGCAGCGGCACCGCCGTCTGCAACATGCGGCTCGCCACCAACGAGAGCTACAAGGACTCCAACGGCGAACTCGTCGAGAAGACCGAGTGGCACAGCATCGTGGCGTGGGCCCGCCTCGCGGAGATCTGCGGCGAGTACCTCAAGAAGGGCTCCCAGGTCTACTTCGAGGGCTCCCTCCAGACACGCCAGTGGGAGGACAAGGACGGGCAGACCCGGTACACCACCGAGATCAAGGCCCGCGAGATGATGATGCTCGACAGCAAAGGCGGTAGCGGCGGCGGGGGCAGCTATGACGAGTCGGGTTCGTTCGACCAGTCGCGCTCTTCCGGCGGCCAGCAGCGCTCGCAGCAACAGCGCCCGCAGCAGCGTCAGCCCCAGCCGCAAACGAGCGGGAACGACCCGTTCGGGCCGGACGACGACCTGCCCTTCTAGCGCTTCGCTCGGAAGGCGCGCTAGCGTTCGTGGAACGAGGCGGTGGCCCCTGGCTGCCGCCTCGTTCTCGTATACCCGGCTCCGTGTCGGACAGGCGCAGGAGCCTTCTTCTCGGCCCCGTCAACGGAAACGACCGGGCTCCGGACCGTGATGCGCCGAAACCCGTATATTTCCATTGCTGACCTTTCGGGCGCGGCCCGGACGGTAACGCCGCCCGCATGTACCATTAGCCGAGGGCTCTTTCTCTCGCGCTCCCTCACCCGCCTTGGACCCTGACGCTAGTAGCCCCCTCGTGGGGCTCCTCCTCACCCTCTGGCCCGTAGCCTCCGGGATGGCGACGGTCGCCACCGAAGGAGCCGTCTTCGTCCTCCTGCTCGTCCTCTCCGCTTTCTTCTCGGGCTCGGAGGTCGCGCTCTTCTCGCTCAGCGACAGTGATCGGGAAGGCCTGCGCGAGGACGACACCGCGAGCACGCGGCGCGTGCTCGCGATGCTGGAGCGGCCACGCCGCCTCCTCATCTTCATCCTCATCTTCAACAACCTCGTCAACGTCGCCGCCGCCATCCTCGCGACGGTGCTCACGGGGCAGGCAGCCGTCGCGTACAATCTGGACCAGACGCCGTGGGGGACCGAGGTCCTCTTCGTCTTCCAGGTGGTGGTGCTCACCTTCGCCCTGCTCGTGCTCAGCGAGATCACGCCGAAGCTCGTCGCTACGCAGCAGAACGTGTGGTGGAGCACGTTCTTCTCGGGGCCGCTCTACTTCCTGTTCCGCCTCCTCTACCCGGTCTCCGACCTGCTGGCGCGCGGGATGGACCTGATCCAGCACCGCTTCCGCCCGCCCTCCCCGAACATCTCGAATGAGGACCTCAAGACCCTCGCGAACCTCGGCGAGGCGGAGGGGACGCTGGAAGAGGAGGAACGTGCCCTCATCCACTCCATCGTCGAGTTCGGCGAGACGGCGGTGCGCGAGGTGATGCTGAGCCGCGTGGACGTCCACGCCCTCGCCGACACGGCCTCGCTGGAAGAGGCCCTCACGCTCATCCGCGAGACGGGCCACTCCCGCTTCCCCCTCTACCGCGAGCACCTCGACAACATCCTCGGCATCCTCTACGCCAAGGACCTCATCCCCCTCCTCAACGAGGACGAGGCCCACGCCTTCGGCAGCCAGCCCACCGATTGGGAGCGGATCGCCCGCCCGGCCAAGTTCGTCCCGCTCGGCCGCCCGCTCGACGACATGCTCGCCGACTTCCAGAGCTCGAACACCCACATCGCCGTCGTCGTGGACGAGTACGGCGGGACGGCCGGCATCGTCACGCTCGAAGACATCCTCGAAGAGATCGTCGGCGAGATCCGCGACGAGCACGACCAGCCGGAGTCCCTCCCCTACGAGCGCGTCGGCCCCCACAGCTACCGCGTGGACGCCGGCATCGACCTCGGCGACCTCGTGGAGGGTCTCGCCCTCGACCTCGCCATCGAGGAGTTCGACTTCGAGACGCTGGGCGGGCTCATCTTCCACCTCACCGGCGAGATTCCGTCCGTGGGCGACGTGGCCGAGGTCGGGTCGCTGAAGATGCGCGTCGAGGCCGTAGACAACAACCGGATCAAGCAGGTGCTGCTCGACGTGACGCCGCGCCCCGTCGAAGCGGAGGACGAGCAGGTAGAGAAGGGCGGATGAGGGAGGCGGAGAGCCGTGGACGTACCACGCCCTTCTCCCCTGCTCCACCTTCCATCCTCATCCTTTTCCTCCGTAGCTTCCGGCGCGTCGTTCACGGCCCATTCACGAAGCGATCCTCCTGTGTCGAACGGTTCTCCGCCTGCCACCACCGCCCCCCCGCGCGAGGCGTGGAAGTCCAAGCTCGGCTTCATCCTCGCCGCGAGCGGGTCGGCCATCGGGCTCGGCAACATCGTCTTCTTCGCCTCGAACGCTTATCAGTACGGCGGCGGCGCGTTCTACCTCCCCTACTTCGTGGCGCTCTTCGTCATCGGCATCCCGGTGATGATCATGGAGTTCTCGCTCGGGACGATGACGGGGCGCTCCTTCCCGCTCGCGCTCCTGCAGCTCGTCGGGAAGAAGGGCGAGTTCCTCGGGTGGTTCACCGCCGCGAGCGCGCTCTTCATCACGATGTACTACATCACCATCCTCGGTTGGGCACTCTCGATGATGATCGGCGCGTTCGGCGGCCTCCTCACGGACCCCGCCGTCGCCCCGTTCACGGGAATGACCGAGCCGACCGCCGGGCCGAACGCGACGGTCTACTTCTTCGGCATGATCTCGACGTGGCAGCCGATGATCTCCGTCGCGGTGATCTGGGCGCTGACGGTGCTCATCCTGTGGCGCGGGACCGCGACGATCGAGGCGGCGGTGCGCATCTTCGTCCCGATGATGTGGGTGTTTATGCTCGTCCTCATCATCCGCGGCGTGACGCTGCCCGGCGGGACCGACGGCGTGCTCTACCTCTTCACGCCCAACCTCGACGGGATCCGCGACATCAACGTCTGGCAGGGGGCGTTCGCGCAGATGTTCTTCTCGCTCTCGCTCGGGCTCGGGACGATGACGGCCTACGCGAGCTACCTCCCGAAGGACGCCGACCAGATCAACAACTCGATGCTGGTCAGCTTCCTCAACTGCGGGTTCGAGTACATCGCGGGCGTCGCGATCTTCGCCATGCTGTTCGTGTTCGCGCTCAACCCGGCGGGTTCGACGCTCTCGCTCTCGTTCTTCGTAATCCCGCAGGGCATCGCGGCCTTCCCCTTCTGGGTAAAGGCGTTCGGCGCGCTGTTCTTCTTCCTCCTCGTCATCGCGGGGCTGACGAGCGCCGTCTCGCTCGTCGAGGGCTTCGCGGCCCCGCTGATCGACAAGCTGCACGTCTCGCGGGCGAAGGCGCTCGCGATGGTCCTCGTCCCCGGCGTCCTCGGCTCGCTCGCCTTCGCCCTGCCCTACATCATCGATCCGAACGTGACGGGCAACGGCACCCTCGGCTTGACGCTGCTCGACATCCTCGACCACTGGGCGTTCCGCTACGCGCTGATCTTCTCCGGCTTCATGCAGTGCATCCTGATCGGCTGGGTACTCGGGGCGGACACGCTCCGGCAGGCGGCAAACAAGTATTCCAAGTTCTACCTCGGGCCGTGGTTCAACTGGCTCATCAAGCTCGTCATCCCGCTGATCCTCGGCTACGTCCTCGTCGGGACGCTGTGGGAGGACCTGACGCAGGACGGCGGGCTCTACGGATCGCTCTACGAGCTCCAGGGCTTCGCATGGCTGCCGACCGTGATCCCGCTCGTCTGGCTCGTGGCGTCGCTCGCGCTCGCGGTCTACCTCACCTTCGGCCGGGAATCGGCCGAGCAACCGACGGTCGCCTGATGCGTGCTTTCGCTCTACGAGCCTCGGCTCTACGAGTCTCGACTCTCCTCGCGCTCCTCGTGTTCGCGGCAACGCCCGGCACGGCGCAGCCCATCACGATCATGCCGGAGATCCCGGTCCTCGGCCAGGAGTCCACGCTGCGCTTCGGCATGCCCGTGGACACGGTCTTCGTGACGTACCGCCCGAACAGCAGCATCGCCGCGCGCGACACGATCCGCATCGGCGGGTTCGACTCGATGAAGTGGATGCCGAAGCAGGCGGGCGTGGTGCAGATCGGGTTGCCTGGCGGGGCGAGCCAGAACGTCTCGGTGCGCTTCACGGAGCCGCCGGTGAGTGGGATCTTCGTGCTGATCCTCGCCGGGCTGATCCTGTTCGGCGGGGCGATCTTCGCGATGCGAGCGCTCTTCAGCGACGGGGCTCCCCTGATCAGGCCGGAAGACATACCGGACACGTGAGATGAAGCGAGGGCCGGGAGTCGGGAGTCGAGAGTCGGGGGTGCGTGCGGTAGTCGGCCTCGTGGTGATGCTGGCTGGGCTGATGCTTGGGGCGGGGACGGCGAGCGCGCAAGCGCCCGCGTCGTTGCGGGCGGCGATGTTGTACGGTCACGGCCCGGACGTCGCGGCTCCAGCGCCCCGCGTTCTTCTCCCCGACACCACGCTCTCCGATCCGTGGCTCGGCCGCGACAAAGTCCTCCACGTCACGGGCAGCTTCCTGCTGACGCTCAGCGCGCAGTACGTGCTCACGAGCAAGCTCGCCGCGAGTGAGCATGAAGCGCTGCCCATCGCGGCCGGTGCGGCCCTCTCCCTGGGCCTCGCCAAAGAGGTCGCCGACAGCCAGCGTCCCGTCCACCCCCTCTTCAGCACGCGCGACCTCGTGGCCGATGCCGTCGGAGTCGCACTCGCGGTCGGGCTCATTCTGCTGTGACCCCCGCTTTGCTCGCCCCCCCGTGCCGTCGTAAGGACACGGCGCGCCGTGTCTGACCGTGGTAGCTCCCACCGTGAGCAAGCCGCGGGCAAGGCACGCCTTGCCCCTACGGCTAGTGGAACCGTCCCGCCGGGAATTCACCGTCGCCGGCTGAACCTGCGCACGGCGTTCGGGTTCACGTCGCACGTCCTCCCGCCCACCCCCTGCTGTCATGAGCGTCCGTGACCACTGCGGCATCTTCGGCATCTTCAACCACCCCGAAGCCGCCCGGTTGACCTACTTCGGGCTGCACGCCCTCCAGCACCGGGGGCAGGAGTCCGCCGGCATCGTCACCGCCACCTACGACGAGGCCCGCGACCGCCCCACGATGCCGACCCACCGCGCTTTCGGCCTCGTGCTCGACGTGTTCAGCGATCCTGCCCTCTTCGAGCAAAAGCTGCTCGGCGACACGGCCATCGGGCACACCCGCTACTCGACGAGCGGCTCCTCGGACAACCCGGCCAACATCCAGCCCTTCGTCGTCCACTATCAGGAGGGCAACCTCGCGCTCGCGCACAACGGCAACCTCTCGAACGCCCGTTCCATCCGCGACGAACTCGTGGCGAAGGGAACCCTCTTCAACTCGTCCTCGGACTCCGAGCTGATCCTCCACCTCGTGGCGCAGAGCCGGGAGGACGGGGCCGTTCCCCGCATCATCGACGCGCTCCACCAGTGCGAAGGGGCGTTCTCCCTCGTGATGATGACGGACGACGCCCTCATCGCCGTCCGCGACCCCAACGGCTTCCGCCCCCTCGCCCTCGGCCGGCTCGAACAGCCCGACGGCGCGGTGTCGTACTGCGTCGCGAGCGAGACCTGCGCCTTCGACATCATCGGGGCCACGTACGTCCGCGACATCTCGCCCGGCGAGATCCTCGTGATCGACCGCGAGGGCGTCGAGCGCGTCGAGGCCGGCGGCCACCCCGAGGCCGGGGCCGGCTTCAACGGCGTGTGTCTTCCGCGCCACCACGGCGTCAGCCAGTGCGTCTTCGAGTACGTCTACTTCTCGCGCCCGGACTCGAAGATCTTCGGGGCGATGGTGGACAAGGTCCGCCGCAAGATCGGGAAGGCGCTCGCGCACGACGCGCCGCCACCGCACCGCAAAGAGGGCGACCGGCGCCCCATCGTGATCTCGGTGCCGGACTCGTCCAACACGGCCACGCTCGGCTACGTCACTGAGTGTCAGAAGCTCGGCTACGACGTGCGCTACGAGATCGGGCTCATCCGCAATCACTACGTCGGGCGGACGTTCATCTCGCCGGGGCAGGACGCCCGCGAGATGAAGGTGCGGACGAAGTTCAACCCCGTCGAGGGCCTGCTCAAAGACCGCGTCGTCATCATGGTGGACGACTCCATCGTGCGCGGCACGACGGCGAAGCAGCTCGTGCAGATGGTCCGCGACGCCGGCGCGAAAGAGGTCCACTTCCGCAGCGCCGCCCCGCCGGTGATCTCGCCGTGTTTCTACGGGATGGACTTCCCCACCGAGACCGAGCTGCTCGCCAACCAGTACGACCGCGATGTGGAGAAGATGGGCGCGTGGCTCGGCGTGGACTCCCTCGCCTACGTGTCGGTGGACGGGATGATGGCGGCCGTGCGCGAAGCGAGCGAGAGCGACGGCTTCTGCAACGCCTGCTTCACCTCGAACTATCCCGTGCCTGTCGAGCGTGGCGTGGAGAAGGAAGAGAACGAGTGGTGATTGCGGGGCGGCGCGGTTATGCGGAATGGTTCCGCTTTGTCCGAAGCCGAGAGACGAACGTTCCCGGTCCGGTGCGTGCTGAAATCGTGTTGCGCGAGTCCTACGGGCCGTTTATCTTGGATGGCGACGGTTAGCCGAAGGTGGGCCGCCGTTCGTGCTATCAGGAACAGTTCCGGTTTGGCCCGGTGTGGTTATCCGGAATCGTTCCGCATAAACAGTGTTAGCCCGCTCAACTACCGCCATGCCATTGCCGAGACTGATGAACAGAGCGCTCTGCCTCGTCTGCGCTTCTCTCCTCGTCGCGATGGCGGTGCAAGCACAATCGCCTGAACGTGACCCCCTCACCCTCAGGCTCGCGCTCGGGCCGAACTTCGGTGGCGGGGGCGGACACGTCAGCGCGTCCGCGAGCGTCCAGCACGGTCGCCTCATCGGCACAGCGCGCCTGTCGGGGCACGAGTTGGGACGGGAAGTGGTCACGGGCTTCCTCGAAGTCTCCCGCGACTTGGCCGTTGAACTCGCGTTCCTCATCGGGTACGCTCTTCCGGTAGGGGGTCGGTGGCAGGCGACCGGCTCGGTCGGCGTCTCCGCGCTGCGAATGCGTCGGCACCAGGCAGGTCCGTGCCTCGACGCCTTCATCTTATGTATCCCCACGGATGCCGGCACGCAGGTGTCACCCGTGCTTGCGGGCCTCCCTTTGGAAATCGGCGTCCACGGCCCAGTCGTGGGTGCGTTCGGCATGGGTATACGCGCGTTCGTAAACGTGAACGCGGACGAGAGCTACAGCGGGCTATCGGTGAGTTTTCTGCTGAACCCTGCTCGGCGGGAGGGGAAGCCGCGCTGAGCGGGCTAACCCGGCTTTGCAGGCCGACGAAACGCTCTACGGCTTTGTCCGCTTCAACGCTGTGCCTACTTTGCCTTCGTTCACGGTCGCATCGCGTTTCGCGGCTGAACGCCAACATGTTGGGCGGCATGGAAGCAGAACCAACAACTATCCGATGATGAACGTCTTCGACCGACAGTTCCAGACCGGCAGCCCTTTCCTCATCGCGCTTTTCTCGATGGTCGCCCTCTTCTTCGTCGGGGTTAGCGTGTTGGAGCCCGAGCAGAAGTACCTCTCGCTCGGGCTCGTGCTGCTCAGCCTCAGCGGCGCGTGGAAGAACTACCTCGCGTACCAGCGGAGGAAGCAGAAGTCGTTCGACTTGCTGGAGGAGGCGTAACTGAAGCAGCGGGCGGCCTCTCTCAGAGCATGCCGCCCAACCCGCCGTCGCAGGTCGATCGCTATGACGATGTCAAGGGCTCGCGCAACTATTTCGTGGTCACATCGACGGACGCGTGCTGACGTGGTCCGCCGTGTAGGGCACCCCGTCGCGTAGCACCGCCGCCATCACGCGCACCAGCTTGTTGCCGACGTTGTTCAGCACGAGCCGCCCGCTCTTCCCCCCCGCCTTCTTCCGACGGAAGTACGCCTGGTACGCCGAGCCCTCGATCGAGACGAGCCGCATCGACGCGAGGTACAACAGCTTCCGGATCGCGCTCGGGCCGTAGCCACGGCTCGATGGGCGCCCCCGCACGCTCGTCCCGCTCTCCCCGCCCGCCTCGGCGGGGCGGGAGTCGAGCGGGCATATCCCGACGTACGCGGCGAACCGCTTGGCTACCAGGGGTGCGGTGAAGCCGGATGTCGCCACGACGACATGGGCGGCGAGGAGGTGGCCCACACCGGGGATCGAGACGAGGAGCGCCACGGCCGGACCGATCGTCGGGTGCGTGCTCACGAGCCGCCGGACCTCCCGGTCGATCTCCTTGATACGCTCGGCGAGGTAGTCCACGGCGTTGCCCGCGATCCGGAGCGCCAACGGCGTCGGCACCGCCTTCCATCTCCGCGTGTAGTGGACGACTCACCTACGAAAATCTGACGCACTCAACCCCCTCATGACGTAAGTGCGTCCGGGGTTGCATCCGTCCCGGCGTGAGGTTCTGCGAGTAAGGCGCTCCATTGAGCGGCAGATGCATGAAAGCGACGGATAACGTCTATTTCGCTACTCCCCTCTACGGCAAAGCGAGCTGGAGAGCCGGGAGAACTGAGGGCAAGGTATCCTCCACAAACGCGAGCTACGACGATAGGTGGACTGAAGGTGGGCTCATTCGAGGGCGTCCCCATGACTCTATTGGTTTGATGTGGGTATCGTGTGGAAAAAACTAGGTGTCGAAATCGGCTTTTCCAAGCTATTTGGCGAGAACGTTTGGCGTCAGGACATCAAAACGCATTTTCTTGTCCTGGCGACTGTAGGATGCCGTCCTCAGGCATCTTACTTTGGCCGGGACACCAAACGATTCCGTCCTGATGCCTGTCCGTACTGAAGACCCCGTGCCTTATGCTCCGGCGCACGCGATCCTCGGTCTCATTGACCGTTACCGCAATCGTGGCCTTGCTACGCCCATCACTACCGACGTGCTACAGAGAGCGGGAGTGTCGGATAGCCTTGTCCGCCGCACGTTGATCGCGCTGGAGACCCTTGACCTCACTGACGAGGCAGGAATGCCCACGCCGGAGTTAGAGGGGCTTGCGCGTGCACCAGAGGCGGATTTCCAAACCCGTCTCGCGGAAGTCATCCGCGAGGCCTACGCTGAAGTGTTCTCGTTCGTTGACCCCGCACAGGATGACCTGGACCGTGTGCGTGATGCCTTCCGCGCCTACGAACCGCGCGGGATGCAGAGTCGGATGGTGTCGCTGTTCCTTGGACTTTGCGAGGCGGCTGGCATCATCGAAGCCGCGAAGCCGAAGAAGTCTAGAAAGAAGTCAGCTAAGGCAAGCGCCCCGAGTTCGAGAGCCCCGGCGAAGAATACGACCGAAGCGAAACCTGCTGCCAAGGGCTCTGATAGGCGGCGCGGGGATACGGACGGTGCGTCGGACGGTTGGAGTTCCGATTTCCCCCCTGCTCTTGTTGGGCTGTTGCAGTCGATCCCCAAGGGAGGGTGGACCAGGGCAGAACGTGCACGCTTCCTCGCAGCCTTCGGCCCTGTTTTAGACGTGTGTGTGCCAGTCCGGGAGGAAAAACCGGCAGAGCAGGTCACACTTCCTCTGTTCGACGCTGAGGCCTAGCCTCTATGCTCTTTGACATTCCGAGTTCGGGGCACCTGCCCTACCTCTAGGTTGATGCTGGGCGTTTTGCCGAGCTAGCGGGCAATCCTGCCCGTGTCAACCAAAACGGCGGCTGACGCCGCCGGGAGGATACCTGAATGGCTAAGGTCAAGTGCCGTCCACAAAGGACGGGACGGAAGCCTGGGCCGAGGACCGTCAAGGTTAGCAGCCACCGACGGTCAACGCCCAAGCCGATCAAACGACGCTGCTCTCGGTAGTGTCTAACGAGGAACAGGCAGGTGTCCCGCTGGAAAGGGATGCTGACACATCCCTTAGATCACCTACAATGCGATGCATGGGGCTAGGCCCCGTGTCCCGAATCATACCGGGCAATGCTTCCTCAGAGCGGTCATCCGTGAGGGGCAAGTCGGTACAACCAGCTTGTGTAAATCGTATCGTAGGCGGTCGCTCACGGCGGGGTCGGTGTTCCGAAAGGAAACCGGCTCCGCCGTTCGTGTGTTCTGCAATTATATGAAAAGGCGTCTCAGCACGCAACCGAGAGAATGCAATGAAGGAAGAATCCGACATGCCCATTCTTGGGCAGGATGAGACAGAGCCTCCGATGAACGGGCGGTGCAACGGTAAAGCGTCGAACGGGGCAGCACCGGCCAACGGCAAGGCCAAGAACGGGCGCACCTACGAACCTCCGCTCCGCATCTTGGGGGACTTAGACGACGTGCTCAGAGCGGCGGTTAAGGAAGACGCCGAAGACGAGGAATAAAACCGAAGGGCAGGCTTGACGGTCTGCCCTTCTCGCGTTGGTACCAACTGCGATATAGTTACCACCGGTTGTTTGCTCCTGTCTTGCCTTGACGTTCGGGCGGCTCTCACATAGCTTCCCGGAGCCGAAGAGCGCGGCGTCTCGGGAATCAGGGGGGAACGTGGCGCTGGCTGTCCCCTCTGGATAACCCATCGCTGAACGCGGATTCCCTTGACCGTTGGGCGGTTCCCCCCGAACCTCCGCTCTGGCCGTTTGACCGAACAGGCCTCTGGCGCCATCCTCCGAAAAATCCTAACATTGCGTCATCCGAACGCCTGCACCAACGGCTGTCCTTCTCCACAGGCGACGCGAACCAGTATGGCTGACGAACCTGGCTCCACGCACGCTGCACCTGAGCGCCCCAGCTCCCACCGGAGCGAGGCCAACGCCGTCGTCATCGGGATCAACGAGGACGAGAAACCCGCCAACCGCGACCTCTGCCTCTCCACCGATGAGCCCGGTCCCACGCACGCTGCACCCGAACGCCTCGGCCCCTACCGGAGCGACGCCCACGCCGTCGTCATCGGGATCAACGAGTACCGGGATCCCACCATCCGCGACCTCCGCTTCGCCCGTGCCGACGCCGAGGCCGTCTACGAGGCCCTGACGGATCCGGAAGTCGGCCGCTTCTCGCCTGAAAACGTCACGCTCCTTCTCGACGAGCAGGCCACTGAGCGCAACATCCGCAAGGCCATCGGCACCACCCTGCCACGACGCACGGGCCCCCAGGACACGGTTTTCATCTTCTATGCGGGGCACGGCGCCCCCGTGATCAACCCGGGCAACCGCTCCGGGGACGGGATGGAGAAGGTTCTCGTCCCCTTCGATGCGGAGCAAGACGACCTGCGCTCTACCGGCATCTCGATGGATGCCATCCAGCAGTTCTTCCACTGGATCGCCTCGAAGCAGGTGCTCTTCTTTATCGACAGCTGCTACAGCGGCATGGCCGGCGGCCGGACCTTCGAGCACCCGGACTTCACCACGCGCGCCGCGCTCACCGACGACTTTCTCAACCGTCTCTCCGAAGGCGAGGGGCGCCTGATCGTGACGGCCTGCGGCGTCAACGAGGTGGCCCTTGAGACAGAAGGCATGGGCCACGGGCTCTTCACGCACTTTCTCTTGGAGGGGCTGCGCGGAAAAGCCGACCGGGATCGCGACGGGCTGGTGACGATTGATGAGTTGTATCAGTACGTCTACGACCATGTAACGCGGGAAGCCCGTCGGCACGGGGGCGTTATGAACCCGGTGAAGAAGGGCATCCTGCAGGGGCAGGTCTATCTGGCGCAGTACGAGACGGCGGACAGGAAGCAGGCCCGGCAGCAGTACGACGATGCCCTGGCCCGCCGAGATGAAGGCCACCTGGAGGAGGCCCTCCTCCTCCTGAACGACGTTCTCCGGCGCGTGCCGGACTACCCGTCGGCAAGGGGACAACGGGTGGAGATTGAAGCACGGCAGAAGGTGGTTCAGCAAGAGGTAAAACGCAAGCAGCGCCTGCTGTTGCGCCATTATCAGCGGGATGAGCTTTCCCCGGAGGAATACACCCGTGGCATCGATTTGCTGGAGAAGTGGGCGGCTGGTCTAACGGAAGAAGAGCGAGAAATTCGGCGCCAGTTGGAATATCTCATTGAGGGAAAGATTACCGTCAAACACTACCTCACGACGCTCCTACTGCTCCAGGAGGAACCGGATGAGGAGGTGACACCTCCAGCGCTGAAACCTGCCCCCCAACAAGCAGAGTCGGCTCTGCCTCCCACCCCCCCGCAACGCATCGATGCTCCTGCGCAGAAGGAGGAGAAAGAGGCACCCCCCCTGGTAGGGCCACCGAAACAGCCGAAGAAGAAAACGCTTCCTGGCTCTCAGGATTCAACAGACTTGTTCGAGCGCGGTACGGCCGCCTATGAGACAGAAGATTTTGCTACAGGGCTCACACTGTATCGACAAGCGGCCGAGCAGGGAAACGCCACGGCCATGAGCAACCTCGGCTTCATGTACGCTAGCGGCCGAGGCGTACCTAAGGACGAGAAGGCAGCGGTAGCGTGGTATACACAAGCGGCCGAGCAGGGAGACGCCACGGCAACGCTGGTTCTCGGCGGGCTGGTCCGCTGAACTTGATCGTTAGGCACCGTCAACGGAGCCCCCATGCCGTCCGACGACAATGCGTTCATGCCAGACACCGCTTCGCCTCTATACGTTCGCCTGCTGTCGGGCTTGGTGAGGCCATTCCCAGACTGCGATTTCGGTTTCATCAAGCCGCTTCGCGCTAAGGCCACTGCGCTCCTACGGCTCAGTCCCGGAGCGCGTGTACTTGATGTGGGCTGCGGGTCGGGCGGAAGCTTTCCGTATCTCGTCCACGCAGTCGGCCCTGGCGGGAGAGTTGTCGGCATCGAACTCAGCCCGAGCTCGGCCTCCCACGCTCGGCGTCGGGCGGCTAAGAATGGCTGGCACAACGTTGAGGTTCTGGTCTCGGCGGCCGAAAACGTTGATCTCACCGGCAGCTACGATGGCCTGCTGATGTTCGCCGCACCAGATGTTTATGCTTCCAAGGATTCGCTCGATAGGCTCGTTCCGCATCTCCAAGAAGGCTCACGTGTCGTGTTCTTCGGCGCCAAGCGGTCTATGCGCCGTTTCGGCTGGCTCCTCAATGGCTTACTGAACTTGAGCCTTACAAAGCTCTCTCTGCCTACGACGCCCGGGCTTGAGCTGGAACCTTGGAGGCACGTTGCGCCGCGCGTCTACGACATGCAGGTCGAGGAGTATTTCCATGGCTGGATGTTTCTCGCATCAGGCACGCTCGGCAGTGCCCAGCGCGGGGCCTAACCCCTCCATCGAGCGAACGTTAGGCGGACTCCGCGCCTCCTCGAAATCGTGCAATTGCAAGCACACCCATCAGGAACTCTCGGCACGGCAACCTCACGCGCGAGCTGTCGAGAATCACGCCTCGTGAACGTAGTAGAAGCAAGACCCGAACACCTCACAAACCCGACAAGAATGAGCGAGCAGACCCCACAGCTCTACTATGGAACCCGTATAGACCTCGATCGCGGGGACGAGATTCCGCCGCGCGAGGGCTTCGTCTACTTCACCCCGAACCTGGACGCGGCGATCTGGGCCGCGGAGCTCTCGGAGGGAGACGAAGAGCCCCGTGTCTACAGGGTGGCAGCCACGGGCCCGACGGAGAACGCTGAAGAACAGCCCGACTACACCCCGCCACCGCATCCAGCGATGTCGTGGCGCTCCCGAGAACCACTGACGGTCCTCAATGAGGTCACCAAGCGGACCCACTATCACGGTACGCGCGCTGACCTCCGACCCGGAGACCTGATAGAGCCCGGTCACGAGGCCAACTTCGGCGCTACACCGCGGTCTGCGAACTTCGTCTACTTCGCCCGAACCTTGGACGCCGCCACTTGGGGCGCGGAGCTGGCTGTCGGCGAGAGGCTAGGACGAATCTACCTCGTGGAACCGACGGGCGAGGTCGAGGACGACCCAAACCTCACGAACATGAGGTTCAGGGGCAATCCGACCAAGTCTTTTCGCTCACGCGCGCCACTGCGCGTCACTGGCGAACTCGAGGAGTGGACAGGCCATCCCCCCGAAGCGATCCGTGCAATGAAGGAGGGGCTTGCGCGGCTCGAGCAAGCAGGCGTCGAGCCGGACGACGAGTGACGAGGAAACCTTCGGGGTCGTATCAAGGCGCCGCCTACCCACCACTGCACCCCACGAAGGGCTTTACCGCCTTGCCTCGCATGAGCTTTAGCGCCTACACTGCCCCGTTCACACGCCACACCACCCTTCGCGGGTGAGTGGCAAGCCGTTCTATCGCGCTTCCCCGAAACCATTTGCCGGCTCGTAGCGTCCCGACATCGATAACGTCCCGACATCGATTATGCCTACCACCAGCCCTAAGCGCGCCACGGTCTACTTCGACTCCGCGCTCCACAAGGCACTCCGCCTCAAGGCCGCCGAGACCGAGCGGTCCGTCTCGGACGTCGTTAACGAAGCTGTCCGTGTGCTACTCGCCGAGTATGCCGATGATCTCGCCGCTGTTGAAGAGCGTACAGACGAGCCATCCCGCTCCTTCGAGGCGTTCGTCCGGGAGCTAAAGGCCGAAGGCACGATCTGATGCCGGAACGGTACCGGATCGAGATCAAGCGAAGTGCGGAGAAAGATATCCGAGCGATCAGCCGCAAGAAGGACCGGCAACGGGTGGTGGCGCGGATCGAGGCGTTAGCAAACGCCCCTCGTCCACCCGGCTGCACGAAGCTCTCGGGGCAGGAGGCATATCGCGTTCGACAGGGGGAGTACCGGATCGTTTACCGTCGCCGATGACCTACTCGTGGTCGAGGTGGTGAAAGTGGGAAACCGGCGGGACGTGCACCGATAGCTCCTGCTCAGGAAGCGCGCTAACGGCCCACTGTTATGCGGCACTCCACCGAACAGCAATGCGTCGAGTTCTCGTCATCGGTTCCGGCGGTGCTGGTAAGTCCACGGTTGCAACCAAGATCGGCGAGCGGCTCGGCCTTCCCGTCGTCCATCTCGACGCGCTCTACTGGCGGCCAGGGTGGGTCGAGCCTGCGAAGGACGAGTGGGAGCAGGAGGTCCGCCAGATCCTCGATCGTGAGACGTGGGTGATAGACGGGAACTACGTAGGCACCCTCGACCTCCGACTTGCGACGGCCGACACCGTGGTGTTCCTTGATCTCCCTCGGCTTCTTTGCCTTGCACGCGTCATCAAGCGTCGTGTGCCATACGACGGTCGGTCACGGCCGGATATGGCGGCGGGGTGCCCGGAACGGTTGAATGTGGCGTTCCTTCGTTGGATTTGGAACTACCCCCAGACGCGGCGGCCTCGCGTTCTTGCCAAGCTGCGAGCCGTGGAGCGTGAGAAGCGGGTCGTCGTGCTCCGGTCGAGGGGTGAGGTTCGGCACTTCCTGAATGGCCTATTCCCGCCCACCCCCATCGGCTCTTCGATTGTGTTCAGCCGGATGACCGTGTATCTTCGCACCGCTCATTTTTGCCCGATTCACTGCCAGCCCATGAAGATCCTCGTCACCGGTTCCAGCGGCCTCATCGGCTCCGAAGCCGTCCTCCACTTCGACCGACTCGGCCACGAGGTCGTCGGCGTCGACAACAACATGCGGCAGGTGTTCTTCGGCCCGAAGGGTGACACGAGCTGGAACACGCAGCGCCTCCTCGACGCGACGGAGCGCTTCCGCCACGTCGATCTCGACATCCGTGACCGCAATGGCGTGATGGAGCTGTTCGAGCGGGAGCGGTTCGACGCCGTGCTCCACGCCGCCGCCCAGCCCAGCCACGACCGAGCCGCTGCTATCCCGATCCTCGACTTCGAGGTCAACGCGCTCGGGACGATGAACCTGCTGGAGGCCAACCGCCAGCACTCAGCCGAAGCCCCGTTCGCCCACCTCTCGACGAATAAGGTCTACGGCGACGCGCCCAACGAGATCGACCTCGTGGAATTGGAGACGCGGTGGGACTACGCCGACCCCGCCTACGCCGACGGCATCCCCGAGACGTTCCGGATCGACCAGAGCAAGCACTCGCTCTTCGGCGCGTCGAAGGTGGCCGCCGACGTGATGGTGCAGGAGTACGGCCGCTACTTCGGCATGCCGACGGTCTGCCTCCGCGGCGGCTGCCTCACCGGCCCCAACCACTCCGGCGTCGAGTTGCACGGCTTCCTCTCCTACCTCATCAAGTGCAACCTCGACGGCACGCACTACACCGTCTTCGGCTACAAGGGCAAGCAGGTCCGCGACAACATCCACTCGCACGACGTGGTGAAATTCGTCGAGGCATTCTTCGCGCGCCCGCGCGCCGGGGCCGTCTACAACCTCGGCGGCGGCAAGCAGAACGCGATCTCGATGCTCGAAGCCTTCGCGCTCGCCGAGGATATCTCGGGGCGGCCGATGAACTGGAGCTACTCAGAGCAGCACCGCAGCGGCGACCACATCTGCTACTACTCCGACCTTTCGCGGATGCGCACCGACTACCCCGAGTGGGACCTCACCAAAGACCTGCGGACGATCTTCGAGGAGATCGCCGCGAGCTGGGAGGCGCGGCATGCGCCCGCAGCCTAGACGCGATGGCGATCCACTCCAACGGCACCCGCCGACCCCGCCTGCTCCTCGTCGTCAACGTCTTTGCCCCGGATCGGGGCGGCGGCGCGGCGGTGTTCTCGGACCTCGCCTACGCCCTCGTCGAGCGCGGCTTCGACGTGACCGTTCGCTGTGCCTATCCGTACTACCCGGAGTGGAGCGATAAGAGCGGGAAGAACGGGCTGCGCGTCCAGCGCTACGACGAGCGCGGCGTCCACGTCGAGCGCTATGGGATTTTCATCCCTCGCGATCCAAATAGCCTCCCGCAGCGCCTCCTCTACGAGGCGTCGTTCTTCGCCTCGCTCGCCCGGGCGCTCCGGCACGACCGCCGGGACTTCGACCTGACGATGGTGTTCTGCCCGCTCGTCGGAGCCGTCGCGTATGCGGCCCTGCGGAAGCGGCTCGTCGGCGGCCCGCTCTGGCTGAATGTGCAGGACCTCTCGGCCGACGCCGCCGCCGCGATCGGGATCACGAAGGGCGCGGCCGTGACCGGCCTCTTCGCGAAGGTGCAGAACACCCTCTTCAACGAGGCCGACGTGTGGAGCTCGATCTCGCCTGAGATGCTCGACCGGCTCGACGCCATCCGCTCGGGCGACCAGCCGATCCTCTACCTCCCGAACTGGCTCAACCGCTCCCTCGCCGACGAGATCGACGCCCTGTCGAGCAAGGTGGGTCGGCGGGCCGCCGACCCGATCAAGCTACTCTACGCCGGCAACATCGGGACGAAGCAGGACCTGCTCAGCTTCTGCCAGACGCTCGCCCGGTCCGACGCGCCGTTCGAGTTCCGCATCCACGGCAGCGGCGGTCGCGCCGACGACATCCGCCGGTGGATCGAGGCCAGCGGCGACACGCGCTTCACGTTCGGCCCCTTCCTCGACGAGGCCGGCTTCATCGGGGCGATCCACGCCTCCGACCTCTTCGTCATCACCGAGACGGCCGGCAGCGGCGGCTCGTTCATCCCGAGCAAGCTGATCCCAGCAATCTCGACGGGCACCCCGATCCTCGCCGTGTGCGACGAGGAAGGCCCGCTCGGTCAGGAGATGCGGCGGGCGGCGCTCGGCCCTCACGTCGCGTGGGATCGCGTAGGCGACGTGCCGATGCTGCTCCGCACCCTCATCGCCGACGCCGACGCGATTCCGAACTGGCAGCGCCGCGCGCTCGACCGCTCGGCCTTCTACCAACGCGAGCGGGTCATCGACGAGTACGAGCGGGCCATCCGCCGCGTAATCACCCGCGAGCCCCTCGGCGACCCCGCCGTCGTGAACTGATGGCTATGCTCGACCTGCTCCTCAACGCTGACGTCTACGCTCCAGCCCACATCGGGCGCCGCCACCTGCTCGTCGGCGGCGGCACCATCCTCTATGTCGGCGAAGCACAGCCGGAGATCAGCGGGGCGGAGGTGCGCGTGACCGACCTCGGCGGGTGGCGGCTCCTGCCCGGCTTCATCGACGGGCACGCCCACCTCACCGGCGGCGGCGGCGAGGCCGGGCCGCAGACGAAGGTGCCCCCGGTCCCGCTCTCGGCCTACACCGGGTCCGGCGTCACGACCGCCGTCGGCGTCCTCGGGACCGACGACCTCACGCGGACGACTTCGGAGCTGGTTACGCGCGTGCGCGCGCTCCGCGCCGAAGGTCTCTCGGCCTACTGCCACACCGGCGGCTATCACCTCCCACCGACGACCCTCACCGGCTCTGTCCGAAGCGACATCGTCCACCTCGACTGCGTCCTCGGCGTCGGCGAGATCGCGATCTCGGATCACCGCTCCAGCCAGCCCACGTTCGAGGAGATCGCCCGGCTCGCGAGCGAGGCCCACGTAGCCGGGCTGATGACCGGCAAGGCCGGCATCGTCCACTTCCACCTCGGCGACGGGCTGCGCGGGCTCGACCTCATCCGCCGCTGCCTCGACGAGACCGAGATCCCGGCGCGCGTCTTCAACCCAACGCACGTCAACCGCCGGAAGGAGCTCTTCACCGAAGCCTGCGAACTGACGAAGCGCGGCTGCACGATCGACGTGACGGCCTTCCCGAAGCAGAGCGACGACGAGTGGAGCGCCGGCGAGGCGATCCGCCGCTACCTCGACCTCGGCCTCCCCTCCGACAAGATCACCGTGTCCTCCGACGGCGGCGGCTGTCTCCCCACCTTCAACAAACAGGGCGAGGTCGTCGCGATGGGGGTCGGGCACGCGAGCGAGCTGATGAACACGCTCCGCGAGCTGCTACGCGCCGGCCGGCCGCTGGAAGCCATCCTCCCCGCCTTCACGTCGAACGTCGCCGCGCTCCTCCGGCTGGCCGCGAAGGGTCGCATCGCCGAGGGCATGGACGCCGACCTCGTCGTGCTCGACCCCGATGCGAATGTTCACGGGGTCATGGCGCGGGGGCGGTGGCACGTCCGCGACGGCGAGCAGGTCATCCGCGGCACGTTCGAGTGAGGCGTGACGAGTAATGCGTGAAACGTAAAACGTAAGGGTCCCGGCAGCGCAACCGGATGGCGAGCCACCCTTACGTTCCACGCCCTACGTTTTTCGCCTTCCACTCCCCTCATGCCCACCCACGGTCCTCAGGATATTCCGCGCGGTTTCGTCATCCCCATCGGCGGTGCCGAGAAGAAGCGCAAGCCCGCCATCCTCGAACGCTTCGTCCAGCTCGCGGGCGGGGACGAAGCCCGCATCGTGGTCCTCCCGACCGCCTCGGAGTTGGACGACACGGGGCAGCGCTACGTCGAGCTGTTCGAGGGAGTCGGGGCGGGCTCAGCCGTCTCGGTGCGGATCGAGCAGCGGGCGGACGCCGAGCGGCAGGATTACCTCGATGAGGTCGAGGAGGCCACGGGCATTTTCCTCACCGGCGGCAACCAGCTCCGCCTCTCGACGATCCTCGGTGGCACCGCCATCGCCCAGACCATCCGCCGCCGCAACGCCGCCGGCGTCCACGTCGCCGGGACCTCGGCCGGCGCGGCGATTATGGCCGAGCACATGATCGCGGGCGGCTCGGCCGGCGCCACGCCGACGCCCGACAAGGTGACGCTCGCCCCCGGCCTTGGCCTCACGAACTCGTTCGTCATCGACCAGCACTTCCGGCAGCGGGACCGGCTCGGCCGCCTCCTCGCCGCCCTCGCCTACAACCCGTTCATGACGGGGATCGGGCTCGACGAGGACACGGCCGCGTTCATCGGCCCCGACGGCGCGTTCGAGGTCGTCGGTAGCGGGGCCATCACCGTCGTGGACCCGAGCGGGCTCCGGTACTCGTCCATGGGGACGGCCGCGCGCGGCGAGGCCGTCACGCTCATCGGGTTGAACTTGCATATTTTGACCGACGGCGACCGCTACGACGCCGCCTCGCGCACGGCGACGGGGGGTTCCTGAGTGTGGGTGGGTGGGGGTCGGGCGCGTGGGAGGATCGACGCCTCGCCCCGATCAATCCCACCCCCATACCCCCACCCTCCTCTCCCCCATCCCCTCCCCCCATGAACGTCCTCTCGACCAACGTCTACGTCGGCCCGAACGTCTACGCCAACTTCCCCGTCATCCGGCAGGTGATCGACCTCGGCCCGCTGGAGGAGTGGCCGACGATGCGGCTCGGGCAGGACTTCGTGGACGCCCTGTTGGAGCGGCTGCCCGGCCTCCACGAGCACGGCTGCTCGTACGGTTGCGCCGGCGGCTTCGTGCGGCGGATGACCGAGGACCAAGGAACGTGGATCGGGCATGTCCTCGAACACGTCGTGATCGAGTTGCAGCACGTCGCCGGCAGCGACGTCACGTTCGGGAAAACGCGCTCCACGGGGACGCCGGGCGAGTACTGGATGGTGTTCGAGTACAAGCAGCGTGACGTAGGACTGGAGGCGGCGCGACTCGGGCGGCAGCTCCTCCTCCACCTCCTGCCCGACGACCTGCGGGCGCACTTCAACGGCGAAATCGAGGAGGACTTCGACTGGGAGACCGAGCGCGACGACTTCATCCGCTACGCGCAGCGGCGCGAATTCGGGCCGAGTACGCAGTCACTCGTGGACGCGGCGACGGCGCGCGACATCCCGTGGATCCGGCTAAACAAGTACAGCCTCGTCCAGCTCGGCTACGGCAAATACCAGAAACGTATCCAGGCGACGATCACGAGCGAGACACGGCACATCGCCGTCGAGGTGGCCTCGGACAAAGAGGACACGCGGAACATCCTCTCCGACCTCGGCCTGCCCGTGCCGCAGCAAGAGCTCGTCTATAGCGAGTGCGAGGCCGTGCGCGCGGCGCAGCGGATCGGCACGCCCGTCGTCCTCAAGCCGCTCAACGCCAACCACGGGCGCGGCGTCTCGATCAACCTCACGACCGAGGACCAGATCCGCACGGCCTATGCCGTTGCGGGCGAGGCGGCGCGCAGCAGCGGTGTGCTCGTCGAGAGCTTCGTCACCGGGTTCGATCACCGGATGCTCGTCGTCAACGGGAAGCTCGTCGCCGTGGCGAAGCGCGTGCCCGGCCACGTCGTCGGTGACGGCGAGCACACGATTGAACAGCTCGTCGAGATCGTCAACGCCGACCCGCAGCGCGGCCTCGGCCACGAAAAGGTGCTCACCAAGCTTCAATTCGACGAGCAGGCCGAGCGACTCTTGGAGAAGGCGGGCTATACGAAAGACACGGTGCTGCCCGCCGCCGAGGTCTTCCCCCTCCGCTCGACGGCCAACCTCTCGACGGGCGGCACGTCCATCGACCTCACCGACGCCGTCCACCCCGACAACCGCGACATGGCCGTGCGCGCCGTGCAGGCCGTCGGGCTCGACGTGGGCGGCGTGGACTTCCTCACCGACGACGTCACACGCTCGTGGCGCGAGGTCGGCGGCGCGATTGTCGAGGTCAACGCCGCGCCGGGCTTCCGCATGCACGTCGCCCCGAGCGAGGGAACGCCGCGCGACGTGGCCGGGCCGGTGATGGACATGCTCTTCCCCCCGGGCACGCCGTCGCGCGTTCCCATCGCCGCCATCACCGGCACGAACGGGAAGACGACGACGACGCGGATGCTCGCCCACATCCTCAAGTCCGGTGGCGCGACGGTCGGGACGACGACCTCCGACGGCGTCTACATCGACGGCAACCTCACGGTGAAGGGCGACATGACGGGGCCGACGAGCGCCCGCATGGTCCTCCGCGACCCCACCATCGACACGGCCGTGCTGGAGACGGCCCGCGGCGGCCTCCTCCGCAGCGGGCTCGGCTTCTCGCGCTGCAACGTCGCCGCCGTGCTCAACGTCCAGGCGGATCACCTCGGGCTGAAGGGGATCGACACGCTCGAAGACCTCGCCGAGGTCAAGCGCGTCGTGGTCGAGGTCGCCACGGACTGCGCCGTGCTCAACGCCGACGACCCGCTCTGCCTCGACATGGCGAACCACACCGAGGCCGACCACCTCTGCTACGTCACGCTCGACCCCAGCCACGAGCTCGTCCGTGAGCACATCCGCTCCGGCGGGCATGCGGTCGTCCTCGAAAAGGGGATCAACGGCGAGATGATCACGCTCTTCGACAAGGGCGCCCACCTCCCGCTCCTCTGGACACACCTCATCCCGGCGACGCTCGAAGGCAAGGCCGTCCACAACGTGCAGAACGCAATGTTCGGCGCCGCGATGGCGTACGCGATGGGGCAGTCGCTCGACCAGATCCGCCACGGCCTCCGCACGTTCTCGACGAGCTACTACGAAGCGCCCGGCCGCCTCAACGTGTTCGACGAGCACCCGTTCAAGGTCGTCCTCGACTACGGCCACAATCCCGCTGCCGTCCGCGCAATGTGCCAGACCGCCGACCGAATGGAGACGGCCGGCCGCCGCCTCTGCGTCCTCGCCGCCCCCGGCGACCGCCGCGACGAGGACATCCAGGAGATCGCCCGCGTGGCTTCGGGGCACTTCGAGCACTTCGTCTGCAAGCGCGACGACACCCCGCGCGGGCGCGGCCCCGACGAGGTCCCCACGCTCCTGCGCGACACGCTCGTCGCCAGCGGCGTCGCGGCCGACCACGTCGAGATCGTGATCGACGAGCAGGAGGCCGTCGACCACGCGCTCCGGCTCGCGCAGCTCGGCGACCTCCTCGTCATCTTCGGCGACAACATCACGCGCTGCTGGAAGCAGATCACCCACTTCCGCCCCAACGGTCACGGCGACGGCGACGGCGCGGCGACGGTGCCCCCGATCGCGGCCACCGTACCCACGGATGGAGAGGGCGAGCCCGGGCCGTTCAGCGTCGGTGAGGGCCAGCAGTTCGTCCGCGACGAGCGCGGCGTCCGCCTCGTGCGCGACGAAGAGGCGGACTGAGCCGATGGCAGAGCGCAACAAAGCGTGGCGAGAGGCGGGACGGCTCGTCCTCGAACTGCTCGTCGTATTCGTCGGCGTCTACGCCGCGTTCGCGCTCAACACGTGGCGCGAGGACCGGCGCGACGAGGAGCAGCAACGGCAGATTACAGCGATGATCGCCCAGCACATCGCAGGCGTATCACAGGAGCTCGCCCTCGTTCAGCCCCAGGTCGATTCTCTCCTCTACCGGCCGTTCGTTGAGGCCCAGGCTCGCGGCGAGCAGCCCATTCCCGTCCCGCTCCAGTTCACCAGCGGCGACATCGGCGTAGGACTCTGGGAGGCGGCAGTCCAGGCCGGCGGCCTCGACGTGCTCGACATCCGCACCCTCCGCGACGTACAGCTCTACTTCGCCCGGCTCCAGTACCTCAACAACACCGCCGAGCGCGCCCGAGCCCTCAGCGACGCTACATCATTCCCCACCTCGACGACGGCCCGGCGGCGTTCTACAACCCTGCCACCGGGGAGCTTCGGGCGCAGTACCAGTGGTACCCCGAGCACCTCGCCCAACTCGCCGGCATCGTCGAGGACGTCGTAGCGTACGGAGACAGCCTGCAGTCGCGCCTCGCCGAGGGTGCCACTCTCCCCCCATAACATGACGCTCTCCTTCGAGGACAGCCGCCGCCTCACCGGGCCGAACCTCTTCGCCGACTGCCCCGGTGCCGTGTTGCAGGCCACGGCCGAAGGCGTGCCCGTCGCCCGCTTCGTGGCGGCGTGGAAACGGCACGCGCGCGCCCTGCTCGACGCCGTCGGGTGGAGCGCCGAGACGGTGTTCAGCCGTCCGTTCGAAGGCGGCGCACACCTCGGGTTTACGGCCCCGGAGGATGCGCTCTACGCCGCGACGGAGGTGAATGAGGCCGCGTGGGCAGCGGCCGTCGCCGAGCTGAGAGGCGCCGACCCGCCGGACGAAGCAGCGACGGTCGAACGCCTGCGCACGGAGATCGCGGCCGAGCAGAGCCCGGCACTCCTCGCCCTCCGCGACGCAGCGACGGCGCACGGCGTAGCCTTCCTGCACGACGACGACCACGCCTCCGTCGGCCTCGGCGCGGGGAGCCACATGTGGCCGGTGGACGCCCTGCCCGTGCCGGAGGCCGTGGATTGGTCCGCCGTTCACGACGTACCCGTGGGGCTCGTCACCGGCACGAACGGGAAATCGACGACGGTGCGACTCGTGGCGGCGATGGCGCGGGAAGCCGACCGCACCGCCGGTCAGTGCTCGACAGACTTCGTCCGCGTCGGTGACGAGGTCGTGGAGCGCGGCGACTTTTCGGGGCCGAGCGGGGCACGGACCGTCCTGCGCAACGGGCACGTCGACGTCGCTGTGCTCGAAACGGCGCGCGGGGGGATGCTGCGGCGCGGCCTCGCCCTCACCCGCGCCGACGCCGCCCTCGTGACGAACGTAGCGGAGGACCACCTCGGCGAGTACGGCATCCACTCGCTCGACGGCCTGATCGAGGCCAAGCTGATGGTCCGCCGCGCCGTCGAGTCCGGCGGCGTGCTCATCCTCAACGCCGACGACGCCGGCCTCGTCCGCCACGCTGCCGGTTACACGGGCGACCTCTGCTGGTTCAGCCGCGACGCCGAGCACCCCACGCTCGCCGCGCACCGGAGCGCAGGCGGACAGTCCTGCTTCGTCGACGACGGCGAGATCGTCTACACGTTCGGTGACGGCCGAGAGATCGTGCTACCGGTCGCCGACGTGCCGATCACGCTCGACGGCGCGGCGCGGCACAACGTGGAGAACGTGCTCGCGGCCGTCGCCCTCGCCACAACGCTGGGGGTGCCCTTCGATGCCATCCGCGTGGGGCTGCGCTCCTTTCGCAGCGACCCGACTGATAACCCCGGCCGGGGCAACTATTTCTCAATCGGCGGCGCGCGCGTGCTCGTGGACTTCGCCCACAACGCGCACGGCGCGGCAGCCATCGCTGAGACGGCTCGCGCGCTCCCGGCCAAGCGCCGTCTTCTCCTCCTCTCGCAGCCCGGCGACCGCACCGACCGGGAGATCCAGAACTTCGCCCGCGAGGCGTGGGGCACCGCCCCCGACCACGTCCTCATCGCAGAGCTTCCCGACCACCTCCGGGGCCGCTCTTTCGGGGCTATCCCTTCGCTTCTCGACGACGAGCTACACCGGCTCGGCGCGCGCGCCGAGCACGTTACCCACGTCCCCAATCCGGTCGAAGGCGTCCGCCTCGCCCTCGACTGGATGCAGCCCGGCGACCTCCTGCTCCTGTTCGTACTCAGCCACCGCACTGCCGCGCTCGCTCTGCTCCACGAAGCACAAGCCCACGCGGGCTGAGTCCCCCACGTCGCCTCCGAGCAACGTTCGCATCGCTCCGTGGTCTCCGAGTACGAATCGCTGTCCGTCCCGGCTGACGTATGCGCCGTCTCTTCCTGCTCACCCTGCTCTTCCCCAGCTGTGCCCTCCTCCGCTCCGGCCCGCCTCATGATGAGCCTCACCGATTACATCGAGGCCGAGGGGCTGACGCAGGCCGAGGCCGCCGAGCGGTTCGGCATCCACCAGCCGCGCGTCTCCGACGTTATGCGCGGGCGGATCGGGCAATTCACCATCGACGCCCTCGTGAACATGCACGCCGCCGTCGGGCTCCACGTGCGCATCGAGGTCGTCCCTGCGGGGTAGCGTCTCCGACTCGTTCGGCTTCCGCTGCGCCCGTGACCTGTAGCCGCGCGGGGTAGCCGTTACGCGCTCCGCCGCTTCGGCCGGGGCTTCCACGCGTCCAGGTGGTCGAGCAGAAAGTCGAGGGGGAACGCGTGGCGCGAGCCGTCGGCACGGCGGAAGACGACTTCTGCCCAGCCGTGGAGCCCGACGGGAGTGTACGTGCGGCCGTTGATGCGGAGCGGGATGCCGGCGATGGCGCGGATCAGCACCTGCTCGTAGCGGGAGCGCCGGAGGGTGCGCTCGGGGAAGAGATCGTCCCACAGGCAGAGGCGGCCCACGTCCTCGTACTCGGGCGGCCGATCCTTCAGCTCCAACAGAGATGGGGCCTCGCCGTGCAGCACGCGCCGGATGAGCCGGAACGTGAACGGGTTCGAGACGGCCTCGATCGGGGCTGAGAAGTGATGGCCTATCGCGTAAGCGATCTCGCGGAGCGAGAGCGGCGTCGGCGCTTCGCCCCGGCGCTCGAAGTAGGGGCGCTCGACCGTCCAGACGAGTTCGTCGGGGTGGAGCGCGAAAGGGTCGTGTGGGTAGCGATCTTTCCGAGCGAGCCACCCCTTCCGCGAGGTGTGCGGCATCGGGCGGTAGCCCTCCATCACGGGGAGTCCGTGCTCTTCGAGGGCGTCGAGCCCGAAGTGCGGCCAGCGCATCACGGCGCGCGTGATGCCGGTAATGAGAGTACCCGCCGCAATCATGAGGGCGGCCGACGGCGTGAAGTCGGCCGTGATCTCGATGCGGTCGCCGCGCGGGCGGACGCCGATGCCGGTCGAGCGCTTGTTGGCGGCCAGCAGCATCACCGGGACAGGCAGTATGTAGCTCAGCAGCAGGGCCAGCTTCTCGACCGTCCGCTCCGTGCCCTGCTCCTCCGGGGGCAGTTCGAAGGAGATGTTGTAGTGGGCCGAGAAACCGACGAGTTGGGTGTCGCGCCCCGTCCGGCGCTCCCAGTCGTCGAGGGCGCGGCGGACGGTGTGGATGGACTCCCAGAGGGAGCGCCCCGCCCGCGCCGCGCAGCCCGGCTCGATCTCGATCACCGGCGTCGCGACTTCGATCACGCCGGTGTCGAAGTAGACCGCGCCGCCCGTCGGCAGGCCATACGAGGTACCGACGCGGTGCATCAGCGGCCCGTTCAGGAACGCCCGCGGGTTGCCGAAGAGGTCCTCGGGCTTCACCTGCCGGCCGTCCACGACGAGCGTGAACTCGGCCTCCATCCCGACCGCCGCGAGCTGCAGCCGGGAAGCGGCACTAGGCCCCTGCCCTTTGGCGCCGTGCCGCTGCAAATCCAATTTCTTACCCCCTGCTGCCATCGTCGTGCTCACGTTCGGTGCGGGCTCGTGCCCTACTCGGTCTCTTCGGCGCTACGCTCACGCGGCTCGACCCCCTCAGCTTCGCGTGGGACGGTGACCGTGTACCCGATGTCGATGTGCAGATGATCGTCGGCGAAGCTGGGAGCGTGGCCGTAGGGGCGGACCCACACGGCGGGCAGCGCCTCGCGCACGATGTCGGCGTAGCGCTCGATGGTCTCCTGCGTGTCGAGCCGGTCGTCGCCGACGCGGAAGATGTTTGCGGCAGTGCCCCAGCAGTGCGGCGACGCCGCCCGCGTCAGACCGTGCGCGGGCGAGCGATAGCCGCCATTCGCCGCGATGGAGACGTACGTGTCGGCGCGCTCGCGAAAGACGGCGAGGTGCGCGACGAGCGCGGTGATGGCGCAGGGCACGTAGCGGGGGTACCCACACAGCACGGCGGCCTCGCGGACGTCCGTGCGCAGCAACTCGATGAGGTGGAAGCCGGGCGCGATCTCGACTTCGTGCGCCTTTTCCCGCGAGCCAACCTCGTAGAAAAAGCGAGGGAGGCGACGGGCCTGCCCACCTTCGTCGACGAGTATCTCGCCCGGCCGCAGCGCAGCGCGGAGCGGCTCGCCGAGATCGAGCCCGTCCACTAGCTTCAACCCGATCCGTTGCACGTCAGTCATGCGAAGCCTCCCCGTCGGTGAGGTGCTCGTAGACGGCGCGCGACACCTCGGCGACAGTCGCCCGGCGCGCGTCGGCGGATGCCTCACTTTCCGCTGCCCACTCCGTCAAGATGGCGACGGCGTAGGGGGCACGGTCGGGCAGGAAGACGAGGCCGGCGTCGTGCGTGACCGTCGAGATCTCCCCGGTCTTGTGGGCTACATCGGCTCGCACGCTGTCGGGCAGCCCGCTGGGAATACCGCTCGTGAACTGCTGCGCACGCAAGATCTCCCGCATCCCCTCGGACGCGCTTTCCGACAGCGCGATGTCGTGGATCGCCCGGAAGAGGGCGACGAGGCCGTTCGCCGTGACCGTGTTGTTGAGCCCCGCCTCCCACGCCTTTTCGTCCTCGACCCCACGGCAGACCGCCACCCCCTCGATCCCGTGCCGCGCCAGCGAGCCCTGAATCGCCTCGACGCCGAGGAGGTCCACGAGCAGGTTCGTGGCGAGGTTGGACGAGGTCGTGATCATGTGGTAGGCGAGGTCGCGGACCGGAAGCAGCTTTCCGATCGCCGCGTGCACGTCGGCGTTCGCATCGCGGTCCGTGCCGACGCGGAAGGGTGTCCCGTCGGAGACGCTGAGGAAGCGGTTGCGAACGTGGAGCACGGCGTCTTCCGGCAGCGTGCCCTGCTCGAATGCATCGAAGAGGGCAAAGAGCACGGCGACTTTCATCGTGCTCGCCGCGTGGAACGGGCGGTCGCCGCGCACGCTCCACGCCGTCTCGCCGTCGTAGTCGTGGAGCGCGACGGCGATGGCCTCGGCACCGGCCTTTTGGCCGATCTGCGCGATGTGGCTGCGGAGCATAGAGGGGTAGACGTGCAGGGAGAAAAGAGGCGCGCCGCTCGATTGGCGGTCCCTCTAACGAGTGATGCGGCCGAGGGGTCCGCCCGTTTCAATGTGAAAAATGGCCCTAGAGCGAAGAGCAGGGGAGGTATCGGCGGGTGGGAGCTTGGGAGTCAGTCGTCTTGCTGAACTTCGACGCCCCCCTACCCATCCCACCTCCCATACGTGCTCTACGCTGGCGATTCGTTCGATGGCACGTAAGCCGCTGCCGTGCGTCCCCCTCTCTGCCCTGCCGGGCATCTCTCCCCCGATGGGGGCGAGAACGTACATCCCAGCCCTTTGCCAACCGAATGCCGCTGCGTTTCAGATCACGCCGAGACAGATCCAGCGCCGACGTTCCAGATCGCGTCCCCTCGCCCCTCCGGGGCTTGTCCCGAGCGAAGCCCCACAGGGGCGTAGCCGAGGGAACTGGACAGGGTGAGGGGTCTTTGTGCATGGTATCCCGCCGGGGCGAGGGGAGCCCACGAGCAGCCGACCCGCACACTATTGCGCTTGCTCCCACCACTCCACCTCGTGCGGTTCGGACTCGGGACGCGACGCTGGAGCGACAGGCTGTGGTCGCTGAAGGATCGGTGCTGTCGCAGCGACGTGGGTGCGGGGCAGCGGGCGGAGGCGTAGCAAGAAGAGGAAATAGCGCCACGGGGAGAGAACCGGCAGCGCCTCCTGCTGAGCGCGGACCGTCGCCAGTTCAGCCCGCTGCACCTCGGCTTTGGCCGTGACCCGCGCCGCTTCGGCGTCGAGGCTGGCGAAGCGGCGCTCGATTTGGCGGTTCATCCGCTGCTCCTCGGCCGGCGAGAGGGTGTCGGGCACGTCGTCGGCCACGGCGCGGGCGAGGGCGGTGCGCCACTGCCCGACGAGGGCGCGCGTTTCGGAGGTGAGACCCTTCGCCTCAGCCACCCTCCCCGGCGTCACGTGGAACGCGTTGCGGATGCCGACCGCTTTGAGCCGGACGACCGCCCGGTGCCCTACGCCTTCGACCTCGTCCAGCTCGCCGACGAAGTGGTGACGGAGGTGCCGCTCCAGCGCTGCGCTGCGAAGCTCCGCCAGCCGCTCTTCGCGGAACGCATCCAGCCCGGCGAGAAAATCGCGACGCTCGCGGTCGAGCGCGCGTCGGGCGTCTTCGAGTTCGGCGATCCACCGCTCCAGCACAGAGGCCTCGCGCGCCGTTCGACGCCGTCGCCGCACGGCCGACTGCTCGCCGTACGCACAGCTCGACTGCCACAGCAGAGCAGCCCCGGCTATACCAGCTACGGCCAGTGCCCCACTCCCCCACCCGACAGACAGACACGCGGCCACGAGTACGACCACGCCTGCCACCCCAGGCAGAAACAACGCTTCGAAGCGACGACGACGCTCGGGCCGCTCTTCGCGGGACCGGCGTCGCTTCGGGCCGCGCCCGGCCGGGATCGGCGCGCCGCTCAGCACCGCTTCCAGCGACGGCACGGCAGCGGGTTCGAGGTAGCACGCCCGCGCCAGCGCTTCCGCGAGCGGGCGCACCGGCTCGATCTGCCGCAGCGCCTCGAACAGCGGCGACGCGTTCGGGTCGTAGAAATCGCCCGCCTGAAAGAGCAGGTTCTCGCCCGTGCTGAACCGCGCCCACAGGTCCGGCTGCTCGATGAGCGCGCGGAGGGCCGTGTAGACGACGAGCCCCGCGAAGTGATCGAGCGACGCGTCGAAGTCGGACTCGGTGCGGTCGGGGTGCTGGTAGTTGCGGTGGCCGACCTCGGGGCTGGTTCGGCCGGCGAGGGCGGGGACGAACATCGTGTCGTAGTCCACAAGCGTGAGCCGGATCGCTCCGTCCTCCTCGCGGACGAGCACGTTGCCGTGCTGGAGATCGCCGTGGGCGACGTCGGCTGCTTCGAGCTCGGCAAGCAGGACGCGCCATGCGTCGGCGAGGGCGCGCAGCGTTTCGGGCGCGTCGAGGTGCCGCTCGGTGAAGGCGGCGAGGCCCTCTCCCTCCGTCCACGCCATCTTCAGGAGAGGAAAGGCCTCGCCCCCGACGCGGACGCCCTCGGGCTGGTAATCGAACGCGACGATGCTCGGTAACTCGGCTTCGGCGAGGTGACGGGCGACGGCGCGGTAGCGGGCCTGCTGGTCCTCGACGCGGGTCAGGAAGCAGCGCACGGCGAAGCGCCCGCGCTCGGTATCGACCGGGAAGACGGCGGCGAACGCGCCCGTGATCGGCTGCGGCAGGCCGAGCGCGTTCGTCTTCGGCGTCCCGGCTGCCAGCTCGGGATGGAGGAACGCCGTCGATGGGAATTGCAGCGCCTCGAGGTAGTCGCTCGGGGTGGGGTATTTCGTCATCGTTCCCCGATCATTCGTCCGCCCACGTCACCGCAGCTGCGGTCGGAGTACGAGTTCCAGGAGGGTCACGTCGTCGTTCCGCATCCCGTCCGCACGGGCGCCCGCGACGAATGCGACGAAGGCCTCGGCGTCGAGTCCAGTGGCAGCGGCGGGATCGTGCGCGAGGAGGTAGGCGGCGAGCGCGTCGGAGACGAGGAGGAAGCGGTCGCCCGCCGTCCACTGCGCCGAGGTCGTCTGCGCGTCGGGCTGGCTCACGTCGAGGCGGCTGCCGAGGAGGTCGGGGCGGTTGCCGAAGTCGGCGGGGTCGTCCAGCGGCCACGTCGTCAGGCACGCGCCGCCGCGGAGGTGGAACAGGCAGCAATCGCCGACGGCGACGGCCCGCCACGCCCCGTTCGGATAGAGGACGAAGCCGAGGAAGGCTGCGAAGGCGCCCTCCTCCGCCTTCGCCGCCGCGTACCACGGCAGGTCCGTCGCGTGCTCGGCGATGCGTCCCCCGAAGACCCGGCGCGTCCGGTGGATCGACTCGGCGAACGTCTCCGGCACCGTCACGTCCGAGCCCGTGAACTCCTCGACGAGCGTCCGCGCCCACGCCCCGGCGAACGCCGACTCCGTGGCCCCGTCCGCCAGAGCGGCGCGCACCGTCCCGTCCGCCGCCGCGACCGGCGGGGCCGTGGCGTCCTCGTACTCGTCGGGCGTGTGGCCCTGCTTCGGCAGCCAGTGGGTGCGGATTTCGGAGAGCAACGGGGGCATGGGCGGAAGGGAAGGGCGAATGCGGCGGTGTCAGCGCAGCGTGCTCGGGCGCGTGCCAATCTCGAGGAAGCGGATGAGCGCGACCGGGTCGGCGTTGAAGACGAAGCCGCGTGTGTCGAGGCCGACGGCGTAGCCCTCGGCTTCGGCGGCGGCACGCATCGAGAACGGGAGCGTGCTGGACATCTGGAAGAGCTGCCGCGCGTGCTCGTCCGGCAGCCCCTCGATCGTGTCCGGCAACTCGATGGCGGGCTCGGTGGACGAGGAGAGGTGGACGTTCAGCAGGAGGGTCTCGCCGTCGTCGGTGCCGTACTCGCGGAGGGTCTGGGCGAAACGGAGCGGGTCGCCGTCCGTGGCCTCGCCGTCGGTGACGTTGAGGACGATGGGCGGGAACGAGCGCGGGTGGAGGTTCACCCACCGGCGGACGAGTTGCGTCGCGTAGTCGAGGGCCTGGCACATCGGCGTGCCGTTGCGGGCCTCGGGGTCGAACCAGACCGGCACCTTCGCCCGCTGCTCGGTGAAGCCGCCGCGTCCGTCCGGCACGCGCTTCAGCCGTTCTTCGAGGCGGAGCGGGCGCTCGGCGAGGGCCGAGACCGGGACGAGTTCGGCGACACCGGGCACCACGGCGACCTCGCCTTCCTCCTCCAGCATCTCATCGGTGAGCCGGAGGAGCGGCTGCACCCGCTCGCCGTAGCCGATGACGCCGACGGAGAAGTAGTCGCGGACCCCGTCCTCTTTGGCGCAGCGGAGGATGAGGTTTTGAAGCAGCCGGTTGACGGTGTCGGCGAGCACGCGGGCCTTGCTCGGCGCGGCGTCCCCCTGCTCCTCCGCCCCGCCGAACGGGTCCCCCATCGAAGCCGACTGGTCGAGCAGGAAGAGGACGGCGGCCGGAGAGGTGCGGCTGATCTCGGCGGAGTACGGCATGACGCGTGGAGGAGAGGGAAAAGCGGAAGCGACGTGCAGTACGTCCCAGCCCGGCCGACGTTTCTCGCGCCTGGGTACCTGTTGCTCTTCCGAAACCGGTACGGCCCCTCACCCCTTCGACTACGCTCAGGGCAGGCCTGTCCCTCTCCCCGGAGGGGCGAGGGGACGTAGACTGAAACGTTGTTCGTTCATCCAGCGGAGCCGGTGATCTTCACGTTCTCGCCCCCACCGGGGGAGAGATGCCCGGCAGGGCAGAGAGGGGGCACACTCAGCGTCGCGCCTCTCCTCTTGCCGTCACGAAAAAGCAGGTTCCGCGAGCGGAGCGAACAGCCGGTGCCGATCCTGCCCCTGCATCGCCGCCCGCAGCGCGTCGGCCAGCACGGTCAGCACGAGGGTCGCGTTCGCGTTCCGCTCGATGAGCTCGGCGGCGTGCTCCACGAGATCCGCCATCGCGTCGAGCCGCGCCGCTGGGAGGTTCTCGACGAAACGGTGAACGGCGGCGCGCTGGTCCACGTTGACGAGCGCCGCCTCCGCCCCGGCGTGGCGGGCGAGCACGAGGTCCCGAATCCAGCCGAGCATGAGGTGGAGCACGCCTTTCAGCCCTTCGCGCCCGAGCCCCGCGAGGTCCGAGATGAGATCGTCGACGGCGTCGCCGGAGCCGGTGAAGGCAGCGCGGAAGAAGGTGACAACGTGGGCGCGCTGACGGGCCAGTTCCTCGCTCTCAGAGAGCGTGAGCGCTCGCGTGTACGAGCCGTCGGCCATGCGGGCGAGGAGGGCCGCCTGCTCCGGCGCGAGGCTCGCCCGCTCGACGAGAGCGCGCTCGATGGCCTCGGCCGAGAGCGTGTCGAAGCGGAGGCGCTGGCAGCGCGAGAGGATCGTCGGCAGCAGCCGGTCCGGCCGGCTCGCCGTGAGGACGATGACGGTCTGCTCCGTCGGCTCCTCCAGCCCCTTGAGGAAGGCGTTCGCCGACGCCTCGTTCATTGCGTCGGCGTCGGTGAGGATGGCGACTTTGAACCGGCCCTCGGCAGGGCTGTACCGGAGGTCTCGCGTGATCTCGCGGACGCGGTCCACGTTGTAGATCGCCTGCTTCGTCGAAGTCTTCGTGGGGTCGTCGAGCGTCGGACGGCGACGGTAGTCCACCTCGGCATAGGGGTTCTTCCCGAGTTGCTGAAGGCGGGTGGCCACGTCGTCGGTGGCGGCGTCGTTGGGCTGCGGGAAATAGAGATGCACGTCGGGGTGGAGCATCTTCGCCACCTTCTGACACGCCGGGCAGGCACCGCACGGATCCGCCTCGCCGGGCGTTCGTCGTTGGCACTCCAGCGCCTGCGCGAACGCGAGCGCCGCCGCCCGCTTGCCGACGCCGTCCGGTCCGTGGAAGAGGTACGCGTGGGCGACGCGCTCGCTCGTGAGCGCCCGCCGCAGCGTCTCCACGGCGCGCTCCTGATCGATGACTCCGTTCCAACCCATAGCGTACTCCGGTGATGCGGTCCGCCTCCGCTCTCGGCGTGACGGCTCCAAAAAAGGAAAGCCCCTCCGCAGGACGCGGAGGAGCGTATCCGGTGTGGCGCGGGAGAGACTTGAACTCTCGACCTCCGGGTTATGAATCCGACGCTCTAACCAGCTGAGCTACCGCACCGATGGCTCCTCGTGGGAGGGCGTGCAAGATAGGGCGCGGACGGAACCGGGGCCAAGCCTGCGCGCGGCCGAACGGTGAAGCCGCGCCGAAAAGTGAGCAACAGGCGAGGCCACCAGCGCGCCCTCCTTCGTAGCCGTACCGAGAGAGTCAGTGAAGGCCGGCTTCGCCGAGCATTCGGGCGGCGCAGTCGTCGCACATCCCGTGCGTGAACTCCACATCGCCATGCCTAGCGATGTACGTCTCTACCTGCTGCCACTCCCCTCTCTCGTCGCGAATTTTCTTGCACCACGCACAGATCGGGAGCAGGCCTCGGAGCACCTCCACCTCAGCGAGCGCTTTCTCGAGATCTGCCGAGGTTTGGCGTTCTCCGGCAAGCAGGGCGACCAGCCGCGAGGTGAACAGCCCGATGATCATGAAGGCCAAGAGACGCACGCCCGTGTTCCAGACCCCAATGGCCGCGTGGGAGTACGCGTGCCCCCCGAGAGTGTCTGCTGCGAACCAGACGAGTGCCGCGAGAATGGCCATCACTACCGAGGCGGACAGCCCCAACCGCCACCCCGCGATCATGACCGGGGCGAAATAGAACACGAAAAGCCCCAGTTCCGTGCCCGTGATGAAGTCGAGGCCCCCGAGAGCAAGGGTCAGGACCATCACGATCAACCAAACCAGTGGTGCAGAAAGGGTAGTGTTCATGGGGGTAACGCGGGCAAGAGCCTCGATCGGTTCGTGGCAACAGTGAGAGCGAGCAGGTCGGTGACTGAGGGACTGCTCCGGAAGAAGTATCACAGCAAATGTATCTGCGTGGGGCCGGACTCCACCTCCCACGGCTCAAATTTAACGGGCTGGGCGGCTCAATGCGTGCACGCTCGGTTTCAATCCGTCTGCTATCTTCAGGAGCCGCGCGCTCTACCCAGCCCTATGGAACCTATCCTCCGCCCCCGTCCAAAACTCCCTCGACGATGATCGCGCCGAACACTCGGGCGCTGTGGCGGGCGAAGCTCTACGAGGTCATCTTCGAGCACCGCACCCCGGCAGGGCGGGGCTTCGACGTCGCCTTCATCGTCGTCATCGGCCTCTCCATTCTGGCGGTGATGCTGGAGAGCGTCGTCTCCATCCGGGCCCGGTTCGGGCACGAGCTGCGGATCGCCGAGTGGACCTTCACCGCGCTCTCGTTACGTCCCCCCTTGGTAAAGCCGCTATGGCTTAGGGCGCGGAGCGATACGGTCGATCTCGCGGGCTAGCGGGGTCGCCAGACTCTCGGAGAACGACGCAGTCAGGTGGTCGCCGTCTAGATAAACCAAGCGGCGAGCCATGCTCCAGCAGGCAGACGCCTCGGGGCACACGTCGGACCTGAGGTCCACCTCGAACGTGCCCGGCACGACCGCCACCGCGCGGGACTGCGCCGCCATCACGGGGGAGGATTCGGAGCGTGAGAGCGCTGGCCGCACGTAGGGGGGTGGGGCGATAGAGAGCGTCCGAGTCATGTCCACATCGGTAGCCCGGCGGGTTTATAGCTCGAACCTTATCGCGGGGTATTGATTTCGGACTAATTACTTATTAAGATGCGCTTAGCGCTACCTATCAATCGATTTCAGCTAGCGCGACTCTATGCATGACAGCGTCGATGCAGACGCTCTTGGGGGCCCACACCCCTTCTGCTATCTCCGTTCTTTCCCGATCGGCCCGCGGTAGCGAGTCTTACCACGGATACCCCAACCAGAGTTCGCCATGTTCGCTCATCGGTATGGTTGTT